>NZ_JRQN01000018.1 GCF_000785785.1 Streptococcus uberis
GGTGATCTTAATTGAACGTAACATGAATTGAATCAATACAACGTCTCACCCTACACGGGTGAGTGGATTGAAATTGGAGTAACAGTAACTAATGTTGGTGGGACTGGGTCTCACCCTACACGGGTGAGTGGATTGAAATAGCTTTTGTAGCTAATTCTTTGGCAGATTCCTCTGTCTCACCCTACACGGGTGAGTGGATTGCAAGCGTCATCTTTCCCTATTTCACTAAAATTTGCACCGAACCTTCAATTATTAAACTGTTGCCTTTTCAGGGATTACCCTAATTCTTGATCATCTCACTTGCCCTGGGGAATACGACCTGACGACGCAGTTTATTTTAGATGGACAGGTGTCGTTTGAGGATCAGACTGTCAATGATTTAAAAACGACAAGTGATTATCCCTTCAGAGAAGAGCAGGTGGTTATTTCTAACAAATACAATCAATTAATTCAGAGTAAGAAAATTGGCAAAGAGGCTTTTTCAAAGATGACCTATATGACTATACCTTGTTGGCAGATATGACTTGTCAAGTGAAGCGCCAGCCATTACGCCAAACGAGCGAGTAGTCATAAAGAATTAGAAAATAGTTTTGGCTTTGAAATTCTTGGGGATGGCTATCATTATCTTATCGCGATCCAGTCAGAAGACATTCTAAGTGGAGACAAATTGTATCACATTGATGGGGTTAAATGTCGTGGCAAAATTATCGTTTGTGACAAAAAGAAGGAACGAGTTTACTGTTTAAAAAGTTAAGCTGAGTGACACTTAACTTTTAATTGCCGTACACTATTGTGTCATACTTATACTAATCATAAATAGGAAGAAACTTCCAGAAAGGTATGTCATTTGGCAAAAAAATACAATAAAGATATTGCACAATTATCTAATACATCAAAGACAACTGTATCTTTTTATCTCAACAAAAAATTTGAAAAGATGTCTGAGGAGATAGGTCAACGTATTGAAGAAGTTGTAAAAGAAACAGGCTATAAGCCAAGTGCTTTGGCGCGTAGTATGAATTCAAAACGGACTAATTTGATTGGTGTCTTGATTGGAGATATTACACATACTTTTGCAAATCAAATTGTTAAAGGTATAGAGACAGTTACCAAGGAAAAAATTACCAAGTCATCATTGGTAATAGTAATTATGATTCGAAAAATGAAGACCATTACATTGAAAACATGTTGAATTTGGGCGTGGTGGCTTTATCATTCAACCAACCTCTAATTTCAGGAAATATTCGAGAATTATCAAGAAAAAAGAAAAGCATATGGTTTTCTTTGATAGTCAGTTGTATGAGTATAAGACAAATTGGGTCAAGACCAATAACTATGGTGCTGTTTAGGACATGATTCAATCGGCTATTGACAAAGGCTATGAAGAATTTGTGATGATTACAGCAGATCCGAGTCTCCTTAGTACACGGATTGAGCGGTCGTCAGGCTTCATTGATGCCTTGTCCGAAAAGAATTACGATTACCACAAATTAATTATTGACCAGGTTGATAAAGATAAGAAAACTGTTGAAGCATTTCTAGAAACAACCATTGATCGTATGAAAAAGACCTTAGTTTTTGTGCCCAATTGCTGGGCGCTCCACATGGTCCTTGAAGTAATGAAACAAGTTAGCCTTTGATATGCCTCAAGTTAGCCTTGTTGGCTTTGACAATTTAGAATGGACCAACTTCTCATCACCAACTGTTACAACCATTGTCCAATCGGCCTTCGAAGAAGGAATAGAAGTAGCCAAAATTCTCATCAGTGAGATCGAAGGCTCGACCTATGGAGAAACACAAAAAACATTTGATTGTGAGATAGAGTGGAAAGAGTCGACTTCGTAACAAGATGATTAGACTAAAAATGGACCTCCTGGGAAGCTATTGCTTTGACCTAGGAGGTTCATTTTGTTCTATTAGTTAGATGATCAGATAGTTTGACTAACTATATTTTCTAGTAAGTAAGGTAGTTGATTGGTATGTTTTGTTGCCCAATCTAAGTAATAGGTCACCATTGGGATGGTGATTTTTTTGTAAGCCTTAGGTCGAGTTGATGCTATAAATTGATGAGAGTTTCTATTAGTCATCAACTGTTTTTTTATTTGAAAAGATGTGGGTCAGAGATCTTTTTAGCTAAATAGTTGATATATGGTTGTGTTTTAATAAAAACCAATTGTTTATCTTGATTCTGGAAAGTGACACTCGTCTCATGTTTACGCATGCTGACAGGGTCATAAGTGACAATCTGATACTTGTTTCCTTGTTCTTACACCATATAGAGTTCAGCATCTGTCAATTGCAGCTGCTTGTTAATCAGATAAGGTGTCTTGTCTCGTTTGATTACTGTCCATAATTTTCTTGCTTTGTCATAAACGACCTGTACTTGCTTATCATTTTGAAGCAGTTGAATTTGCTTGTTATGGCTTAAGTCAGTTAACAGGTCACTAGTTGCCTTTGGTACCATATAATAAGCATAGGAGTTATCACTTGCAGTATGTGCTTGTTTGATAGTGATAAAGGTATTTGATTTTAAATCAGTGTTCTTGGTTGGTAGATTCATAGCATGCCAAGTTCCGGTTTGAAGGGTCTTATTGATTGTGATACTTGTAGGTTCTAAGAAGACATAGCCGATAATTAGTTCAGGCTTTGCACTTTCAAGTAAGATCGTTCTGACATTGCTATGAGGGTGTTCTAGTCCATCGTCAAGTAGAAGCAGGTCACCATTGATATAAGCCTTATACGGGGAGTCTGTGCATTCTTTTCGCTGGTCAATGGTTGTGAAGACGGAGTCGATTCTGCTAGAAGTAATGGCGTTTCCAAGAAAGACTATTTTATCATTAAGAATTCCCCAACTCTTGTTGGCTGTTAAGCAGTGATCCCAATTGGTAAAATCCATTGTTGCACTACCAAAGTAATTGTTAAAGGCTAGTGAGCCAACAAATGATGAGGGATTGGTTACTTGTCCTGTTTTCTTAGTGGCTTGCTCACCATATTGTTTCAATAATTTGGCTGTTACATCTTCTCTAGGAGCCGTATTTTCTGTGGTTCCTGGTAGGTAATAGGGGTTAACAGTTGGCCAGTAGTCCTTGCTATAGTGAGCGAGATCCTTATTATAGTAATAAAACATGCCATCACTGGTGTACCAGCCCCTAGTGTTTTCATCATTCATAGCTTCGAAGTTTTGAGTTCTGTCAGAATAGAGAGATAAAGCGAAGCCGAAATCCTTCTCAGCGTTGTAATAAGCAACTTTATCCATGCTGTTAAAAGTAGTCAGTTGTGTTTTCAACTGATAGGGTTTGATAGTTGAGTCGGCCGTCAGGGCAGTGATACTTAGCGTGGTCTTAGGAATTAGTAGGCCATGGACAAGATCAGCTATGGAACTGTCCTCAATGGCGTAGTGGTAGTCAGGAAAGTTGAGAACGTACTTATTTTTTAATTCCTTCAAAAATAATGTTTAGAGATTCTTTGATAAAAGTTTTGAAAGTTAAGTCGTTTTCTATCAAATAATCAGGGTCATCTGATTCATTACTAATATTCACTAGTAATTTTTTTAAAACTATATAATTAATTTGCTCCTTGAATATACCTTGTGAAATTCCTTTACTAATCAAATTAGTAATTAGCTCAAGTTTAAATTCTTTTAGCTCTTCAATTTTTAGCCACTCTTTTGGATATAAAACTTTTAATTCCTCTATTATTCTCATTGGAATGAAAAATTTATACCTTGCATTAATTATTTCAAAAATTTTTTCAATAATACCATCCTTATTTTCATATATTCTAAGTGTACCTTCTTTTTCAAATTGGATATAAGAATCGATGTATTCAATTAACATGTCATCCTTGCTTTTGAAATATTTATATAAAGTTTTCTTGCTAATTTTGAGTTTTCTACTTATATCATCTAATGTAAGTTTTTTTATGCCTTTTTCTTGAATTAACTCAAATATAACTTCTAAAATTCTATCTTTCACGTTTCCCCTTTTTATATATTTTAAATGATAACATTAAAGATATAGTTGATATAATTATCAATACTATCCAAAAATAATCAGGATTTTTTACGAAAAATAATCCTGAAAATATAGCTCCAATAAAATTTCCTATATATTGAAAGGAATTATATATGCCATTCACTGTACCTTTAATAGTGTTATCTGTAAATTGATTTATTTCAATCGCCATAAATGTTAGGCTAACTAAATAACCACTAAAAAACAGAGCCATTCCAATAAAAAGATATTTAAAACTATTATTCATCGATAAAACAATAGTACTTACCATTACTAATCCTAATGCAAACTTAAAAATTAAATCCTGGTATTTTTCTTTTTTATTTATTGCAAATTTTAATATAAAAATTGAAAAAATAATAGTTGGTAATAATATTTCCCACATTTTATTTTGTCCTATTGTGGTTTCTATTGTTAAAGGGATAGAATAAAAAATTGATATCATAATGAAATTCATTATAAATGCGATACTGTTAAATAGGACAATTTTTTTGTTTTTTATTAGTTTTTTTACCTCTATTATTTTAAATATTTCACTATCACCTTTAGAATAGTTGTCATTTATAAAATAACCAATAAAAATTAAATTTACAATTAGTATCGTGCTACATATTAAAAATATTTCTTTTATGTTAACAAATAGGATTAATATTGGCCCCAGTAAAAAAGCCACTGCTGCCGACATTGAAATGAAAGATCCTAATATACTCATAGGAATATCCTGATCATTTTTGTTATAAATCGAAGAAGACCATGAATATCCTACGCCAATTATTGCGCCACTTCCTTGTATTGCCCTTGCTAATATAAAGGTGTAAATATTTTTTGCAAATGCTGATAGTAATAATCCTCCAATTACAAGCAATAATCCTACTATCATTATTTTTTTATTACCATATTTGTCACTTAACATTCCGAATGGAACTTGAAAAATAGCCTGCATTAATCCAAATATTCCTATAGTTAATCCCGCTAATATAGGAGTAGAACCAATTAATGTTTTACTGTAAGTAGTTAAGAAAGGTATAATGATTGTCATAGATAACTGTCTTATTCCTAACGCCATTGATATCCCTAAAACAGCATAGTATTTACGAATATTTTTATTCAAAAGCCACCCCCTGTAGGAAACTGGAATTTAACTACGAGTTTCCTTTACCTGATTCTATCATCAATTGTGTCTTATATCAATAGTTGTTTTATATATTTGTATTTTGAAAGTTTAAAAAAATGAAGGGAAGGAAATTAATTTTATTAAGTAAAATTTTCCCACATTTGGTTGGTGGAGGCGTGTCATTGTTTTTTGTATTAACTTTTTACAACACAAGGATTTTAACTAAATAGATGATGATTCTGGATAATTTGGTATAACTTATTCAAATTGTGATATTGGAGTTAATAAAAATTTGATAATTATCAACTAAAAAGCACTTTATAAAATTTGTACAGAAAACTGTTGCCTTTTCAGAAAGTTTCTTTGGGCATTTTAAGAAATACAAGACTTATGATGAGTTAGTCACAGATGTAGAACCTTACATTGAATTCTACAACACTCAACCTTATCAATCAAAGTTAAACAACCTGACTCCCATGGAATTCAGGAATCAGGTTGCTTAACTTATCTTTTATTATTTGACTGTCTACTTGACAGGGAGCTGTTCAAAGTTCTTTTGGCTTTATTAGGAGACTAGATTTGTGTATTTTTCAGCAATCATTGTGATGTCTTCAAATTTTTCTTGAGCTGCTAATTGGTTGAATTCTCCGCCGATTCCAACTGCGGTGGCACCAGCTTCTAGCCAGTCAGAAGCATTGGATAAGTTCACACCTCCAGTTACCATGACTTGTACTTGTGGTAATGGTGCTTTAAGTGCTTTGATAAATGCCATACCTAAAGTGCCACCAGGGAAGGCTTTTATCATTTCACAACCAGCTTCTAAGGCTTTTTGAACTTCAGTGATTGTCATACATCCAGGGATGTATGGAATCGCATAGCGGTTACAAAGGGTAGCAGTTTGAGGATTAAAAGACGGTGAGACAATGAATTTTGCCCCAGATAGAATCGCAAAACGAGCTGTTTCTGGGTCAAGCACAGTTCCTGCTCCAATAATGACCGAGTCATCATTTTGATATTCTGATGTTAACTCAGCAATAACCTGACTGGCATTATTGTTTGTGTAGGCAACTTCAATGGCTTTGATGCCGCCTGCAATACATGCTTTTGAGGCATTAAAGCCTTCAGATTTGCTATTTCCGCGCACAACTACTACACATTTTTGTTGGCTAAGTTTAATTAATATTTCAGATTTGTTCATTAGTTACCTTCTTATCTAACAATGTCCTTGGAGAGATTGAGGACACGATTGACAGCATCGCTAGATTCAAACATATTATCACCTGGAATTGTGCATTTAAGGCTAGCTGATGCTACGGCAAAATCAACTGTCTCAGCGGCTGATTTACCTTGAATTATCTGATACAGGGCCCCAGCTACAAATGCATCTCCACTTCCAACGCGTTCGATTAATTGCGTCGTAATTTTCTTTGATAATTCAAATTGTGAATTGTCTTGATATAAATAGGCTGAATAGTTATTACGACCATACTCGTCTTGAGAGCGAGACGTATGGAAGATAGTTTTAAAGCCATATTTTTCAGTTAAAGATGCCATACGTGATTTAATATCACTTTCACTAGCGGAATCACGGTTAAACAAAGTCAGATCGTTTTCGTCTAGCATTAATGGTTCAATTCCAAAACAGATGTCGACAGATTCAGCAAAGTGAGAGAAAAGTTTTTTTGCTTCAAGAACTGAGATTAAATGACTGCGAAAATTTAGGTCTAAGGAGATTAGTATACCTCGTTTTTTCGCTTCATTTACTAATGTTTCGGTTATTGTGCTCGTATTTTCTGATAGTGATAAGGTGATGCCACTAAAATGAAATAAAGAGACATCTTGGAATAATTTGTCGTAGTCTAGGTCATTTACTTGGAAATCATGGAGACTACTATTTTTTCTATCATAAATAACCTCACCTTGCCGACAGCCAACTGTATTTTCTAAATAGTAAATACCGATGCGGTCACCTTGCTTCTGAATATGGGAACAATCAATATGACTTTCGGTTAAAAAGCGTGTGAATTGATCCCCCATATAATTATCTGGCAAAGCGGTCAGCAATTTACTATCTTGACCAAAACCTTGTAGAGCTCTTGCAATATTTACTTCGGAACCACCAAAAAATATATCTGTTTTTGCTTTATTGCTTAGGTGGTCATAGTCTGAAGGTGTGATGCGGATGAGTGGTTCACCAAAAAAAAGTACTTTTGACATGGAAACCGGAATCCTTTCTGTGATTAGGCGTTCAGAACTGATTGTAAATAATCTGCAATTTCTGCGACTTGACAATTAGCAAAGAAATATTCTTTAAATGTTGCTCTATCAATTGTTTCTTTAAGGAAGTCTTGATCAATTTCTTTAAGAATTGTTAACAAGTCTTTATAAGTAACTGTTTTAACTTGTTCTAAAATGGCAGCATTACGTTGTTCTGGAATAGCACGTTCTTTAGGATAGCCACCACCTTTTTCTTCTTCGAATAAACGTTCGAACATGTAACGAAGGTTAAGCTCGCCACCCCAACCAAAACCTTTTGCGAAAGGAAGTGAAAGTGCATTACCACCGTTAACTTGTGAGAAAAGATAAGCATCTACAGGATCTGCAGCAAAGCCACAAGTCACACCAGGGAAGCTATTAGATGCTAGTAAGGCACCAACACCTGTACCACAACCAGTGATAACAAAATCAGCCGCACCTGTTGATAAAAGGATAGAAGCAAGTAAACCATTTTGTACATAAGTTAATTGGTTTTCACCTTCTTCACCAGTCATACCATAATTAAAAGCTTGGAAGCCTTTTTTATCTGCAACTGTTTTTAATTCATTGAAGATAATACTATTTTTTGAAGCTTGACTATTTTCGTTAATTAATGCGATTTTCATTGAATTTTGATTCCTTTCCATTATTCAGGTTGTTTACCGATATAAGCTAAGATACCACCGTCAACATAAAGTATATGTCCATTGACAAAGTTAGATGCATCACTTGCTAAGAATACAGCAGGAGCAGCTAAATCTTCTGAAGTACCCCATCTTGCTGCAGGTGTTTTTGAGATAATAAATTGATCAAAAGGATGTGGAGTTCCATCTGCTTGTTTTTCTCTAAGTGGAGCAGTTTGTGGTGTAGCAATATAGCCAGGGCCAATGCCGTTACATTGAATATTAGCTGAACCGAATTCAGATGCAATATTCTTTGTTAACATTTTTAAACCACCTTTGGCAGCAGCATAAGCAGCAACTGTTTCGCGACCAAGTTCACTCATCATTGAACAAATATTAATGATTTTACCATGGCCTTTTTCAATCATGCCTGGTAAAACAGCTTTTGAGACAATAAATGGTGCGTTTAAGTCAATATCAACAACCTGACGGAAATCTGCTGATGACATTTCCAACATTGGTGTACGTTTAATAATACCAGCATTATTAACTAAGATATCAATGACACCAACATCTTCTTTAATTTGTTTGACCATTGCTTGGATGCCTTCTTCATCAGTAACGTCGCAGACGTAACCGTGAGCTGTAATTCCGATTTCCTTGTAGGCATCAATTCCTTTTTGAACAAGCTCTTCTTTAATGTCGTTGAAAACAATAGTAGCGCCAGCCTCAGCTAATGCACTAGCAATTGAAAATCCAATGCCATATGAAGCTCCTGTAACGAGTGCAACTTTTCCTTGTAAAGAAAAATGTTTTTCTAAAAATGTATTTTCCATATGTGTCCTCCAAATTTTAGGCAGTAAACCCGTTTACGTGAATATTATCAAAGTAAACCGGTTTTGTCAAGAAAAGAACTACACAATTATGGCAAAGATTTTTTTAAATGGTGATTTTGATCTGCGAAATTACCGTTATCTAATGAAAGAAAGTCAAAAAAATGTAAAAACATGAGTTTTTCACAGAAAACAAATAATAATTTTCTTTTAAAAAAGTGATTGACAGATGATTTTGAAAACGCTATAATCAATTTATTAAGTAAACCGGTAAACTCAAAAGGAGGTAGCATGACAAAAATAATTGTTGTAGCACATGGTCAATTCCCAAATGGCATTTTAACTTCACTAGAATTAATAGCAGGTCAACAAGAAGATGTAGTAGCTATTAATTTTACTGCTGGTAAATCTGCTGATCAGCTAAAAGAAGAAATTCAGAATGAATTGTCTGAAAATCAAGATATTTTAATCTTAACTGATTTACTTGGTGGCACACCATTTAATATTTCATCAACCTTGTCAGTTGAACATGGGGATAAAAATATTAAAGTATTATCAGGTTTAAATTTAGCAATGTTGCTTGAAGCTGCATTTACACGAACTATTGAAAGTAATTTAGATAGTTTAGCTGATAAAGTGATTGAAGCTGCTCAAAATGGTATTAGTGACTTTTCTAAATGTCTTTTAGAAGATGAAGAAAGCTTTGAAGGAGGGATATAAGGTGAATGAAATTAAAAAAATTGTCTTAGAACCAATCGAAAATCCTAACAAATTTTTAGATACTAAGCTTTTAACCAAGAGTGAAATTGAAAAGGCTATTCAAGATGCTTTAGCACAACTTTCAATTAATAGTGATTATTTTAAAGAAGAGTTTCCAACACCTGCCACAAAAGATAATGTGTATCCTATTATGGACAATACAGAATGGACAAATGGCTTTTGGACAGGTTGCTTATGGTTAGCATATGACTATTCAAAAGATGACAAGTTTAAAGCTTTAGGACATAAAAACGTTCTGTCATTCTTAGATCGTGTTGAAAAGAGAATTGAATTAGATCATCATGATTTAGGTTTCTTGTATACGCCTTCTTGTATGGCTCAATATAGAATTGATAAGAGTCCAGAAGCTAGAGAAGCATCTATTAAAGCTGCTGATAAATTGATTGAACGTTTCCAAGAAAAAGGTGGCTTCATTCAAGCCTGGGGTGAGCTCGGCAAGAAAGAAGATTACAGATTAATCATCGACTGCCTCTTAAACATTCAACTCTTATTCTTTGCATATGAAGAAACAGGTGATGTCCGTTATAAGGAAATTGCAGAAAAGCATTTTTATGCCTCAGCAAATACTGTTATTCGTGATGATGCCTCTTCATTCCATACCTATTATTTTGATCCTGAAACAGGCGCACCATTAAAAGGTGTGACACGTCAAGGTTATAATGATGAGTCTTCATGGGCTAGAGGACAAGCTTGGGGTATTTATGGTATTCCATTATCTTATCGCAAAATGAAAGATGAGAATCAAATTGATTTATTTAAAGGAATGACTAATTATTTCTTAAATAGATTACCAAAAGATTGTGTATCTTATTGGGATTTGATCTTTAATGATGGTTCAGATCAATCAAGAGATTCTTCAGCAACAGCAACTGCAGTTTGTGGCATTCATGAAATGTTGAAATATTTACCTGAAGTAGATTCAGATAAAGAAATTTACAAATATGCTATGCATGCTATGCTAAGAAGTCTGATTGATAATTACGCAAATAAAGAATTTAGCCTAGGTAGACCATTACTCTTACATGGTGTCTATTCTTGGCATTCTGGAAAAGGTGTTGACGAAGGTAATATTTGGGGTGACTACTATTACCTAGAAGCACTATTAAGATTCTATAAAGATTGGGAAGTATACTGGTAATAAGTTACTAGATGAGGAAAAATTATGACAACACCAAATATTGTTATGACACGTGTCGATGAACGATTAATCCATGGTCAAGGCCAAATGTGGGTAAAATTTTTAAGCTGTAATACGGTTATTGTAGTTAATGATGCCGTTTCTACAGATAAAATTCAACAAACTTTGATGAAAACTGTCGTTCCAAGTTCAATTGCTCTAAGATTCTTTAGTGTCGACAAAGTAATTGATATTATTCATAAAGCAAGTCCAGCTCAATCAATCTTTTTAATTGTTAAAGATTTGAAAGATGCGCTTAGATTAGTCAAAGGCGGCGTTCCAATCGATGAAATTAACATTGGAAACATTCATAATGCTGAAGGTAAAGAACAAGTAACACGTTCAATTTTCCTAGGGCAAGAAGATAAGGATGCTATTAAACTTATGAACGAAAAATACAATGTTAAGTTTAATACTAAAACAACACCAACTGGTAATGATGGGCTGCCCCAATTAATATTTTAGAAAAAGTTTAATCTTATAAGGAGATTTTTATGACAATCAGTTTATTCCAAGCAATTCTAATCGGCTTGTGGACAGCGTTCTGTTTTAGTGGAATGCTACTTGGACTATACACCAATAGATGTATCGTTTTATCATTTGGTGTGGGAATTATTTTAGGTGATATTCCAACAGCTTTGGCTGTGGGAGCAATCTCAGAACTTGCTTATATGGGATTTGGTGTTGGTGCCGGTGGTACAGTTCCGCCAAACCCAATCGGACCTGGTATTTTTGGGACATTAATGGCTATTACAACAGTTGCAGCCAAAGATAAAATTACGCCAGAAGCAGCACTTGCTTTATCTACACCGATTGCTGTTGGAATCCAATTTATCCAAACTGCAGTCTATACAGCCTTCGCTGGTGCACCTGGAGCGGCTAAAAAAGCTCTTCAAAATGGAGACTTTAAAAAATTCAAAATTGCAGCAAACGGAACGATTTGGGCATTTGCGGCTGTCGGTTTCATATTAGGGATTACAGGTGCCTTGTCAATGGATACATTAACAAAACTATTTGCAATGATTCCTCCTGTATTGCTTAATGGATTAACTTTAGCAGGTAAAATGTTACCAGCTATTGGCTTTGCATGATTTTATCTGTAATGGCTAAGAAAGAACTTATTCCATACATTATCTTAGGTTATGTTTTAGCAGTTTACTTTGGTTTACCAGTCTTAACACCAACAGCTAATGAAGCAGGTGTATTAACAGGTATTTCAACTGGATCAGTTGTCGGTATCCCTACAATTGGTGTCGCTTTAATTGCAACTATTTTTGCACTTATTGATATTTATAAAAAACCAACCACTTCAGTAGTTGAGAATGAATCTGAGGGAGATGACCACGATGACTGGATCTAATAAATTAGTAAAAAGTGATTATACAAAAACGGCCTTACGTGCTTCTACTTACAAAACGGCTTTAACTACAGTAACTATCAAGGGATTGGTTATGCTAACGTAATTTATCCTGCTTTAAAGAAACACTATGGTGAAGATAAAGAAGGCCTTGCAAAAGCACTAGAAGAAAACGTAGAATTCTACAATACAAATCCACATTTCTTACCATTTGTAACAAGTTTACACTTGGCCATGTTAGATAATGAACGTCCAGAAGAAGAAATTCGTGGCTTCAAGATGGCTTTAATGGGTCCACTTGCAGGTATTGGTGATTCACTGTCACAATTCTGTTTGGCGCCACTATTTTCTACAATTGCAGCATCACTAGCAACAGATGGATTAGTCTTAGGTCCAATCTTATTCTTCGTGGCCATGAATGCTATTTTGACAGGTATTAAATTAGCTACTGGTTTATATGGTTATAAATTAGGAACAAGTTTTATTGATAAACTTAGTGAACAAATGGCAGTTGTTTCAAGAGCTGCAAATATCATTGGGGTAACTGTTATTTCAAGTTTGGCAGCTACACAAGTTAAATTGTCAATTCCATATACATTTGCGCCAGATAAAGTTACCAATGCTTCTCAAAAAATTGTAACTGTTCAAGGGATGCTAGATAAAATTGCACCAGCAATGTTACCAGTATTATATACACTATTAATGTTCTATTTAATTAAAAATAAAAAATGGTCTACATATAAACTTGTAATTTTAACAGTAATCATTGGTATTATTGGTAGCTGGTTAGGTATTCTTGCTTAATTTATGACAAAAGGATTGGTATCTATTTACCACATCCTTTTTGCCTTTTTAAAGAAGTTAGGAAAAATATGGAAAGTAAAACAGAGACTTTAGTCAGTCAATTTTTTAAATCTTTCGAAGAAGGATTCTGTAGAGATTATATTAAAACTTATAATCAGACAGATTACAAACGCATCAAAGAAAACGTCGATTTGCTGATGGAGAATACTTTCATTTTTAATGATAATTGGGATATGGAGCCTTGCCCTGTTCCCTATCACTTGGAAGTAATCCATTGGGATAAGCAGGTGACTGATGATCCTGAATGGAATTTTATGTTAAATCGACAGTCCTATTTATACAAATTAGTTGTGGTCTATCTCGTTGAAGGGGATGACAAATATCTTGATAAAATCAAATATTTTATTTTTGATTGGATTGGTAGAGACTATCTATTAGATAAAAATTCCTTAACATCTAGAACTTTAGATACTGGTATTAGATGTTTGGCATGGTTAAAAGCACTTCTGTTTTTAAAGCGATTTAATGCCATTAGTAAAACAGAAGAAGATAAAATTATCTCTTCAGTAAGAAAACAATTTGTCTTCTTGTATGACAATTACATTGAAAAATATACCCTAAGTAATTGGGGCATCTTGCAGACGACAGCTATCTTAGCTTGGTTTTATTACTATGAGGATGCAATACAATTAGCAGAGATAAAAGAGTTTGCTGAAAAAGAACTTTTTGAGCAAATTAGATTACAGGTCCTTGAAGATGGTAGTCAATATGAACAATCAATCATGTACCATGTTGAAGTCTATAGATCACTGCTTGAGTTGGCCATCTTGGTTCCATCCTATAAAGGTCTTTATCAGTCGACATTGGTTGAGATGAGTGAATACATCTATATGATGACAGGTCCAGACCATCATCAATTTGCCTTTGGGGATAGTGATGTTACTGATACCCGAGATATATTAACCATGTCGGCTGTCCTTCTACAGTCAAATCGACTAGCCTCAAAATCTTTTAATCACTTAGATATTGAATCACTTCTCTATTTTGGAGAAAAAGGTGTGGAGACCTTTAAGGAGCTTAAGCCACTTGAAACATGTAAAGAAGGGCGACTATTTGAGTCCAGTGGCCATGTTTGCTTACATGATCACCGTCGTTTCCTTTTTTACAAATGTGGCCCATTAGGAAGTGCACATAGTCATAGTGACCAAAATAGTATCTGTCTCTATGATCAGGGACGGCCAATTTTTGTTGACCCAGGTCGTTATACCTATGAAGAGGATAGTTTGCGGCATGAACTAAGAAGTTCTAAGGGGCATTCAACTTGTTTAATTGATGATCAAGCAGTGGAAGCCGTCAAAGATTCATGGAGTTACTTTACTTATCCAAATGCTGACTACTTGACCTTAAAAGAAGAGAATGATCTGTCATTGATTGAATCTAGCTTTTCTTCTCAGCTAGAAGATGGGGTGAAATTAATACACAAGCGAAGCGTTCTAGCATTGCCACATGGGATTACCTTAATTCTTGATAAGCTTAATTGCCCAGGGGAACACCGTCTAACAACGCAGTTTATACTGGATGATCAGGTGATTTTTAATGAACAGACGGTGAATGATTTACAACTTACAAGTGATAATCCCTTCAGAGAAGAGCAGTTGGCTATTTCTAAAAGATACAATGAATTTACGCAGAGTAAAAAAATTGTCAAAGAGGCTAAGTTCAAAGATGTCATATATGATTATACCTTATTAACAGATAAGAATTGTCTGGTTAAGCGCCAGCCATTGCTTCAAACGGGTAGCAATAAAGAATTAAAGAATAGTTTTGGTTTTGAGATAATCGGAGATGATTATCATTATGTGATTGGAATCCAAGCGGAGGATATCCTAAGTGGTGATAAACTATATAAAGTTGATGGTGTGAAATGTAGAGGAAAAATTGTCGTTATAGATAAAAAGTCTAAAAACATTTACAGACTGAAAAGTTAAGTCATTTAGTTACCAACTTACTGCCTGTCAAGTATTAATATGTTATACTAATCTTATTAAAAAGGAAAATCATCAAGAAGGGAAATTTAGTTTGTCAAAAAAAATTACAATAACGGATATTGCACAACTATCTAATACATCAAAGACAACTGTATCCTTTTATCTAAATCAAAAGTTCGAAAAGATGTCAGAAGAGACAAGGAAAAGAATTGAAGATGTTATTAAAGAAACAGGTTATAAACCAAGTGCTCTAGCTCGTAGTATGAACTCTAAAAGAACCAA
Organism: Streptococcus uberis; assembly: GCF_000785785.1. Classification (GTDB taxonomy): domain Bacteria; phylum Bacillota; class Bacilli; order Lactobacillales; family Streptococcaceae; genus Streptococcus; species Streptococcus uberis_A. The sequence continues at coordinate 15,228 of NZ_JRQN01000018.1, forward strand.
TTTGATTGGGGTATTGATAGGAGATATCACGAATACTTTTTCAAATCAAATTGTAAAGGGAATAGAAACAGTTACCAAAGAAAATAATTATCAAGTTTTAATTGGAAATAGTAATTATGATTCTAAAAATGAAGATTATTACATTGAAAATATGCTGAATTTAGGTGTTGATGGCTTTATTATTCAACCAACATCTAATTTTAGAAAATATTCAAGAATCATTAATGAAAAAGAAAAACATATGGTGTTTTTTGATAGTCAATTATATGAACATAAAACAAACTGGGTAAAAACAAATAATTATGATGCTGTTTATGACATGATTCAATCTGCAATTGAAAAAGGCTATGAAGAATTTGTCATGATTACAGCAGATCCGAGTCTCTTGAGTACAAGGATTGAACGTGCTTCAGGGTTTATTGATGCTTTATCAGAAAAAAACTTAGACTTTAAAAAATTAATCATTGAACAGGATGATACAGATACTAAATATTTAGAAGATTATTTGAATCAAGTTGTTGATCGAAAGAAAAAGACTTTAGTTTTTGTTCCTAATTGTTGGGCACTCCATATGGTCTTTGAAGTGATGAAAAAATTAGAATTTTCTATGCCTCATATTGGGTTAGTTGGTTTCGACAATCTAGAGTGGACCAACTTTTCATCTCCGACAGTTACAACAATTGTCCAACCTGCATTTAATGAAGGAATGGAAGCGGCAAAAATTCTTATAAATGAGATTGAAGGATCAACTTATGGAGAAGCACAAAAAACATTTGATTGTAAGATAGAGTGGAAAGAGTCGACTTGTAAAAAATAACAGAACCTCCCCTACAGGAAAAAACTGTAAGGGAGGTTTTTGGTGTTCATTATTAACTAGAATAAAACAGTCTCAAATGCTAATAAAATTTTAATTTGTAGTATACTATAAGTGAATTAGAAATGGATTGATTTTGTGTATTTAATAAAGGAGATAATATGAAGAAATATAAAACTATGTTAGTTGTAATCATTTTTATATGCACTAAATAAAGCTAAAAGAAGCTGGGACAACCTACAAGATGTTCTCAGCTTCTTTTTGACTAGATGGTTTATTGGTTAAGAGATGCTTTCTAATAAATGAGTTAGAGAAAAAGGAAGAGCGCTTCTCCAGGTAGCTGTTAGGACTTTGATGTTGAATAGAAGATCAGCTAAGTTAATCTGTGGAGACAGATTGCTTTGTGCTTTCAAAAGATGAGAAGGTGAAAGAGATTGCATCGGAAAATTAATCTCTTCATGGTTATGAGAGTTACCGTAGCAAGGAATATATTGATACTGTTCAAAATGCTTTAGCCTTACATTGCAAAGGACAGGCAATGAGCTAGTCAGGTTAAGGGGGTGTGGTGCGTCAAAACACTTGTCTCGTGTTTACGCATGCTGACAGGGTCATAAGTGACAATCTGATACTTATTTCCTTGTTCTTGCACCATATAGAGTCCAGCATCTGTCAATTGTAGTTGCTTGTTAATCAGATAAGGTGTCTTGTCTCGTTTGATTACTGTCCATAATTTTCTTGCTTTGTCATAAACGACCTGTACTTGCTTATCATTTTGAAGCAGTTGAATTTGCTTGTTATGGCTTAAGTCAGTTAACAGGTCACTAGTTGCCTTTGGTACCATATAATAAGCATAGGAGTTATCACTTGCAGTATGTGCTTGTTTGATGGTGATAAAGGTATTTGATTTCAAATCAGTGTTCTTGGTTGGTAGATTGATAGCATGCCAAGTTCCAGTTTGAAGAGTCTTACTGATTGTGATACTTGTAGGGTCTAAGAAGACATAGCCGATATTAAGTTCAGTTTTTGAACTTTCAAGTAAGATGGTTTTGACATTCGAATGACTGTGTTCTATACCATCTTCAAGCGCAACAAGGTTGCCATTAATATAAACTTTATAAGGAGATTCTTGATTTTCTTTTCGCTGGTCAATAGTTGTGTAGACAGAGTCTTTACTGGATGACGTAATTGAATTTCCAAGAAAGACAATTTTATCATTAAGAATAACCCAGCTCTTATTTGCTCTTAAGGTATTATCCCAATTGGTGAAATCCATGGTAGCACTGCCAAAGTAATTATTAAAAGCTAATGAGCCAACAAATGCTGAGGGATTGGTTACTTGTCCTGTTTTCTTAGTAGCTTCCTCCCCATATTGTTTCAATAATTTGGCTGTCACATCTTCTCTAGGAGCCGTATTTTCTGTGGTTCCTGGTAGGTAATAGGGGTTAACAGTTGGCCAGTAGTCCTTGCTATAGTGAGCGAGGTCCTTATTATAGTAATAAAACATGCCATCACTGGTATACCAGCCTCTAGTGTTTTCATCATTCATAGCTTCGAAGTTTTGAGTTCTGTTAGAATAGAGAGATAAAGCGAAGCCGAAGTCTTTCTCAGCATTGTAATATGCAATCTTATCCATACTGTTAAAGGTAGTCAGTTGTGTTTTTATTTCATATGGTTTAATAGTTGAATCAGCTAATAAAGCTTTGAAACTTGAAATGTCTTGATATGATTTTAAATTATCATAAGGATTATAATAAGTATCTGATTGTAAGATACTCTTTATTTTTGCTTTCAATTCAAGGTTTTCTTTTAAATCTGACATATTAGCAAGTCTTAAGAAGCCACGAAGTACTTCAATAGTTGCTGCATGTGAAGGACCTGTTTCTCGACTAATTGACCGGCCTCGACTCATATCCATTAATTCACCGTGCACTATTAAGGGCAGAAAAGACTTATCTATCCACTGATAAAGTAACCTTAATTTATCTTCTGGGATCTTGTGGTCAGTTTGTTGAACAATTGGGATTAACTGAGAAATCCCGTCAATCAGCACGTTACCGTATGCGCCGGTATAGGCGACATTGGTATGATCAATATAGGAACCATCTTGATAAAAACCGTTGCCCTCTGAGACAGTTGTAAAGAGATTAGCCAGCGAATTTGTTGCATTCGCAATTAATTGATTATCTTTTCTGAGGATGCCAGAAATAATTTTGACACGGCCCATATCAACAAGATTGCCACCTAAAGCAGCAAATGGATTGGTCAGGGTCATCCTAAAGTAATTGGCATCAGGGACGAAATGTTCAATGGCATCTGTGTATTTCCTAATTTCTTCTTTTGTGAAGTAATCAGTTAAGAGACAAAGTGTATTGACAATGGCGCGTGGGCTACCAATTTCATAATCCCACCAATTGGCCTTGCCGTCAATGTCTTTGTTTGAATTGTAGACATTAAGAGCCATCCAAGCCATGCCCTCTTTTACAACTCTAATGGCATTAGCATCCTGATAAAACTGTGATGTAGGGGTCACCACTTGCTTAGCGATCTCTTCCAAACGGCGATAAGTGCTAGTGATCTGTGATGAATTGGCGTAGTTACTCAGATCATTCCAAAGGGCTATACGATCAGCTTGCCTATTAAAACGGCTGATATGCGAAGCTACTGTCGTTTCTAAGTCATTAAATAAGCGTAGCATATTTGCATCAGAAGCATCAAAGACCTTGTTGCCAAAGGTAATGTCGTTCCATTGTTTGACTAATTGATCATACTTATCTTGGGCAGATGGTAGAACGGATAAGGGAATCTTTTTGATGACTTGGCCGTCGGGAGCAGCGATGCTTAGGGTGGTCTGGCCGGCGGCTTTAGGAATTAGCAGGCCATGGACTAGATCAGCTACAGAACTGTCCTCAAGGGCGTAGTGGTAGTCAGGAAAATTGAGAACGTGGGTTTTAGTGAGAGGAAGCTGAATCTTGTCTTCGAGTGTATAAGTTAGAGGCTTTGGAGCCCCCGTATCTTTTGGTCCAACAGCAAACATGGAAAGGTTAGCAAAGGCAACTTTACCAGTTCCCTTCTCATAATAGAGTTCAACAGTGACAGTCGAGATGTTATAAAAAGGGTTGTAGAGCTTGGTGACATGTCTTTTGCTGGCTGTTCCACTAGTCATCGGAGACAGCCAAATCCGATCGGCAGATCCAGCTTGGGGACTCTTCTCAAGAATTCTAACAAAAGCTTGTCCAACTTTATTTTCAGTGTCGATGTCAAACGAAATCTGGTACTGTTTTGACGCATCAATCGGAACGTTTTGGGTCACAGCCCCACGAAAGTCTTGAGAACTATCAATCACCAACTTACCATGATCAACCTGAATAGTCGGACTAGTCGCTTGCGATTGTTTAGGGTCGATATAGAGTGACCAGTCCTTGGCTTCTTGCTGATTTGCCCACTTGGAATCAGGCTTGGACGAGGGAATGACTTGAGAGAAATCACTATTTTTGATGAGGTTGGGTTCTGAGTTAGGGAAATTACTGACATCAGTGATTTCAGGAGTAGTAGAGTTATTTGATGAAGTTTCTGATTGAGTAGATTGGTTTACTTGGTTGTTTACTAAATGACTTGTATTGAGAGTATTAGTAGTATCAGAAAGGGTATTGGTGGGTGCCTGAGTGAGCTTGTCTTCAGTTCTAGATGGAGCAGATGACATCACAGAAGTGATTGAATTATCAGGTGATGAACTAGTCATATCGTCAGCATAGACGATATGATTAGCCCCTAAAACAAGCCCCCCTAACAAAAGACTTGAAAATAAAAAACAACTCGTTTTGACATAAGATTTTTTCATAAATGTTCTCCTATATTCGGTAAACCGGTTTAATAGAAGAATAACATGTTTGAGCAAAAATGTAAAGCGGTTACAAAAAAATAATTTGACAAAATATAAAGTACAAGGAAGTAAAAAAAGAAGCTGAAAATGTTTTTCAAGTCACTAAAAAACTTCTCTCAATAAGAGAGAAGTGACACTATTCATTCATAAAAAATAATTATTCAGTTGTCAACTTATCTAGTAACTCATCAGGTAATATATGATTATCAGAAAAATGATTCATATTTTTGAAATATTCGCTATACCAATTATGATTCTTTAGCAGTTGATCCATTGCGTAAGTTTTCCATTTATCTGGACGATTTAGATAAGGTGATCTAATTTCCATATCAATAAGTTGCTTTTGTGTAGCAGGTTTTGGACTATTGTTTTTGTAGTAACCATTTATCCCCTTGTACTTATCTAGATTTCGTTTATTAGGGAAAATGATTATTTTTACAAAATCAGATGTTGAAAACTTATACTTTTGTGAAACAAGACATTTTGGAATAAGAAGAACGGGTTTGCCGGTGCTTGTTGTAACGTAAAAATTTTCGATTTCTAACCATTCTAACTGAGGGTATGCCCAATAAGATCCAAAGTTGTGTTTTTTTGGTGAGATTTCTAGATTATGAATTTTTGCTTGTTCTAATGTATATTCGATTATTTCTTTTTTTAGAATACTAACTAGGAAATCGGAGGTTCTATCTTCAGCAAATTTTGGTACAAAAATTGCTATTGATGCTGGATGCAATAAAGATTTTCTTTCAGATTCATTGAATTTTGTTAAGTTTTTAAAAAAATTAAAAAGCATATCTTCAGAAGCCCCAGTACCTCTTGAACCATTTCTTGAATAGCCTAAATGAATAAGATTACACTCTGAGGAAAACTTTAGTACTTTTCGAACCTCACTTTCACCATATTCTATATATATCCTATAGACTTCTAGAAAAAAAGAGTGCAATTTAGTTATGCTATTATTAAATATTGGACTCAGATAAGTCGAATGTAATTTGGTTGGATCTAGAAAAAGTTCAACATCTTGATCAATTTGGATATTTACAAAATCTAGTTCATTGTGTTTTTTATTTTTAATTATATTATTTGGCAATATCAATCCTCCATTATTCTTTTATTTGAAATAATAAATGAAAAATTTTGCTTTACATTTTTTTAATTGATATAGTTTTAAAAGTATAGTTTGAATAGTGTCAGGATGCAAAATTCTGTTTCGTTCATTTTCAAAAGGTTGTAGATTGCCGTCTATAACCTTTTTTCAACTAATAGTATACATTATAAATAAAAAAAATCAATATATTGTGTTATTTTTTATATAAAAACACAATATATTGTTGTTAAATCGTTTTGTGAAAAGATAATATTATTTTTGGAGAAAAGACAAATTGATTTCTATACTTTATTTCATTAGCAAATTGTAGCAAAATACGTCAAGATCAAATTTCTCTTGATGTATTTTGCTTTTCATAGGATAATAATATTATTAAATAATGAGGTATCTTATGACTTATTCAAATTTTAAGAGTCAACTGCATGAAGCTTTGCAATTTGGATTTATTGACAAAGATAAATTTAAAGAAAGTTTAAATGCACCTAAAGTGTTGATTAACAATCAGGAGGAACGTCGATTTGTTCTAACTGATGTCCAAGAAGAATTATCAAATTGTATTCATTTTCAATTTTCTGTTGCATTCGTTACACAGTCAGGGATTGCATTAATTAAGAGTCAGCTTCTAGATTTGGCGAATAAAAATATTCGTGGTGAGATATTAATTTCTCCATATTTAGATTTCAATGATCCCTTAGCGCTTTTAGAATTATTGAAGTTAGAAAATGTAAAAGTTAGAGTTTCTCCGGAACAGATACAGTTACATTCAAAATTTTATTTATTTGATCATGGTTATAAGCAAGTCCTTATTTCTGGTAGTTCTAATTTAACCGGGAATGCCCTAAAGAAAAATTATGAATGGAATATTAAGTTAACATCAACTGATAATAGTGCACTTATTCATACTACAAGAAATGAGTTTAAAAGGGTATGGGATTTATCAACTGACCTAACTAAAGAATGGATTAAGTTATATAAGTTAAGAAGACAAGTTCCAATTCCATTTGTTAGAATAGAAGAAGAGCAACCTGTTGAATTTACAGGTAAAATTTTTCCAAATGACATGCAAAAAAATGCTTTAAAAGGTCTAAATTCGGTTAGAGATAATGGTGCTCAAAAAGCATTAGTAATTAGTGCAACTGGAACGGGGAAGACATACCTTTCAGCATTCGATGTTGAGCAAGTTAATCCTGAACGTGTTTTATTTATTGTGCATAGAGAACAAATTCTTTCTAAATCTCTAGAAAGTTATCAACGTGTTTTAGGCTTTGATAGTAGTGATGCTTGTATCTATAGACCAGGAATGGATATTTCAGGTAAGAAATATATCTTTGCCATGATTCAAACCTTATCAAGACCGGAACATTTGTTTAAATTTGACCCATCTTTATTTGATTATATTTTAATTGATGAAGTCCATAAGGCAGGTGCGGCTTCATATAAAAAAGTGATGGAATACTTTAAACCAGGATTCTTACTTGGTATGACTGCAACTCCTGAACGAACGGATGGTCAAAATATTTTTGAATTATTCGATTACAATCTTGCATATGAAATTCGATTACAAGAGGCTTTAGATAATGATTTGCTTTGCCCTTTCATATACCATGGTGTAAGTGATATTCTAGTGGATGGAGAGCTGATAAATGAAAATTCTTCATTTTCTAATTTAGTCTCAACTGAAAGAATAAAGCATATTCTTAAAAAAATAGACTACTATGGTCACAGTGGAGAAAAAGTAAAAGGCCTTATTTTTTGTTCAAGTAAAAAAGAAGCTACAGAATTATCAAATCAATTTAATATAAATGGACTTAGAAGTAAGGCCTTAACAGGTGAAGATTCTGCTCAAGTAAGAAATGAAACAGTAAGAGAGCTTGAAAATGGGCAATTAGAGTACATTTTTACAGTTGATATTTTTAATGAAGGAATTGATATTCCTAGTATTAATCAAGTTGTAATGTTAAGAAATACACAATCAAGTATTATTTTTGTCCAACAATTGGGTCGTGGCTTAAGAAAACATTATTCTAAGGAATTTGTTACAATTATTGATTTCATTGGTAATTATAAAAACAATTATTTAATTCCCATAGCTTTGTTTGGTGATCAGTCTATGAATAAAGATAACTATAGGCGTGAAGTTCGTGAAGCAAATTTGATTAAGGGTCTGACAACCATCAATTTTGAAGAAATAGCAAAAGAACAAATTTTTAAATCCATTTCAAGTACCACTTTATCAAGTATGAAAATTCTTAGAGATTCATATATTGAGGTCAAAAATAAAATTGGTCAAGAACCTTACCTAATTGATTTTCTAAAGAATAATAGTATAGACCCGTTAGTATTTTTTGAAAATAGTCAATTTAAACAATACGGAGATGTTCTTAACAAGTTTTCAGATGAAACAATATCATTAAATGATACAGAGAAAAAATATCTTGAATTCATAACTTTTGAATATTTAAATGGGAAAAGAAAACATGAGTTATTATTGTTGGAACAACTTGTAAAATATGATGGTCAAATAGATAAATCATTTTTTAAAAAGCTACTTTCTGAGCAGAATCAATCGACAGATGAGCACATCATTCGATCTGTAGAAGGAACTCTATCTTTAGAATTTTTAAAGGGACAAGAACAGAAGCGTTTTGGAAGTGTTCCTTTAGTATACGTTGAAAATAATAACTATATTTTAAATAAAGTTGTTTTAGAAAGCTTAAAAGAAAACCCTGATTTTTGTTCTCTATTTTGTGATGTTATCAAAACAGGTTTGACTAAATCGGAGTTATATCCAGATATATTTACAATTGGTCAAAAGTATTCTAGACGAGAAGTAATCAAATTATTGAATTTTTCAAAAGATGAAAACCCACAGAATGTTGGAGGATATAAAATCGATAGGAGCACGAATACTTGTCCAATATTTGTAACATACCACAAAAGTGATGATATTAATGAGAGTATCAAATATGAAGACAAGTTCCTTAATGAATCAATGATTTCTTGGTTTTCGAAAAATAAAAGAAACTTTAATTCTCCTGATGTTAAAACAATAATAAAATCTAATCAAAATGGATTAAAGATGGAATTATTTGTTAAAAAAGATGATGGGGAAGGTGGAGACTTTTATTATCTGGGACCTGTGAAATATTCTGACGGAAGTGCAAAATTGGTGGAAAAACCAGAAGGAACATCTGTAAATATGTTATTGCAACTAAAAAATTCAATGAAAACAAACTTATATAATTATTTAACAACAAAATAAAAATGAGATTCTTCCGGGATCTCATTTTTTTCTCAATAAATTCACTGCTGGAATATCAACTGGTGCCCATTCTAGGCAGTTTAATTCTTCGACTGTTAACCACTTTGAATCTTGATGTTCAAGTAATTCTAACTTCTCAGATAGGAGTTTTGCTTTGAATGTTTTCATAATGACTGTACCAAAATCATAGTCATAGGAAGCTTCATTAACATAATCAATTATTTTAATTTCAGCATTAAATTCTTCTTTAATTTCTCTTATTAATGCTTCTTCTGGTGATTCTCCAATTTCCAACTTACCACCTGGAAATTCCCAAAAACCACCTAGAGATTTACCTTTGGGTCTTTGGGCACAAAATATTTTTCCATCTTTAATAATTGCTGCTGCAACTATATGTATTACTTTTTTCATAATGCTATTCTCTTTTCTATTAATTATATTTTATCATAAATGCAATTGGTATAGAATTCACTTGGATTGATATTGAAAATCCACCAGAGGATGCCATAGGTTGGGTAGCAAAAATAAAGGAGCTTTGAGGAGCTTCTTTTTGAAGAAAATTACTTTTTGTATCATTTTAAATCATATATATAATTAGAATGTAACCTTGTTTTATTAAGTTCTTGTGCAAATAGAAAAATTATTAATAGCGATTTTTTAGAGTCACTCTTCACAGAATATTCAAAATATTCCCTCTGAACTTTGATTAAGTTCAGACGGGAGTTTTTTGCTTTTTGTTTAGCCTAGAGCGCTTATTAATGCTATTTTATTTTTTTATCCACAAAAATTAAGATTGCTTAAAAAAATAATTAAGGTATTGTAATTTTGTTTTTATTATGCTATTATTCAACAAGTGATATTAGGTTTTAGCTACGAGAGAGAGTATTATGAATAACCTAAAATTAAGTCAATAAGTATTAAGGCTCTAAATTTGATTGCCTTTATTATAAATTAGTTAGTAACAGAAAGGAACACGGTGGTTATGAAAACTAAACCAATACTAATTACTTTGTCGCTCTTAACTGCGACAAGTCTTCTTTGTGGTCAGGAGGTCTATGCCAATGAGCTAGAATCCAAACCTGTCGTCCATAATAATCAGTCTTTAGAAAATGATGATTGGTTTGTTGAGGAAGATGATATTGTCGACAAACCAAGTGTTGCGGATGATAGGCCAATCAATAAAGAGGTTTCAGACTTGTTTGGCGATGCACCAACTCTGCCAAGTGAAGAAGTGCCAAATACTGAAAAAGTCGTTTCTAGTGATCAGGAAGATCCTGAAGCCTTAGAGGAAGAGACAAGTACTCAGGATCAAGCTAGTCCTATAGACGACAAGTCTTCAAAAGTTGGTCAGGAAGGATTGACAGAAGAAATAGAATCCGTTCGGGGAAAAAAGCAACCCACTTTAGAAAGTTCAGAGTTAGAGCCTCAAGAAGAAACGGTTTCTCAAAAAGAACCTGAAAAGACTCCGATGATAAATGAGGAAGTAAAAGATACTCTAACTAGTCAGCCAATCAGTGGTTTGGAAAAGAACTTTTTAGAAGATAGACCGCAAGTAGAGCATAACTTAGCCTCAGCAGTTGAACCGGTTGAGCCAATCTGGAAGCTCTCTGATTTTATTATTAAAAATCAGCAAATCATTGGTTTTACCAAAGAAGGTATCAACAAGTTAAGGCAGACAGGTCATCTTGTCTTGCCTGATAAAGATGAAGCTGGGCAACCAATTGTGAGGGTTGCCAGTTTTGCCTTTACTCCAAATAAAAAGACAGCTATTCCGGATTATACTAGTCGACCAGGTGAAAATGGTAAGGTTGATAATCTTGATGTTGACCAACAACCAATTATTAATGAGGGAGAAGAATTTAGTTCCTATGCCCTAAAATCACTTACCATACCAGAAGGCTATCTCTCAATTGGTTCAGATGCCTTTACTGAGAATAAGAATTTAACAAGCATCAATTTGCCACAATCATTAAAGTCGATTTCAGACTATGCTTTTGCCCACAATAATTTGAGTCAGATTATTTTACCTTCATCTCTTGAAAAGATTGGTGATAATGCTTTCTTTGATAACCGTATTAGTAAGGGGCTAGTTCTACCTGAAAGCTTAAAAGACTTAGGAGAACGCGCCTTTAAGTCCAATCGAATCAGTAAACTTGTCTCAAAGAGTCCTTCTCTAAAAGTATTTAAGGAAGCTGTCTTTGAAGATAATTCGCTATCCAACATTGTGATTGAGAGTCCAATTGAGAAGATAGAAGAAAATGCCTTCGCTGCAAATCCAGGTGATGCTCACTATGGAAACGTTGTGGTTATTAATTCATCAAAAGCAGCAAAAGAGATTAAGGTCTTTGATAAGCATGTTTATGTTAATCCTGGTAAGGACAAAGAAACAGCTTTACCTAATCTTGATATGTCCAAATGGTTGGTTGCAGATTTCACTTATGATGGTACAAGTGTCACAGGTTTTTCAAATAATGGACTTTTAAAAATTCGTCACAATAAACATTTAGAAATTCCTAAGCTCAATGCTCAAGGAGAATCTGTCACAGCCATTGCAGCAAATGCTTTTAGAAATGTTGATTTTGAAAATAAGACACTAAGAAAATATGACATTGAAGAGCTTATCCTCCCATCAACTATCAAAACTATTGGAGACTTTGCCTTCCAATCTAATAATTTAACCAGCTTTGAAGCCAGTGAAGAGTTAGAAGTTATTGGACAAGGTGCCTTTATGAATAATCAGATTGATGTTCTGGACTTAAATGATAAGCTAAAAACAATTGGAGACGCAGCTTTTCATATCAACCGAATCCATGCAATTGTCATTCCTGAAAATGTAGAAAAGATTGGTATTTCAGCCTTTCGTCAAAATGGAGCCCAACACCTGCTCTTTCTAGGGAATAAGCTAAGTGATCTAGGGGAAATGGCCTTTTTATCAAATGCCTTGACAGACATTAATCTCAGTGGTTTAGATAATCTGAAGCTGATACCGGTACAAGCATTTGCTGATAACCTTTTGGAAACAGTAGCTTTACCACCACACTTGGAAAGTATCTCAGCTCAAGCTTTCAGAACCAATCGCTTAAGTGACATGGTGGTTCCAAATAGCCTACAAAATATAGTATTTAATGCTTTTGACCAAAATACTGGTCATCCCAAATACAAAAAGGTTCTTATTGAAACAAAGGATAAGCTGGTTTCACCACTAGCAGATGGAGACTTTTTTGTTGTCAATCCAGATGTCTTAAGTAGGGATATGACTCCTATAGCAGATTTGCTCAAACTGATTAAAGAACTTGACTTAGATCAGCTTCAAGAAACGACAAAGTTCTACTATCTCGATTTAGCAAAAAGAGCTGAAGAACTCTTAAATAATAAGTTGTCACAAGGAGCACAGAACCAATTTGTCAAGGAAGCCAAATTCTTTATGTCTCGGATTGATTTGGATAAGAGCTTAAAAGAAGCTATCTTAGTCCATAAGAGTCATCCCCATTATAAAGATTCAAGTCTTTTGGAAGGTAAAATAGGAGAAGCTAAGGTAGCCTACACCAATAGTGCACTCTCAGATCAAAGAATTAACCGTCTGATTAAAGTACTAAACTTCTTAAGTCAGCTGGTTAAAAATGATGGTAAGTTAGGTTCACCCTATATGGTAGAAGGCGTTTATCATTTGGAATCTCCACTACCTATCCCAGATTATTTCATTGCCCTTAATCTCTATTTCGACAAAGATGGTAAGATTATCTTTATCTTAGATAGAAGTGAGCAAGTAGGACAAAACCAATTTGATGATTATGGTAATCCAATTATGAATATTGACGAGGACAACGAAGGTTATCACAGCTTAGCTATTGCTACTTTGGCAGATTATGAAGGGCTAAGTATTCAAGAAATACTCCATAAAGATCTTTCTCAATTACCTCAAATCAGGCTTGTTGAAAAAGCAGCCTACCATAGGGAAGGGATATTCCTCGCCATCAAAGATGCTTGCCAAGATGCACTTAAAGTTCTAGCTGACAATGCTACTGCAGAGTCACAGAAAGAACAAGCACCATCAGAGAAGATAGAAACAAGTGCTACACAAAATCAAGACAGCCTAGCAAACAGCTTCCTTCATGATACAAGTACTAGTCCAAGAGGTTTAGCTAACCATAATAGCCAAGAAAAGCAAGCAAGTCAAGAGATGTCAGTAGATACTAAAGATAGCCTTCCTCAGACTGCTGATCAAGAGAGAAATGCCTTGATGACTTTTGGTCTCTTCTTCTTGAGTCTAGTCTTACTTCCTTTGAAAAGGATTAAAGCAGGTATTTTTGGTATTAAGTAAGGCAAGAGTACAAAAAGTATAGCCTGACATGGTATTTCCAAAATGGGACAGTGGGTAACTTTCTGCTATGCCCAATTAAGATAGTTTTTGAGAGATTTCCACTTCTCATTTGCTTATCGATCTCACCTTAATTGTGATAATGCTTACTGTCTCATTCTTTGTTCTATTTATTATTCGAATGGAGTGAGACCATTCAAGATTGTCTAAGATTGTATCTCATAATTAAGCTTTTGACTATAGAAAGCACTCTTGATTCTCTTTATTAGGATTTGGAGTGTTTTTGTATTCGAGGATATGCTTGACTTCTTGCCGAATCTTTTTCTTCATCCTCTCCCTAGCCCATCTCTGATTTTTTTGGTTTATCATGTTATAATGATCTTATGTTCAGTATGTGGTAGAGGAGATTTGTATGGCGAAGGTTAGGTATGGTATTGTGTCGACTGCTCAGGTGGCTCCCCGTTTTATTGAGGGAGTGCGTTTGGCTGGGAATGGAGAAGTGGTGGCTGTCTCGAGCCGCTCTTTTGAAGTGGCTCAAGAGTTTGCTGAACAACATGATATTCCTAAGGCTTATGGTTCTTTGACTGGTCTTTTGGCTGACAAGAATGTCGACGTCGTCTATGTACCAACTATCAACAAGGACCACTTTAATGTGGCTAAGAAGGCCCTGAAGGCTAACAAACATGTGCTGGTTGAAAAGCCCTTTACGCTTACTTTTGATGAGGCGCGTGAGCTCTTTGATATGGCTTATCGTCGTGACCTTTTCTTGATGGAGGCGCAAAAGTCGGTCTTCATTCCTTTAACTGATGTCATTAAAGAGACCATTGAATCTGGGGAAATTGGGGATGTCGTTTCGGTTTCATCCGTTACCTCTTACCCTAACATTGATCATATTTCCTGGTTCCGCGATCTGTCTGCTGGAGGAGGTGCAACCCACTTTATGGCGCCTTACGCGCTAGCCTATCTGCAGTACATCTTTGATTCGTCCATTGAAAAGGCAGGTGGCATCGCCAACTTTCCTAAGAACCAGAGCGACAGCCAGGCCAAGCTTATCTTACAGTTGAAGAATGGTGTCATTGCAGACATTTACCTGACGACAGAAATTAAACGAAAACATAAAATGACCATCTATGGAACCAAAGGGTCGCTAGAGATTCCTAGCTTTTGGAAGTCAACGGCAGCTACGATAATTCACGAGGATGGCAGCCGCAGGTTGCTTGAGGCGCCCATGGTTAGTGATTTTGCTTCTGAAGCTTTCCACGTCAGTCAGATGATTCAAGAAGGTGAAATTATCAGTCCCATCATGCGTCCAGAGATGACCCTGATGGGCATCAAAATCATCGAAGACCTCTACAAATCATGGGGCAAATTTTAAGAGTAAGACAGCAATCCGTAATTTTGGAGGAGTTTGATTTGGTCGCCTCAGTTCTGCAAAGTTGAGTAGGGTTGTTACAGTTGATTTATCAACCTATTAGAGTCAATTTAGCCACTGTATCTTACACTAAAAACAAGAATCATCTCAGGTGCCATTCTGTCTTGGATTACCATGATTTCAGAATTATCAACGTCAATTCTTTTGTATCATATCAAAACAAAAACAATGACTGTTGCTATCTATACAGAAGTATTAAGAGGTAATTTTGGTATTGCAGCAGCCTTATCTACTCTCCTGACAGGCTTTACTGTTATTTCCTTGTTACTCTTTATGAAAGTATCCAAGAGTGATAGTATAACCATGTAAATTTTTTTATTAATGTTGTTCCTTTAATATTTTTAAGCAAACCCCACCTTAAGAAGTGGGTTTTTGTTTGTTTTGAAGTATGGTTGCTTTAATTGTTTATTTGACGACTTTCTGCTTGTATAAAGATTAAAATTGATGAATAATAGAAGTAGTAGATGACAGTAACCAAAGGAGTGACAGATGACAGAAGAAAAAAGTAAAACTGAGCAATCCATTATTGAAATCAATATGGATTTGGTATCTGATTCTGAGCTTATGCTGTATTTTGATTCAGGTTTATTGGATCACGAAATTGTTACTTATGCTAGAGATGCTTATGAAGCCTCTTTTATTGAAGAAAATGGGGAGCGTTTAACAGCGGTCATTCACATTTTGGATGAAACTTATGATAATTATAAAATAGGTGACATGCCAAAATCTCTTCCTTTATTATTTGTTGTAAGTGATTCTGCTATTCTGGTCTTAACCAATCACAAAACTTCAGCTCAATTTGCAAGAATCAGGTCTGACTTATCACAACATAAGAGTAATAAAGTTCTCCTATTTGAAGCCATTATGCTGTTGACAAAAGCGTATTTCAAATTGATGGAAAAAATTATTACGCTCCGTGATGATGTCATCAAGGATTTACAAAAACGGCCTCGTAAAGAAAATATTGCTAAGTTAGCAAAATTGCAAAGTGGGTCAGTTTATTTGTTGATGGCGGCGCAACAAAATGCAGATATGCTGAAAGACTTTAACAACTTATCAAGCTACGAAGCATCTAGTGATGAGGAAAAGGAAGTGTTTACTGATGCAATAATTGAAAGTCGACAACTCTATCAGATGACCTCTTTACATGAGCGTCTCTTAAATGAGATTGCATCGTCATATAATAATGTACTAAGCAATCGTTTGAATGACAACATTACTAATTTGACCATTCTTTCTATTGGCTTGGCCATTGTTACAGCTGTTAGCAGTTTTTATGGGATGAATATCAAACTGCCATTTGCAAAAGTTGACATTGTCTGGCTTTTAATCACGGTCATATCATCACTTGTTGCCTTTATTTGTATGGTTTGGATGCGTCAGTACGTTAACAAAGACCATGACGATGATTAGTTTAAATGAAAGGAAATTATGTTTGACCCAAATAAAATGTTTGCGAATCAAGTAGTAGATATCAACTTACTTGCTGATTTTGGCTTTCATAAGAAGCCAGATAATTCCTATACCTATGAAACACGCATTATGGATGAGGCTTTTCAAATCACCATAACAGTCGATGCAGATAAAGGTATTGAGACAGCTATTATTGATCTTGACTTGAATGAACCCTATCATGCAATCTATGCCAAAAGTCGTAGTGGCTATGTTTCAGAAGTAAGACAGGCTTACACAGAAGTGCTTGAGGATTTTACTGGGCGCTGCTGTCAGGAACATCCCTTTTTATCAGCTCAAATGAACAGGATGGCTGTCAAAATTGCTGATAGCTTTGCTGATTCATGGGACAAGCCCTTTGAAAAAGCTCAAGACTATAGCTCCTATCGGGTGGCTGGTAAGTGGTACGCGCTGGTTTATCCGGCCAAGGGTCGCCAGTTTGAAGGCATTGCAGATGACAAGAAGGATAAGGATTTTGAGGCGGTCAATCTCAAGGTTAACCCCAAAGATATGGCGGAATTGCTAGCGCTTGAAGGCGTCTACCCCGCCTATCACATGTCCAAGAAATCATGGGTGTCGGTTCTTCTGGATGACGGTCTCTCAGACCAAGTCTTGTGGACCTTGCTTAGTAAGAGTCGACAATTAGTCGCTCCTTCAGCATTAGCAAATCCTGACGGTGGCCCTGATTATTGGGTTATCCCTGCTAATCTCAAGTACTATGATATAGATAGTGAGTTTGCTGCTAATCCAGAGATTCTTTGGACACAAAAAGCCAGTATCAAAGCTGGCGACTATGTCTTTATCTATATCACAGCTCCTACCAAGGCTATTCGCTATGGCTGTCAAGTGCTAGAAGCAAATATCTCTAATCAGGGCTACCGCAAGAAAACAGGTATTGATCAGCTGATGCGACTGCGCTTGATCACACATTACCAAGATGACCAGGTGACTTTTGATATCATGACATCAAAGGGTGTAGCTGCTGTTCGTGGACCACGGCGCATGCATCCAGATTTAATTGCTTATTTAAAAGAAAATAAGTTATGGGAAATGGTCTAAAAGGAGAATAAGATGAAACGATTTATTGTTGATCACAGTTTTTGGGAACTATTTCCAGAAGCTAAACTTGGTGTCTTGCTCTTGAAGAATTATAATGGTTTAGGGGAATCAAGTCCCGAAATTAAGGCTCTCTTAGAAGAAAGCCACAAATTAGCTGAAGAGCACATTGATGATCGTAACTTTAGTGACAGTGATGTGGTTCAAACTTATCGTAAGGCTTACCAAAAGTTTAAAACTAAAAAGGGAGTGCGCTCAAGTATCGAGCTCTGTTGAAACGTGTTGCCAATGGTCAAAAAATTCCGTCTATTGATCCTTTGGTAGACATTTACAATGCAGCAAGTTTGCGTTTTGGTTTGCCTGTCGGTGCTGAAGATAGTGATCGCTTTGTAGGTGATTTGCAGTTGACAATAACGGATGGCGATGATGAATTCTTTCTGATTGGCGATGACAAAAACAGTCCCACTCTGCCTAATGAGCTTTGCTACAAAGATGGTTCTGGTGCGGTTTGTCGTTGTCTTAATTGGCGAGATGGTGAGCGGACGATGATTCAACCCATACAAAAAACGCTTTTGTAGTGATTGAAATGCTTAATCCAGCTGACGCAGACCGCATGCAAGAAGCACTGACTTTCATGGAAGGCCAAGCTAAGCTTCAACTAAGAGCTGAAACAGAAATACATATCTTAGACAAGCATTTTTCAAGTATTATGTTGTAAGCCAAAATAGAGTGGGACAGACACCCATGAAGTTATAAATCAATACAAAAAGCTTTTGATTAAATTTATCATTCAAATTCATACCTGAGGTCCACTGGGTCTTAAATGCCCTCTTTCTTGTTTCATGGAGGACAGATAAAAAGACCCACTGGGTCTTTTTATTTATTACTAAAGAAGAATGGTGGGGTGTAATGACTGAGCGTGTCATAACATCTTTGGGCTGCGTCGTGGTCTTCGCAGATAATGAGGCAGGTGTCATCGCCACAGACGGTGGCTACGATTTCTGGAATCTGCATGGCGTCAAGAATTGACCCAAATGATTGGGCAAGTCCAGGTAAGGTTTTTAGGACGATTTGATTTTGAACGACGCGCAACATCACAAGTGCATCTTCCATATAAAAGCGCAAGCGATGTTCCCAACGGGTTTGAGAGATGGATAGGGCTTCATAATGTGTTTCTGAACCATTGGATACTTTGACCAAATTGAGTTCCTTCATATCACGTGATAAGGTAGCTTGCGTGATGTGAATGCCATTTTTTTTGAGGCGATCTTGTAATTCTTGTTGTGTATGAATAGTAGTCTCTGAAATCAAAGACCGAATCAATTGATGTCTCGTCTCTTTTTTATTCATTTTCATGTTCCTCTAATCTTTTGCAAATATTAAGCAAAGTATATCAAAAAGAACCTAGCCTGTAAAGTTTTTTCTGAACGCTTTCATAAATGTTCGTATTATGGTAAAATGGAGCTATACGGATAAAAATAGGAGGTCAGATTTGATTAAAAGAGAAGATTATCAGTACCTTAGAAAATTAGATGATTTTAAGTATTTTTCAATTGAAGAATTCGACAAAATTGTCGGGCAAATGGAACATCGTAAAGCCCCAAAGGGACATATTCTATTTTTTGAAGGCGATCGTCGCGATAAATTATTTTTAGTCACAGAAGGGTATTTTAAGATCGAGCAAACTGATTCAACTGGTGAATTTATCTATACTGATTTTATCAGACATGGCACAATTTTTCCTTACGGTGGCCTATTTAATGATCCTAACTATCATTTTTCTGTGGTGGCAATGACAGATGTCTCTTACTATTATATTCCAACAGAACTATATGAAACATTTTCAATCACTAATCAGCACCAAATGGTACACTTATATAGTAAAATTTCCCGTTTACTTGAATTGCATGAACTAAGGGTAAGAAATCTTATTACTTCAAGTGCAAGTTCTCGCGTTATTCAATCATTAGCGATATTACTGATTGAAATGGGGAAAGAAGATGGTAGAGTACCTTTTCAATTAACAAGTAGCGATATAGCAAGTATGAGTGGTACTACAAGGGAAACGGTTAGTCATGTATTAAGGCAACTAAAGAAGGATAACCGTATCACGTCAAAAGGAAAATTTATTACCTTTACTGATAAAAAGTATTTTTTAAATTATACAAGTTGAAAATCAAAAAAACTTTGTTTTTTTTGATTTTTTTGTATTATTTTTTAATTTATAAAGATAAATATTTACGATAAAATGAAAGAAACATACAAGTAAACGCATTCAAATTTATAAAGATACATTTCGGAGCTTAAAAATGTAAGCGATTACGCAAAAATAACGTGAAGGAATTCCCATTTTTTCCAAAGATAAATTGTAAACTATGATTGTAAGCAAGGTTAGAGACCTTGAAACGTGAATTCACAACTTATCACATTTGGAAAAGAGGTAATTCTTATGACTGCTAAATCACCGATTCATGTTTATTCTGAAATTGGAAAATTAAAAAAAGTTTTACTGCACAGACCAGGTAAAGAAATTGAAAACCTAATGCCTGACTATTTAGAAAGACTGTTGTTTGATGATATTCCTTACTTAGAAGATGCTCAGAAAGAACATGATGCGTTTGCAGAAGCGTTGAGAAATGAAGGAGTAGAAGTACTTTACTTAGAAAAATTGGCTGCTGAATCACTCGTTAACGATCAAGTCCGTGAGGAATTCATTGATGAGTACATTTCAGAAGCAAATATCAGAGGTCGTGCAACCAAGGTAGCTATCCGTGAATTCTTGATGTCAATTAAAGATAATCAGGAATTAATTGACAAAACAATGGCTGGTATTCAAAAATCTGAACTTCCAGAAATTACATCTGAAGCTAAAGGGCTAACTGATTTAGTAGAGTCAGATTACCCGTTCGCAATTGACCCAATGCCAAATCTTTACTTTACTCGCGATCCTTTTGCAACAATTGGTGAAGGTGTATCACTTAACCATATGTTTTCAGAAACGCGTAACCGCGAAACATTATATGGTAAATATATCTTTATGTATCATCCTATTTATGGTGGTGACAAAGTTCCGATGGTTTACGATCGTAGCGAAACGACTCGTATTGAAGGAGGGGATGAACTTGTCCTTTCCAAAGATGTCCTTGCTGTAGGGATTTCACAACGTACGGATGCTGCATCAATTGAAAAATTATTGGTTAATATCTTCAAACAAAATCTAGGCTTCAAAAAAGTATTGGCATTTGAATTTGCGAACAACCGTAAATTTATGCATTTGGATACAGTATTTACAATGGTTGACTATGATAAATTCACTATTCACCCAGAAATTGAAGGAGATCTCCGCGTTTACTCTGTAACTTACGAAAATGAAGCGCTTAAGATTGAAGAAGAAAAAGGTGATCTTGCAGAATTGCTTGCTGCTAATCTAGGTGTTGAAAAAGTTGAATTGATTCGTTGTGGTGGTGATAATATCGTTGCTGCTGGCCGCGAACAATGGAACGATGGTTCAAATACATTGACTATCGCACCAGGTGTTGTTGTTGTTTATAACCGTAACACGATTACAAATGCTATCCTTGAATCCAAAGGATTGAAATTAATTAAAATTAACGGAAGTGAATTAGTTCGCGGACGTGGTGGACCTCGCTGTATGTCGATGCCATTTGAACGTGAAGATATCTAAGCACAATTAACCTTACAAAAAAATTAAGAGTAGGTAGCCAACCTTATCAAAGAGCAACAGGTTAACTGCTCCCTCGTTCATCTTATCTGTAACGAAATAGACTAAGATGGTGAAGGCAGTTAATAATAATGATGACTTAGGCATTCCAGTCACAATTCTATAGTGAGATGCTAACAGTTTTATAGGGCGCTTCCATGCTGAATTGGAAACTGGATCACCTTTCAATAGAAGTGTATCTTCCTAACTACCGAGGAAATGACTGGGGTGCTATGTGATTCTCTCCTTAATATAAACATGCGATAATAAGGAGCTTTGTAAGATGAATTAGTTCATGCCAATGACTACTAAATCATTTTATAAGAGCATTGGCTACCAAGCTTTTGATGATAGTTGTGGTGTTACCTGTCAAGTAGATCGATCATTCAAAAAACAATTAAGATAATTGGAGAAGAAATATGGACATATTTATATCCTTATCTGCTCTAATGGGTGGCTTCATTGCTATCTATTTATATCAAAACAGTAAAAAGAAATAAAAGAACTCAAAGGAGAAAGAAGATGACTCAAGTATTCCAAGGCCGTAATTTCCTAGCAGAAAAAGATTTTACACGCGAAGAATTTGAATATTTAATTGATTTCGCAGCACACTTAAAAGATCTTAAAAAACGTGGTATTCCACATCACTACTTAGAAGGCAAAAATATTGCTCTTTTATTTGAGAAAACATCAACACGTACGCGTGCCGCATTTACAACTGCAGCCATTGATTTAGGAGCACACCCTGAATACCTTGGTGCAAATGATATTCAACTTGGTAAAAAAGAATCAACAGAAGACACAGCTAAAGTTCTAGGACGCATGTTTGATGGGATTGAATTCCGTGGATTCAGTCAACGAATGGTTGAAGAACTTGGTGAATTTGCAGGTGTTCCAGTATGGAATGGTTTAACTGATGAATGGCATCCAACACAAATGCTTGCTGACTACTTGACTGTTAAGGAAAACTTTGGAAAATTAGAAGGCATTACTCTCGTTTACTGTGGTGATGGACGTAATAATGTTGCTAACTCACTATTGGTTGCTGGTACATTAATGGGTGTTAATGTTCATATCTTCTCACCAAAAGAATTGTTCCCAGATGAAGAAATTGTAAAACTTGCTGAAGGATTTGCCAAAGAATCTGGAGCTCATATCCTTGTTACTGATGATGCTGATGAAGCAGTTAAAGGGGCAGATGTTTTCTACACTGATGTTTGGGTATCAATGGGTGAAGAAGACAAATTCAAAGAACGTGTTGAAATGCTTCAACCATACCAAGTTAATATGGATCTTATTAAAAAAGCAAACAATGATAACCTAATCTTCTTACACTGTCTCCCAGCTTTCCATGATACTAAAACAGTTTATGGTAAAGATGTTGAAGAAAAATACGGTGTTAGTGAAATGGAAGTTACAGATGAAGTCTTCCGTAGCAAATATGCTCATCACTTTGACCAAGCTGAAAACCGTATGCATACGATCAAAGCTGTTATGGCAGCTACTTTAGGAAACTTATTTATTCCAAAAGTATAATCATCACACAAATTGTAACTATTTCTTGGTCGTTCTGGATCTGGCAACACTTACCAGAATCAGAACGATCTTTTATTTTCTAAAATAAGAGGTAAATAAAAATGGAAGAACAACAAAAACGGGGGTTTAGAATTCCTTCTTCTTATACAGTTCTTTTTATCATCATTGCTATCATGGCAGTTTTGACTTGGTTTATTCCTGCTGGCGCTTATGATAAAACTAAATCCGGTGCTGTTATTTCTGGCACTTATCATGCAGTAAAATCTAATCCGCAAGGTTTATATGATGTCTTTATGGCTCCTGTTCGTGGGATGTTGGGAACTCCAAAAACAGATGGAGCAATCCAAGTATCTTTCTTCATTTTAATGGTAGGTGGCTTCCTTGGAGTTGTTAATAAAACAGGTGCTCTTGACCAAGGGATTGCTTCAATTGTTAGAAAAAATAAAGGTAGAGAAAAAATGCTTATTGCCATTTTGCTTCCTATTTTTGCTCTAGGTGGGACAACCTATGGTATGGGTGAAGAAACAATGGCCTTTTATCCTTTATTAATTCCTGTAATGATTGCTGTTGGATTTGATACTTTGGTTGCGGTTTCTATCATTTTGATTGGGTCGCAAATTGGCTGTTTAGCCTCTACGATCAATCCATTTGCTACTGGAGTTGCAGCTGATGCAGCTGGTGTATCTATTGCTGATGGTATGATTTGGCGTGTTATTCAATGGGTGGTTTTAGTAGCAATTTCAATATGGTTTGTATATAGCTATGCAAGTAAAATTGAAAAAGATCCAAGCAAATCATTAATTGCTGATAAAATGAAGGAACATAAAGAAATCTTTAAACTTGAAAATCAAGGTACTGATTTGACTAAACGTCAATCTAGAGTTCTATGGATTTTTGTTATTACTTTCCTCATTATGATTTTAAGTTTAATTCCTTGGGATAGTGAAAGTTTCAAAATCACAATCTTTGGTGATTTAAATAAATGGTTAGTTAGCTTACCTGGTATAGGCACATTCTTGGGCAAAGATATGATGCAACTTGGTTCTTGGTATTTCCCAGAAATTTCAATGCTTTTCATTATGATGGGTGTTTTAGTAGCTATGGTTTATAAAATGAAAGAAGAAGACTTTATTTCTTCATTCATCGCAGGTGCTGCTGATTTACTTGGTGTTGCGATTATCTGTGCCGTTGCACGTGGTATCCAAGTTATTATGAATGATGGTATGATTACCTCAACGATACTGTCATGGGGTGAAAAAGGACTATCAGGCTTATCATCACAAGTTTTCATTATCTTAACTTACTTATTCTATTTACCAATGTCATTTTTAATTCCTTCAACATCAGGACTTGCAGGTGCAACTATGGGAATTATGGCTCCATTAGGACAATTCTCAAACGTTCCAGCACATCTTGTAATCACTGCCTTCCAGTCAGCTTCTGGTGTCTTAAATATTGTATCACCAACTTCTGCCATCGTAATGGGAGCCTTAGCACTTGGTAAAGTTGATATTGCAACTTGGTGGAAATTTGTTACTAAATTTATCATTTTAGTAATGGTTGTCAGCCTTGCTATTATGTTGATTGCAACGTTCTTCATTTAATAAATGAGAAAAATGGAGGTGAAAGACGATGAAGTCCTATATTACCAAAGCTCATCAAGATGCATGTGTCGATGCCATTAAAACAATTGTGTCTTATCCTTCAGTTTGTAATGAGGGAGAAAATGGTACCCCATTTGGGCAAGCAATCTCTGATGTCTTAGATAGAACCTTATTACTCTGTGAAGAGTTGGGGTTTAAAACCTATAAAGATCCAGACGGCTATTATGCTATGCCGAATTTGGTCAAGAAAAAGAAATGTTGGCAATTCTTTGTCATTTGGATGTTGTCCCTGAAGGTGATCGTAGCCTTTGGAAGACAGAACCCTTTGATTGTGTCGAAATAGATGGCCATTTGTATGGACGTGGTACTCAAGATGACAAAGGGCCATCCATGTTAGCTTTATTTGCAGTTAAATCCTTAATAGATGCAGGTGTCATCTTCAATAAACGCATCAGATTCATTTTTGGGACTGATGAAGAAACATTATGGCGGTGTATGAACCGTTATAATGAAAAGGAAGAACAGGCTACTTTTGGCTTTGCACCCGACTCTAGTTTCCCTCTTATTTACGCTGAAAAAGGGTTATTGCAAGCAAATCTAATTGGAACAGGTTCTGATAGTCTAGAAATTGAAGTTGGAAAAGCCTACAATGTTGTGCCAGCTCGCGCTTCATATCATGGGGAGTTCTTGAAACAAGTCAAAGAAGAATTAGACCGACTTGGCTTTGAATATGTTGAAAAAGATGAGACCATCACTGTCTACGGTCTAGCTCAACATGCCAAGGACGCACCGCATGGTATCAATGCGCTAGTTCGTCTGTCTAAAGCAATTGCTAACTGTATCAATGAACCTGTTATTGATTTCTTGGCGACTGTCGTCGATGAGGATGGCAAGGGGCTTAATATCTTTGGAGATGTTCAAGATGAGCCTTCTGGCAACTTAAGTTTTAATGCTGCTGGACTGACCTTAACCAAAGATCAAACTGAAGTTCGTTTGGATATTCGTATTCCAGTTCTTGCTGATAAAGAAAAAATTGTAGAGCAATTATCTGAAAAGGCAAAAGAATATGGTCTAACCTATCAAGAGTTTGATTATTTAGCACCATTATATGTTCCAATTGACAGTGAATTAGTAACGACGCTTCTTGCTGTTTATAGAGAGAAAACAGGAGACCAAAGTCCCGCAATTTCTTCTGGTGGAGCAACTTTTGCAAGAACAATGCCAAATTGTGTGGCATTTGGGGCACTGTTCCCAGAATCAATCCAAACAGAACATCAAGAAAATGAAAATATCGTTTTAGAAGATGCCTTTAAAGCAATGGATATCTATGCGGAAACAATTTACCGCCTAACGCGATAATATATTATGAGGAGAATAAACATATGTCAAAACAAAAAATTGTTGTAGCTTTAGGTGGAAATGCTATTCTTTCTAAAGATGCATCAGCAAAAGCTCAACAAGAAGCACTGATTTCAACGTCCAAATCACTTGTGAAATTAATTAAAGATGGTAATGAAGTGATTGTAACACATGGTAATGGACCACAAGTTGGTAACTTATTATTACAACAAGCGGCAGCTGATTCTGAAAAAAATCCTGCAATGCCTTTAGAT
The DNA here is from genome assembly GCF_000785785.1 of Streptococcus uberis. Lineage (GTDB taxonomy): Bacteria > Bacillota > Bacilli > Lactobacillales > Streptococcaceae > Streptococcus > Streptococcus uberis_A. The sequence goes on from NZ_JRQN01000018.1 coordinate 41,024, forward strand.
ACCTGTGTTGCCATGACTGAAGGAAGTATTGGTTTCTGGTTAGTCAATGCTATTGACAATGAATTGAAAGCTCAAGGCATTGAAAAGGATGTTGCAGCAGTCGTTACTCAAGTTATTGTTGATAAAAATGATGCTGCTTTTAGCAATCCAACAAAACCGATTGGTCCTTTCCTTTCCGAAGAAGAAGCTAAGAAACAAATGGCTGAAACTGGCGCTAACTTTAAAGAAGACGCTGGACGTGGTTGGAGAAAAGTTGTTCCTTCACCAAAACCAGTCGGCATTAAAGAAGTTAATGTCATCCGTAGTTTAGTTGATTCTGGAGTTGTTGTTGTCAGCGCTGGTGGTGGCGGTGTTCCAGTTGTGGAAGATCCTGAAACTAAACACATTACTGGTGTTGAAGCAGTTATTGATAAAGACTTTGCCAGTCAAACTCTTTCAGAGTTAGTTGATGCTGATATGTTCATCGTTTTAACTGGTGTTGATAATGTTTATGTTAACTACAATAAACCTGATCAGGAAAAATTAGAAAGGGTTACTGTTTCACAAATGAAGCAGTATATCACAGAAGATCAATTTGCCCCAGGTTCTATGTTACCAAAAGTTGAAGCGGCGATAGCCTTTGTAGAAAATAAACCATCTTCAAAAGCAATTATTACGTCACTTGAAAATATTGACAGAGTTCTTTCTGAGGGCGCTGGTACTCAAATTGTGTGTGATTAAAAATATACTCTGTAAAAGCCTTAGATTTTCTAAGGCTTTTATGCTTCCAAGAGTTTCTTAATTATTTAAAAAATATAGAAAATTTAGTCTTTTACTTTTCTAAAAATCAGTGTATAATAAGTTCCATACTCTCTAATCGAGAGTGAAAAAATATTTAAGGAGGAGCTATGAAAAAAAGTTTTATTCATCAACAAGAGGAGATTTCCTTTGTTAAAAATACATTTACACAGTATTTAATTGCAAAACTTGACGTTGTCGAAGTGCAAGGTCCGATTTTAAGTCGGGTCGGGGATGGTATGCAAGATAATTTATCTGGTATTGAACATCCTGTATCTGTAAATGTCTTGAAAATCCCTGAAGCTAGATTTGAAGTTGTGCATTCATTGGCAAAATGGAAACGTCATACCTTAGCACGCTTTGGTTTCAATGAAGGTGAAGGGCTCGTTGTGAATATGAAAGCTCTTCGTCCAGATGAAGATTCGTTAGATCAAACACATTCAGTTTATGTAGATCAATGGGATTGGGAAAAAGTTATTCCAGATGGTAAACGTAACTTAGCTTATTTGAAAGAAACCGTTGAAACGATATATAAAGTTATCCGTTTGACAGAATTGGCAGTAGAAGCACGCTATGATATTGAAGCTGTCTTACCGAAAAAGATTACTTTTATCCATAGTGAGGACCTCGTTCGTATGTACCCAGATTTGACATCTAAAGAACGTGAAAATGCAATAACGAAAAAACATGGCGCAGTCTTTTTAATTGGTATTGGTGGTGTGCTTTCTGATGGTCAGCCTCATGATGGCCGTGCGCCAGACTATGATGACTGGACAAGTATCAGTGAAGGTGATTACAAAGGCTTAAATGGCGATATCCTAGTTTGGAATGAGCAGCTTGGTTCTGCATTTGAATTATCTTCCATGGGTATCAGGGTTGATGAGGATGCTCTTAAGCGTCAAGTAGCAATCACAGGTGATTTTGAACGGTTAGAATTTGATTGGCATAAATCTCTTCTAAATGGATTATTCCCTCTAACTATTGGTGGTGGGATTGGACAATCACGGATGGCTATGTTTTTACTTCGTAAAAAACACATCGGAGAAGTTCAGACTTCTGTTTGGCCACAGCAAGTTCGAGAAAGTTTTGACAATATTTTATAATGATTTCCCCAATAGTAAGGCTATTGGGGGTTCCTTTTATTCTGAAGTTATCTGATAATTCTCGTTGACAGAAATGCTTACTTTTGTTAAAATAACAAAGTCTAGGAATCTTCGAGAAATGTTTTCTAGCAAATATAGACCTTTATTAATGCCTACGGACAGGCGGGTCGAATGCCGAAGCGTGGCTAAAAGCCACATTATTGATTGAGTTAGAAGCTCAAATTTTATAAGTTGATTACTTAATAATCAGTGTTGTCAAACACATCATCTTGTGAAACGGTCAATAAAGTACGTAATATTTGCACTTGAGAGTAGGAAACACCAGCCCCAGACACTCAGATAGAACAAAATAAAAAACGTCAATGTAGATTGTAGAGCAGGTGAGAACCTGCTCTCAGAGTGAAGACAAAGTATAGTCTTCACTTTTTTTTGTTGCTTTTTTATTTGGCAGGGACGTCAGCGACTTCCTTTAGGAATTCCATGACTCATTTTTTAGCCCAAGTCTAAAAAATGCCCTCTTATGCCATTTAAAAAGCATCAAAAA
>NZ_JRQN01000019.1 GCF_000785785.1 Streptococcus uberis
TTCATTCATTTCTATAAAATCTTCCATTTCCGTCCACGTTTCAATACCAGCTAGTTGGCAACAAAATACTAAAAAGAGAATCGTTGATAACGGGTAATGAACTTTCCAAGCTTGACGCCCATCCAATTCAGCTGTTCGTTCATCAATAGAAATAATAAAATCAATCATCCTAGTCACCTCACTTCTAGTTTACTACTTTGACTGATTTTGTCATTATGAATCTTGATTTCTGAAAACAAAGCTTTCTTCATGCGTTTGTCGTGCATTGCACTCCGATTATCTCTCGATTTCGACCTGTCCTGTTTGATAATTGACTTTTAATCCTTTTTGAATATTTGGAACAAAAACATTAAATTCTAATTGACCATCATCAGACTTTGCTTCTAAATGACTACCCTTTGCTAAAATATTAGAGCCTTCATAGATTAATGTCACACGGTAGCGGACCCGTTTATTTTGATCGAGTGCGCGTCGTACTAGCGTCTCATAATAATTTTGCCCCGTTGAATTGTCATCAGCAGCCTGATTAGCCCATGATAACTGGGTTGCAATGTTGCTTTCATTACTTGTGGAGGCATCAAATCCTTTAAGCCCACCCACTAAGGCGTAACCAATCAGGTGACCTCTGTCCACCGCATGGTCATATTGCCCAGACAAGCCATGTAATTGATGCCAACCTGCCGGTTTCCAGTTGGTATACCCATTACCCGTCTGATTGCGATCACGATATTGTCTAGTTGACTTTGCAAGGAGAGCATTTGCTACTGTAGGAACCTTACGTCCTTGGACTATTTTAGTTTGATTGTTAGCATATGGTGCACTAGATACTTTAGCATTTAAGTCCGTCTTATTCTCATTGATAATAAATGCTCCTGAACCATTCCAAGTAATCTTGCCAGCTATTTGATTTTTGACATGATTCGTCATGACTGACAATGCCTGAGCTTGACTTGGCGTATCTGGATTACTATAGGCATCTTTGATAAAAGGTTTCCCGTTCGTTTCACCAGTTACTTTTTGATAAACTTGCTTTATGGGATTACTATCAGCAAGTTGATTCGTTTTACTAAGATACGATCCTGCTAAAACAAGAAGCAACAGGATTACACTTATGCTACTTTTCCATTTTTTGGAAGATTTATTCACTCTTTTTCCTCTCATATAAAAAGTAGGCGAGAGCCTACTTTCCAGTAAATTTATTAATTAGTTCTGTCCATTTATCCACTGATAATATTGAGGTTGGGTGTTGACCATCCCCCATAAAACTATATCCAATCATTAATCCTAATGCTAAGAATAGGCAAGCTAATAAGGTAACAACAATAACTAGGACAATTTGCTTTAAGACATATCTCCATCCTTTTGTCATTTATTAATCCTCACTAACCCGTTGAATACTTGCTCCAAGCATTTTTAATTTTTCATGAAATTGATAATAGCCACGATCTAAATGACTTAATTGTGTCACAGTCGTTTTCCCCTTAGCAACAAGTCCAGTTAGAATTAGGGCTGCGCTAGCTCTTAAATCAGTCGACATAACAGGTGCACCTTGTAACTCATGCCCACCATGAATCATCGCTGTATCACGAAGTATTTCAGATTGTAAGCCCATACGACGCATCTCTTCTAAATGTTGGAAACGATTTTCAAATACTGTTTCAACCATTGTAGACTCACCTTTTACAGTTGCCATTAAAGCCGTGAATTGCGCTTGCATATCTGTTGGAAATCCTGGATGAGGTAGCGTTTTAACTGTTACAGGTTTTAATTGAGTTGTATCTGCAGTGACCCTGATTCCCGATTCTTCTTCTGTAACAGAGACACCCATTTCCATTAATTTTGAAATCAAAGGACGATTATGTTCCCAAACAGCATCCTTAACTAGAACATCACCAGATGTCATCGCTGCAGCTACCATAAAAGTACCTGCCTCAATTCTATCTTGTACAACGTCATGTTCGACCCCATGTAACTATCAACACCTGTAATTAACAGTGTTTCAGTTCCAGCACCACGAACTTTCGCTCCCATTTTGTTTAATAGCTGTGCTAAATCAACAATTTCAGGCTCTCTTGCTGCATTTTCAATGGTTGTCACACCATCTGCTAGCGTTGCTGCCATCATTAGGTTTTGAGTTGCCCCAACAGATGGGAAATCCATATAAATAGTTGCACCTTTTAAGCGCTCTGCGGTTGCTGTAATATCACCATTTTTCTGAGTGATTTTTGCACCCATAGCTTCTAGACCTTTTAAATGCAAGTCAATTGGGCGACTTCCAATCGTGCAGCCACCTGGCATTGATACTTGAGCATGACCTTTTCTTGCTAAAATCGGCCCAAGGACAACTATTGAAGCTCGCATTTGACTAACGTACTCATATGGAGCAACATCTAAAATATCTCCAGAAGCATCCACAGTAACTTCATTTGATGATTCATTAAACACGACATCAATATCCAAACCTCTTACCACATTGTTCATTGTATAAACATCTGATAAGATTGGAACATTTCGTAATATTGTTTTTCCTTGTGATGGTAAAACAGTCGCTGCTAACAAAGGTAATACTGCATTTTTTGCACCTTCAATTACAATTTCACCTTTTAGTCTGGTTTGACCACCTTCGATAATGATTTTATCCAATTTCTTCTCCATTCTTCACCATTCACTAATACTAGAATTATAACATATTTTATATTTTGAATCTTTAACCAAACACCAAAAAAAGACTCTGTCCCATTTGAATCAATTCTAATATGAAATGACTTACTAAATAGCCCATGATGATAGCAATAAAGAAGACAAATAATTGAATTTTTCCTAAATTTTCAGTTCTATTTTTTATTAATTTCGACCAGTCAAATAACGACATCAATAATTGATAGCTAATACCAATAAAAAGTAAGTGACAAAACAAAGCTAATAATTTATTAATATATTCCATAAGCTTATTATATCAAAACAAGTACCGTAAGAGAACAACTTTAAACATAAAAAAATGACCGACTAGCTCTATTACAATCGTCACATTTCTAAAGTGAAACGACTGAAACAAATCTAGTAGATCAATTTTTATTTATTACCAACTTTTATACGGTTTAATGCACGTAATAATGCAACCTCTGCACGTTTAACTTCATGAATATCATTTGAGGTTTTAGCTTCCTCAATATCACGTTCGGCACGTTTTTTAGCACGTTCGGCACGACTGATATCAATATCACGCGCACGTTCAGCCGAATCAGCAACAATTGTTACGACATTATTTTTTATCTCAATAATTCCACCATTAATAGCGATCCAGTCCACGCGTTTGTCGTCATCTGTTCGACTAATTTTCATTTCGTGAATATCTAGTGGCGCAATTAAATTGATATGATGTGGTAATATCCCCATTTCTCCATCTGGTGTTTTAACAGAGATGAATTTAGCGCGATGGTCATATACAATTCCATCTGGTGTAACCACTTGTACAGCCATTTCTGTCATGATATCACCTCATTAATAGTTCATTTTTTTTGCTTTTTCAAGAACATCTTCAATTGGTCCTACTGAACGGAAAGCATCTTCTGGGATATTATCATGTTTACCATCAAGAATTTCCTTAAAGCCACGGACAGTTTCACCAACTGGTACATATGAACCAGGTTGACCAGTAAACTGTTCTGCAACGTTGAAGTTTTGTGACAAGAAGAACTGAATACGACGCGCACGTCCAACTAGAGTTTTCTCTTCATCAGAAAGTTCGTCCATCCCTAAGATGGCAATAATATCTTGTAATTCACGGTAACGTTGAAGAACACGTTGAACACCAGTTGCCACTTCATAATGCTCTTTACCAACAATTTCAGGTGAAAGAGCACGCGAGCTTGATGCTAGTGGGTCAACTGCAGGGTAAATACCAATCTGTGTTAATTTACGTTCCAAGTTAGTTGTTGAATCCAAATGGGCAAATGCTGTAGCTGGCGCAGGGTCAGTATAGTCATCGGCAGGAACATAAATTGCTTGGATTGAAGTAACGGATCCCTTTTTAGTAGATGTAATACGTTCTTGTAATTGCCCCATTTCAGTAGCAAGTGTCGGTTGATAACCAACCGCTGAAGGCATACGTCCTAATAAGGCTGATACCTCAGAACCTGCTTGCGTGAAGCGGAAAATATTATCAATGAACAATAGAACGTCTTGGCCTTCTACATCACGGAAGTATTCAGCAATTGTTAAACCAGTTAGGGCAACACGCATACGTGCTCCCGGTGGCTCATTCATTTGACCAAATACCATTGCCGTTTTCTCAATAACACCTGATTCTTTCATTTCACCATAAAGATCGTTCCCTTCACGAGTACGTTCTCCAACACCGGCAAAAACTGAAATACCACCATGTTCTTGTGCAATATTATGAATTAATTCTTGAATAAGAACGGTTTTACCAACTCCGGCTCCACCAAATAATCCAACCTTACCACCTTTCAAATAAGGTGCAAGAAGGTCAATTACTTTAATACCTGTTTCAAGAATTTCTGAAGATGTTGATAGTTCATCAAATGATGGTGCTTTTTTGTGGATAGGCTCACGTTTTGCATCTGATGCAAATGGCTCTTCCAAGTCAATGGTATCACCAAGAACATTAAACACACGTCCTAACGTTTCTTTACCAACTGGTACGCTAATTGCACGACCAGTATCTAATACTTCTAATCCACGTGTAAGCCCATCAGTTGATTCCATAGCGATTGTTCTAACCATTCCATTCCCAAGTTCAAGGGCAACTTCAAGAACAACTTTTTGTTTTTTATCGCTATCTTTATAAACTATCAATGCATTATTAATCTCAGGTAATGTTGTACCGTTATCAAACAAAACGTCAACAACAGGTCCAATAACCTGAGCAATTTTGCCTGAGCTCATTAATTTCTCCTTATTTAAGTTGAAAGGCAAGAACTTAAAAAATTCTATCCCTTTTAAATGTAATCAATCAGATAAACTATTAGCTAATCAACTAGTCATTGTTATGCAATCAATTGATTATTCTAGAGCGTTTGCCCCTGCAACAATCTCTGTAATTTCTTGCGTAATTGCTGCCTGACGTGCTCTATTGTATTGAATTGTAAGATCGTCAATAACATTTTTAGCATTATCAGTTGCAGTCTGCATTGCTGTCATCCCAGCAGCATGTTCTGCAGTTTTTGCATCAACAATGGCACCATAAATCAAACTTTCTGTAAATTGTGGTAATAATTGATTTAAAATCATATCACGACTAGGCTCCAATTCAAAACCATCAACCCCTTCTTCAGCAGCTTCTTCAGAAACTAAATCAGAAATAGGTAGCATTCTTTGAACACGGACCTGACTAGTTAAACTATTAACGTGATGATTATAACACACATATAATTCATCAAAAATTTCACTTTGATACATTTCAACTGACTTTTCAATAATTTTTCCAACTTCTTCATAAGTAGCTGATCATTGAGTCCTCTGAGTTCAAAAGACACATTCATGCCTCTAGCTCTAAAGAAATCCGAACCAATACTTCCAATTGAAATAATCGAATAGTCTCCATCTTTATGGTACTCTTCAATCATTTCCAAAATTGATTTTAATATTTTTGAATTATAACCACCAACAAGTCCCTTATCTGAAGTAATGACAATATAGCCAGTTTTCTTCACAGGACGAGAAGCCAACATGGGATGATTTGTCCCTGGTGATAATTCTGATTTAAGAAAGTCAGTTGTAATCTGTCTAATCTTTGCCGCATAAATTTGAAAATTACGAGCTGCTTGCTCGGATTTCACAAGTTTTGCAGAAGAGACCATACGCATGGCACTAGTTATTTTACTTGTTTTCTCTGTTGAATTAATTTTATCTTTAATCTCACTTAGAGAGCCTGCCATACCAAAATCCTCCTATTTCTTATTTAAAGTTGGACTGATCTTTAAATGCTTGAATAGCATTATTTAATTCAGTTTCTTCAGGAAGATCTTTAGTTTGACGTATTGTTTCAAATAAATGATCATAGTGGGTGTCAAAGTAATCATACAATGCTTCTTCAAAAGCTAAGATATCATCAACTGGCACATCATCTAAGAAACCATGGGTTAATGCATATAAAATAACAACTTGCTTTTCAACTGGTAATGGTTTATGAAGTGGTTGTTTTAATATCTCAACAGTACGACGACCACGATTCAATTTTGCCTGAGTTGCTGCATCTAAATCTGATCCAAATTGCGTAAAGGCTTCTAATTCACGATAAGATGCTAAATCTAAACGCAAAGTCCCAGCAACTTTTTTCATTGCTTTAATTTGCGCAGATCCTCCAACACGAGATACTGATGATCCAGCATCAATTGCTGGTCGAATACCTGAATTAAAGAGATTTTCTTGTAAGAAAATTTGACCATCTGTAATTGAGATAACGTTCGTTGCAATATAAGCTGAAATATCCCCTGCTTGTGTTTCAATAAATGGTAAGGCAGTAATCGAACCACCACCTAGCTCATCTGAAACTTTTGCAGAACGTTCCAATAAACGGCTATGCAAATAGAATACATCCCCTGGATAAGCTTCACGACCTGGAGGACGACGAAGTAAAAGGGAAAGCTCACGGTAGGCTACTGCTTGCTTTGATAAATCATCATAGACAATTAAAACATGCTTGCCATTGTACATGAACTCCTCAGCCATTGCTACACCAGCATAAGGTGCGATAAAGAGTAACGGAGATGGTTGTGATGCAGATGCTGTCACAACAATAGTATAATCGAGAGCTCCGTATTTACGGAGGGTTTCAACTTGTGTTCTAACAGTAGATTCTTTTTGACCAATCGCAACATAGACACAAATCATGTCTTGTCCTTTTTGATTCAAAATCGCATCAATTGCAACCGACGTTTTACCTGTTTGACGGTCACCGATGATAAGTTCACGTTGACCACGACCAATTGGTACCAAAGCATCAATAGCTTTTAAACCAGTTTGTAGTGGCTCAAAAACTGATTTACGTTGCATGACGCCAGGAGCGGGTGTTTCAACTGGTCTAAATCCAGTCGTTTCAATATCTCCTAGGCCATCAACGGGCTGACCAAGTGGGTTAACAACACGACCAATTAGGGCTTCACCAACTGGTACTTCCATGATTTTTCCAGTACGTTTAACAACATCCCCTTCACGGATGCTTGAAAAATCACCCAGAATAATAATACCTACGTCATTAGACTCTAAGTTTTGAGCCATACCGAAGGCACCATTTGAAAATTCTAGAAGTTCACCGCTCATGGCATTATCTAATCCACGAGCCCGTGCAATACCATCACCAATATAGGTAACGACACCAGTTTCAGTGACATTTCGAATTTGGCTGGAAGTTTCAATTTGCTTTTTAATTAAAGCGCTAATTTCTTGTGCATTAATTGCCAAAAGTCACACCACTTTCTATAATAAATTCATTTTAAATTCTTGCAATTGACGACGAATGCTTGTATCAATTACCTTATTATTTACAGTTAAGATAAAGCCACCAATTAATGACTCATCTATCTTTTCAATTAAACAATCGGTTCTAAGACCGAACTTACTTTCAACAATTGCAATAACTTTTTGTTTTTGTTCTTCAGAAAGTGGAACGGTACTAGTTATTGTAACATCGAATTCTTTAGTCTCTTGAGCAATGACCGTGATAGTTTTTTTCAAAATCTCATGAAGTAAGGCTTCACGTCCATTTAAAATAATCAACTCAAGAAAATTATTTAAATACACTGAACTAGGATCTTTTAATAATCTGATAAGTTCTTGTTTTTCAGCTTGTGAAGCAGTTAAACTTGATAAAATAGTATCAAGTTTAGTCACATCAAAGGTTTCTAATAAAGCAAGAACATCTTGCTTTATTTGGTCAACAACTTGATGCTCATTAGCGACCTCAACAAGGCTTTTTGCATATTGCTCTACAAGAGCCTCTTCCTTTTTGGTCATTAAGCTTCTCCTAAATCATTAAGATAACCATCAATTAGCTTACTTTGAGCTTCTTTATCAAGGTTAGTTCCCATAATTTTTTCTGCCAGAAGAACTGATAAATCTGACATTTCTGCTTTCACACTTGCTATAGCCTCTGATTTACTTTGGGCTATATCAGATTCAGCTTTTTCTTTAAGTCGACTCGCTTCTTCAGAAGCTTCGGCAACAATTTTGTCACCTTGTGCTTGTCCAACTTCTTTTGCATCAGTAATTATCTGACTAGCTTCTACTTTAGCACCAGCTAATTCCGTTTGACGTTGATTTGCCAAAGACTCAGCTGCTAATCGAGCATTTTCTGCACTATCAATATCATTTGATATTTTTGCTGCTCTTTCATCTAAAATACCAGTAATCGCACCCCATGCAAATTTCTTTAGTAAAAGATACAAAACAAGAATTGAACCTGATACTAAAATAAAATTTCCAATAAGTTCACCAACTGTTAATTCCATAACGGTTCTCCTTTCTTATTCTTCTTCTTCGTTTACTTTTTTACCAAGGTACATAGAAATTAACTTAGTAAAAACATAAGCTTGCACACATGAAATAAAGACTGAGAATGCTACCCAAACAATATTCAGTGTCATTGCAACTGGAAACCAAAGGACGTTTGTTGCTATCATTTTCATCAATAAGCCCATAACGACTTCACCGGCAAAAATATTACCATAAAGACGAAGTGCCAATGATAGAACATTTGTAACTTCTTCCAAAAGATTCATCGGAGTCATAATTGAAGGTGATGCAAAACGTTTTAAATATGGAATAAATCCACGTTGACGAATCCCTTCAACCTGACAAATAATGGAAATCAAAAGTGACAATGCTAAGTCAAAACCCACATTTGCAGTTGGTGACGTCCATAAATTCATCTTATGTGTAGTTTCCAACTTAGTAACTAATCCTAAATTATTAGCTACCATTACGAATAGAAAAACTGTAAAAAAGAAAAGAGCATAACGATTTCGAAAAGGCTTTTCGACATGTTCATCAGTCACTCCAGATACAAAATCTAGTAGAAACTCTAAAATTGTTTGTTTACCTTTGGGTCTAATCGCCATATGTCGGCTAGCTGAATATACAAATGCAAAAATAAGTGCTATAGAAATAACACACATCGCAAGCAGGGTCAAATTGAAGGTCACTGGACCTAATGTCAGTGTTGGAGTAATTTCTTCCAACTTCTTCCCCCCTTTTATTCATTTCGAAAGATTAAACACGTTTATTTAGTTACAACGCTGTTTAAATCTTTATTTCATAAACTTCAGCCCTATTTTAAGATAAATGCCATTGCAAGTGTTACGAAGAAAGTACCTTCGATAAATGCAATTCCCAAAATCATAATTGAACGTAACTGATTAATGATTTCAGGTTGACGAGCAGCAGATTTGAAAAGATTTGCAATCAAGAAACCTTCTCCTAGAGATACACCAAAACAGGCAAATGCCAATGCGAAAATAGGATTCATAATAGAATTCTCCTTAAAAATTTTTTTTACTTTGCTATTCTATTCCTTAATATAAAGAATGTCAACACAAATTTGTAGTTGAGTGTGCTTTATTGAACCATTACTTACCAAAGCTCTAATTAATGACATTTTCCGTCAATTAAAGCAACTAATAGCTATCCTCATTATACCAGTAATAGAATCGTTTATCAAAGATTGCCTTTTAACAGAAAAACGACTTTCGCCGTTCTCTGGTTTTATCAGATTTTTGATAACTACATTATTTTTCTAACTGCCAAATTTCTTTAGCATACTCTGTTATTGTATCATCTGATGTGAATTTATCAGATGTTGCAATGTTGGCTAGACTCATTTGAGCCCAACGTTTTTTATCACGATATAAGTGATCAATTTGTTCTTGTGCAGCAATGTATGATTTTAAATCTTCTAATAAGAAGTACTCATCATTGTGCGTGATTAAAGCTTCATAAATTTCTATTCCTTCATACTGACAATTCGGAATCGTTCCATTGACAAAGCTGTCGACGATACGACGGATTGTTGCATTGGACTCATATAAACCACGCGAGAAATAATCATGTTTAGCATAATGGTCATAAACAGCATCCTTATCCATACCAAAGATGATAATATTTTCATCTCCGACTTCATCTTTGATTTCAATGTTGGCACCATCTAGAGTAGCTAGAGTGAGGGCACCTGTCATCATGAATTTCATATTTGAGGTCCCAGAAGCTTCTTTAGAGGCTAGTGAAATCTGTTCTGACACGTCAGCAGCTGGAATAATTAATTCAGCCATGCTAACATTGTAGTTTTCAAGGAAAACCACTTTTAGTTTGTTTTGAAGACTTTGATCATTGTTGACAAGATTGGCTATTTCATTGATAACTTTAATGACAGATTTGGCAAAATGATAACCCGGCGCTGCTTTTGCCCCAAAAATAAAGACTCTTGGAACCATATCTAAATCAGGATTTTCTTTCAAGTCTAAATAAATCTTCATGATGTTTAAAACGTTTAACAATTGACGCTTATAGGCATGAAGACGTTTTACTTGAACATCAAAAATAGCATCTGTCGATAAGACTACTCCTGTTTTATCAAGGACATACTTCGCTAATCTTTCTTTAGCCACTTGTTTGACTTGATAGAAATCGTCCAGAACGGCTTGATCATTTTGATATGCCGACAATTTACGTAATTGGTGAATGTCTTTACGCCATTCCTTGCCTATCGTCCGGTCAATTGCTGCTGATAATTCAGGAGCTGCAATTTGTGTCCACCTTCTTTGAACAATCCCATTGGTTTTGTTATTGAATTTCTCAGGATACAAGGTATAGAAATCCTTTAAAGTATCTCTTTTCAATAACTCCGTGTGGAGTTTCGCAACACCATTAACTGAATGCCCACCAATAATGGCTAGGTTGGCCATGTGAACCAGATTATCTTTAACGATGCGTGTATTTTCAATAATATCAGGACGGATACCTTTTTTAGCCATTTCAGCAACAAAACGGTTATCAATCTCTAAGATAATTTGGTAAACACGTGGTAAGACATTTTTAAAGAGATCAGTATCCCATTTTTCAAGTGCTTCTGACAAAATCGTATGATTTGTGTAACTCATTGTCTTAATCGTTGCTTGCCACGCCTCTGCCCACTCCAGTCCATAGTCGTCAATTAATAGTCGCATAAATTCTGCTGGGGCAACAGCTGGATGGGTATCATTGATATGGACAGATACTTTTTTATGAATCTCTTCTAATGGTAACCCTTGCTTAAGATAAGATTTTATAATGGTTTGCAATCCAGCACTTGTCATGAAATATTCTTGGATCAGTCGTAACTCTTTTCCATCATAACTCGTATCGTCAGGATATAAAATGGCTGTAATATCCTGAATGCGCCGTCTTGACTCCAAAGTTGGATAATCTAATTCGTATTCCTCAGGAATTTCAACATCCCAAAGACGCAAATTATTAATGACATCATTTTCAAAACCAATTTGTGGCACATCGTATGGAATGGCATTTAAGATTTGTGCCCCCTCGTAGACAGGTTTTAATTTACCATCATCGTCAGCTTTTAAGTAAACATTCCCAAATAATTTTACTGTAACAATACCATGATCTTTTCTGACTTCCCAAACATTCCCGCGTGAGCCAAACCAAGCATCTGGTAATTCTACCTGGTAGCCATCAATGATGCGTTGCTTGAATAAGCCGTATTGGTAGCGTAAGCCATTACCAAATCCTGGATAACCTGTCGTTGCAAGTGAATCCATAAAGGCAGCTGCTAAACGGCCAAGCCCACCATTTCCTAAAGCCATATCGTGCTCAGCATTTTTTACCTTTTGGAAGTCTATCTCTAACTCATTAAATGCTTCTTTGGTTAAATCTAATAGCCCCAAATTTAATAGATTTGTTTCTAACATGCGACCTGGTAAAAATTCAATTGAAAAGTAATAAGCAACCTTTTGCTTATTATCTGTCAACTGACGATTGCGATCAATCCAAGTATTGGTATAATATTTTTTGACCAATTTTGCCAAGGCATAGAATAATTCTGAATCACTAGCAGCGGGTATTTTAGTTAGTTGTTCCTCGTGTAAGGTATTTTTAAAATCCCGTATAAATTGTTCTTTTGTGACTTGCATTTCTCTCTCCAACAGATCATTACATTAAACTATTATATAGTTTTAAATAAACAAGACTGGCTGTTTTCCATGAAAAATCACTGGTCATCGCATTTTTCTGAATAGTTTTCCAATCTTCTGGTTGATTCTTATACACATCTAAGGCATAAAGCAAGGTATTTGTCATCCAATAACCCGTAAAATGATTGAAACCAAAGCCAGTACCAGATTTGTCATAAACATTGAAGGGTTTGACCGTATCCTTTAAACCACCAATTTCATGAACAACTGGTATCGTACCATATCGCATGGCCATCATCTGTGATAAGCCACAAGGTTCAAAAGCACTAGGCATAAGGAACACATCTGAGGCACCATAAATTTCTTGAGCTAATCCTAAATCGAAGGTAATATTAGCTGATAATTTTTCTGGATATTGCTGTGCAAACCATAAAAAGGCTTCCTCATATTGATGGTAACCAGTTCCAAGAAGAACAATCTGCAACTCTTGTTGTAATAAATTATCTAGTTCTTCAACGACTAAATCAAATCCCTTCTGGTCAGTTAACCGTGACACAATCCCAATCAGTGGTACTTTGTCATTGACCGGTAAACCGACACGCTTTTGCAAAGCTGCTTTGTTAATGGCTTTCCCAGATAAATCTGAGACAGAAAATGGTTCTTTAAGGTAAGGGTCATTTTCAGGATTTAATAAGTCAGTATCAATTCCATTCACAATACCAGATAACTTACCAGATTCCATCCGCATGATGTGATCTAAACCTTTACCAAAAGCAGGGGTTTGGATTTCTTGAGCGTAAGTTGGTGATACAGTTGTTATACGATCAGCATATAAAACTGCTGCTTTCATCCAATTGAGGCAATTATTCCAGCGAAGCGTCCCATCATCGTAACGGTCACTCCCTACTCCAAATAAATCACCGAGCATTTCTGGCCCAAATTGACCTTGAAATTCAATATTATGGATGGTAAAAACTGTTTTAATTTGCTTATAAGCATCAATCCAATGATATTTCTCTTTTAATAAGAAGGGAATCATTGCAGTATGATAATCATTAACATGAATAATATCTGGAATAAAGCCAATTTTTTCCATTGCTTCTAAAACTGCTAATTGGAAAAAGGCAAAGCGTTCACCGTCATCCCAATCACCATAGACATGACCTCTAAAAAAATAATATTGGTTGTCAACAAAGTAAAAAGTGACGTCATTTTCAATTAGTCTTTTAATGCCTACAAATTGGTGGCGGTAACCGACGTTGGTATAAAATTGAGTGACCTCTTCAATTCGATCTGAAAATTTTGCATCAACCATATCATAATATGGCATGATAACAGAAACGTCATGACCATTTTTTACTAAGGACTTAGGCAATGCCCCAATAACATCGCCTAAACCACCCGTTTTAGCAAAAGGTGCACCTTCTGCTGCTACAAATAAAACTTTCATTTAATATGATCCTCAATAACTTGACTACCTTTTGCGACTACAAGTGGCTTATCTGGTGTGCCTTTGATAGTAACACCGGCTGCAATAGAAACTGATTTATCGATAATTGCGTATTCTATTAGAGCATCTTTACCAATTGTAACTTTTGGTGAAATAATACTATTTTTAACAACTGCTCCTTCTTCCAGGTAACAATTTCGAGAAATAATTGAATTATTTACTGTTCCTTTAATCACGGAACCAGATGCAAACTGTGAATTATTGACAGTTGATGTCTTAGCAAAGTATGTTGCCTCTTCATTTTTTACACGTGTATAGATCCTTTGGTTGGAATAAAGTAATGAATAGAATTTGTGGGGCTCCAACATATCCATATTGGCATCATAATAAGATTTTACTGAATGGATATTAGCCATATAACCTGTATATTCGAATGCTAATGCCCCCTCATCAACAGTTAAATCTCTCAATAAGAAACGTAATTTTTTAGGATGTTCTTTTTGAGCTTCTGCTTCCATCTTTTCAATTAACCAATTAGTATCAATGATGTAGATACCTGCAGACATTTTTTCAATGCCTTCTTTTTCATGAACACTACTTCTTCCAATTACAGTATCAGTTTCATCTATTTCTAAAATATCATTTTCTGGCGAAATTGATGACACTGGCGTTTTTTTATAGACAGCCGTGATCTTACGATGATTGGCATTGTGTAAGTGAATAACTTGCTCTAATTCAATATTACATAAAATATCACAGGACATATAAATGGTTTGATCTGAACCAGAACGTTTTAAATATGTTAGGATTTGCTCATAATAATCGCCGTCTGCTTCTTGGTCATTTTCTTTAGTGTTGTAAAATCCTAAGAAGTAATGGCTTAATAATGAATTTAGCCCCCATTCACGTCCACTTCGAATGTGGTCAAAAACAGAACGAATATTTTCTCCTCGGAAAATACCATAAATACTTCTGATTCCTGCATTTGCTAAATTTGACAGATGGAAATCGATCAAACGGTATTTCCCATCAAATGGTAAGTTGGCTAATGGACGTTTGTCTGTCAATCCTTCCATTTCAGGAAAACCAATGGCACTACCTAAGATTGCTGAATATTTATCACTCTTCATTTGAAACCCCCACAATTTCATTATAGCCTACAACTTGAATCTCATCACTTCCATCAATAACAACATTACTACCAATAACAGCACCTTCACCAATAATAGCCTTATAGATTTTAGCACCTTCACCGATGGTTGCGCCACTCATAATAAATGAATCTTTGATCTCAGCATCTTTTTTAACTTGGACATTAGCGGATAAGATAGAATGCTCAACTGAACCTGTTACAAAGCACCCATCAACGACTAAAGAATCACTTACTTTTGCTTCTTCAGAAATAAAGTTTGGAGGTGCAATATGATTTTTTGAGTAAATTTTCCAAGAGCGATCACGACTATCTAATTCATTGTCCTCAGCAACATATTCCATGTTTGCTTCCCACAATGATTCAATAGTACCGACATCTTTCCAGTAACCCGCAAAATTATAGGTATAAACACGTTCACCAGATTCTAAATAAGCGGGTATGACATTTTTACCAAAATCTGACATATCAATATTATTCTTCTCAGCATCGACGAGCATATTTCTTAACCGTTTCCAGTCAAAAATATAAATACCCATTGAAGCCTTGCTTGATTTGGGATGCTCTGGTTTTTCTTCAAATTCAACAATGCGATTGTTTGTATCTGTGTTCATAATCCCAAAACGACTTGCTTCTTTCAGGGGAACATCAATAACTGCCACTGTTAAACTTGCCAGATTATCTTTATGAGTTTGGAGCATGTCATCATAGTCCATTTTATAAATATGATCACCAGATAAAATTAGAACGTATTCAGGATCAATACTATCAATATAATCAATATTTTGATAGATGGCATGACTAGTCCCTTGGAACCATCTATTGCCTTCTGTTGCTGAGTAGGGTTGTAAAATTGTAGCACCAGTATCAATACCATCTAGGCCCCATGAAGACCCATTCCCAATATGACTATTCAAAGCCAGAGGTTGATATTGTGTGATGACCCCAACATTATGAATTCCAGAATTGGCACAGTTTGATAGGGCAAAATCGATAATACGATAACGACCACCAAATTGCACGGCAGGTTTAGCAATATTTTGAGTCAATTTTCCTAAACGGGTACCTTGACCACCTGCTAGTATAAGTGCTAACATTTCATTTTTCATGTAATTTCCCCTTTGGTTTTCAAAAAAACCAATAACAATTGATTAGCAAAACATTATTTCAACTCTGGTATCATCTTCTCTTAATCCGTCGTTTGACTTTCCAAATACTTGCACCTAAAGCTGGTAGTGTAAAAGTCAGAGTCTCTTGATAAGATTTCCATTGTTCTTTTTCAGTTGTCTTGATTGGATTATGTTCTTTCCAGACTCCTCCAAATTCAAGCATTTCTGAATTAAATATTTCTTCATATTGACCTACCAGAGGCACACCAATAGTAAAATTGGGGCGCTCAACAGGTGTCATATTAAAGACACAAACTAATAAATCTCCCTTATCATTCTTACGACAAAATGAAAGAACAGATTGATCCACATTATCTGCATCAATAATGTCTATCCCGTCATAGGTTTCATCGTTCTGCCACAGACTATTATTGTCTTTGTAAAATTGATTTAAGGTCGCTGTGAAATGTAACATCTTTCGGTTAAAGTCATCATTTAAGTTATCCCAAACTAACTGATCATCGAATTTCCACTCCAAAAATTGACCAAATTCTGATCCCATAAAAAGTAATTTTTTCCCTGGATGACAGATTTGATAAGTCAGAAGATTTCTTAAACCTGAAAATTGATGATAACGATCCCCCCACATTTTATGCATCAAACTTTTTTTACCGTGTACCACTTCATCATGAGAAAATGGTAAAATAAAATGCTCATTGAAACAATACATAAAACTAAAGGTTAGTAAATTAAAGTGATATTTACGATAATAAGGATCTTCTTCATAAAATCTAAGGACATCATTCATCCAACCCATATTCCACTTATAATCAAAGCCAAGACCGCCTTCTGAAATAGGCTTAGTTATTGGAATATCAGATGTTGCTTCTTCTGCAATCATCATAACATCGGGATAGATTCCTTTAATGACCTGATTAAGCTTTTGCAAAAATGCAATTGCTTCTAAATTATGATTACCACCTTTACTATTGGGTTGCCATGGCCCTTGATCGTAATCAAGATAGAGCATATTGCTCACGGCATCCACTCGTATTCCATCTAAATGATAAGTCTCTATCCAAAACATTGCACTTGAAATTAAGAAGGATTGAACTTGATTTTTACCTAAATCAAAGTTTAATGCACCCCAACCATAATTATTAGCTCTATGAATATCTTGGTATTCATAGGTAGGTGTCCCATCAAAATAAGCTAATGCATCATCATTTTTTGTATAGTGACCAGGCACCCAGTCTACTAATACGCCAATATTATTGAGATGACATTCTTCAACAAACTCTTGAAAATCTTCTGGATTACCAAAAGTTGATTCAAATGCAAAATAACCCATTAATTGATAGCCCCAACTCATGTCCAAAGGATGAGCCATCAATGGCATGAATTCCACATGCGTATAATTCATTTTCTTTAAGTAAGGAATCAGCTCTTCCTTTAAGTCTTTAACCTGATAAGGTTGACCATCTTGCTTATGTTTCCATGAATTTGCATGCATTTCATAGATCGAAACGGGTCGCTTTTTAAATCCAAACCGTTTTCGCCGACCCATCCACAATCCATCTCGCCATTTCTTATCAGGAAGTGTCTTTACTTTAGCACCAGTTCCAGGACGATTTTCAAAAGTAATGGCTACTGGATCAATTTTTTCAACAACTTGTCCACCTTGTCTCTTGACTGATACTTATAAATATGATTTTCTTTGGGTAAATTAGTTACAACCTCCCACACACCAGCTGAATTGACCTCCATTGGAATAGGATTTTCAAACCAGTTGGTAAAATCGCCAATTAAGCTTACTTCTTTAGCATTTGGTGCCCAAACTCTAAAGACATATGCTTTTTCACCATTATGACTTGTTTCATGTACACCAAAGTAATCTTGAATATGAAAGTTTTCCCCAGTACCAAAAGTATATAGATCTAAGTCATTTGTCATTACATCACCCTTTCTCGCTTTAATCAGATGATAAGAATGAATTTGATAGCAAAAAACCTGAATTAGTCAGGTTTTTCTGTGATATCAAGGATCATGGCTGTCAAATTATTAATAATTAAATCATTATTCTGAAAGCGCTTATCATTAGATATGATTATATCACTATATTTCATCTCTTGCAAACGTTTACCGTAAATACTGAAAATAAATTGATATTTTTTTGAATTTTTTATCGTAAAGCTGATAAATCCACTACCTTTGGTGGCGCTCTCAATATATACATGACGCCTTATTTCATCATACGATGAAAATGAAAATAAGTCTGATTTTGTTTTCAATAAAATCAATTTTTTCACAAAATTTATAGTATCTTTTTCAAAAGTAATTAAATTCCAATTCACCTGATTGACGTCATCAGAGGCATTATAAGAATTCATTGCGCGATGTTTGTCTTCTTGGGTTAATTCATTTTTAGGACCTGTTGCAACTAATTTTGTTCGTAAAAACTCTTGTCCTAATTGCATAAAACTCACACCCTGCATTACTAAATTCATTGCAGTTGCTAATTGGACTCTCTTAGTATGGATGATACTGCTATCATTCGCATTTAATTCCAAAAATAAATCATTAAGATTATAATTATCATGTGCTTCAACATAATTAATGACCTGGTTTGGACTTAAATAAGAATTCAATTCGTCACTTCCTAAAAAGGCTTTGGCAAGAATGTCTTCCGTTGCTGCTCCAGAGACAAAGCCTTCAACAAATGCCCCATAAACTTCTGCTCCTTTAACGGCATTGCGTTGTGTATCATTGAAAAAACCAATGCCAGGCATTAGGTGAGCATTTTCCTTTTTTGCTTTTTCATGACTGGCCAAACCTGTTCCCATATCCCATCCCTCACCATAAAGAATAATTCGTGGGTCAATCTTGTCAACAACCTGTCGAATTTGGTTCATCGTTTCGACATCATGTAATCCCATTAAGTCAAAGCGAAAACCATCTACATTATATTCATGAATCCAATATAAAATAGAGTCAATCATATATTTTCGATACATTTCTTTTTCACTTGCTGTCTCGTTACCACATCCCGAACCATTTTGAAAGGTCCCGTTTGGATTCATTCGGTAATAATAATCTGGAACAGTTAATTGAAACGCTGAATCTCGAGAAGAATAGGTATGATTAAAAACGACATCGATAACAACATTAATTCCAGCATCATGATAGGCTTGAATAGCTTCTTTTAATTCTAAAATACGGCTGGCTGGCTCATGAGGATTACTTGCAAAACTAGCTTCTGGAACATTAAAGTTTTCAGGATCATAGCCCCAATTATAGGCATAATTTCCATCGTCATTTAGACTCTGATGATGATCAAAAATCGGCTGCAACTGGATATGTGTGATTCCCAAATTGGTGACATAATCAAAACAAGTCGCATCACCATGGATATTCTTAGTTCCTCTTTCAAAAAGACCTCTAAATTTCCCTCTATTTTGAGGAGTCACCCCAGAGGTTTCAGAGGTTGAAAAATCTCGAACATGCATCTCATAAATAACGGCTTGGTTGGGATTGTCTAGACGCCAAGTTGCCTCCTGATTTTGTTTAACTGAAAAACCTTCAGGTACCAAATGCTCTGGATTAATGACTATAGACCTGCGACCATTGGCGGTCGTTGCAATTGAATAGGGATCTCGTGATTCTACAAATGTTCGTTTCCTATAGTGAACACGGTAAACATAAGACTGATAATTATGATCACCATATAAGGTTACTTCCCAAACGCCATGTCTATTGAGAAAATGATTGTCTGGATTAACACATTTTCCACGCGCCATATGGTAAACCCTATGGACACTAGCATTTTCGTCAGTCGAATCATAAAGAACTAGATCAACCCGTTCAGCTGTTGGAGCCCACAATCGAAAACTGGTTTGATTTTCTAGGTAACGATAGCCAAGCCAACCAGAAAACCCCCACTTTTTATCAAAACGACTACTATTAATAGCCATATCGTAAGAATGAGCGTTGCGGATGCGATAGTGATGACTAGAGACAGCTGCTTGTCTGGAATAATAAAGAGTAGAATCCCCATCAACAATCCAAACTTCACTTTTATCTAGGCCATACTCTCTTTCAATTCGATAATCAATAGTTTTATGCTTCCAAAATTGATCCTTTACGATAACATAGGCATGACTTAAGAAATAGGGAGCTTGATAATCCAGAACGGCAACTGCCCCAAAACTATCATATCTTGAAAAATAAGCATCCTGTCCCAGTTTCCCATCTTGCCACTGCCATAAACTCAAGTCGAAATAGCGTCCCGATTGACTGTGATAATGAATAATGACAGTGTTTCTCATCAATCAATTATTCCCCCAATTTCCCTTCCATATCTTCAACTTCATGCGCAAATTTTTGAGCAATTTCTTCCATTTCAGCTTCATTATCAACTATGCTATAAGCATCATTTGAAATTAAATCAGTATCTGCAAAAAATGTAATATGGTTTTTTAAGTTAACTAAAGTTAAGGGAGCATCGCCACCATATTCGCCATCCAAGTTTATCATCATGCGGTTTTCAGACAATGGCTGGATATCAACCTTACTAGTTTTAATGTATTCAATGCGGCGATCAGTCACATGTTTCCCACCATCAATAATAAGACGTAAGAGGTGTACGATCTCAAAAAGGTTAGCTGTTTTGACGAGAATCAAAGTAAATTGCCCATCATCTAATTTGGCATCTGGTGCAATCATTTCAAAACCACCTACAGAATTGGTAATGGCCGCAAAAATCATTGAAACCTTCCCTTCAAATACACCATCATCATAGCTGATTCTTACAGGAACATTGCTAACACGTGGTAATAATTCAACACCTTTAGCTAAATAAGCTAGGTAACCAAACATGGTTTTCAATTGACTAGGAACACTGTATGTTAATTCAGTCAAGCTTCCTGCTGCAGCAATATTGATAAAGTAATTATTTTCTCTTGCCTGACCAATATCCATTTTAATAGTTTGATTTTTTCCAATTATTTTAGCAGCCTGAATGGGATTTGCCCGAGGAATCTTTAAAGCACGTGCAAAATCGTTAGTTGTACCTGTCGGTATAATGGCCATCATTGGTCGTTTTTTTAATGGTGCAATACCACTAACGACCTCATTAATAGTGCCATCACCACCAGCAGCTATAATTAAATCGAAACCCGCTTCTCCAGCTCTTTTGGCTTCATTTTGAGCAGAATGGTGGTCTGCAGTTGTCTGGAATGCTGAGGTCTCATAACCAAATCCCTCAAGAATGTCCAAGACATCAGCTACATTTTTTTTCATTATTTCTTGGCCAGATGTTGGATTATAAATTAATCTAGCTTTTTTTCTTCTTTTCATTTCTCACCCCATTATGACAAATTTACTAACCAGTTTTCATCTTCAATGGCTACGCCTAGACTTCTGGCCTTGTCTAATTTCGACCCTGCATCACTTCCAGCAATTAAGAGGTCTGTTTTTTTAGAAACACTAGAGGTGACTTTTGCCCCTAGACTCTCTAATTTTGCTTTTGCTTCATTACGTGTTAATTGCTCTAATTTTCCTGTAAGAACAACCGTCATTCCAAATAGCTTAGCATTTTTGTCTGTTTTCTTCCCTAAATAGTCAAAATTTAAGCCAGCGCTCTTTAATTCTGACAGAAGGATTTTGGCTTCTTCTTTTTCAAAATACCGTGCTAAGGAGTTAGCTATAACACCTCCTAGACCATCAATCTGACTAATTTGCTCTTGATTTGCCTGCACCAGCGATTCTAAATCACCAAATTCTTCTAATAACAAACGGCTAGCCTTTGCACCAATATGGCGAATTCCTAAACCAAATAGCAATTTATCTGCTGAATTTCCTTTAGAATTAGCTATAGCTGTCAATAATTTTTCGGCTGACTTTTCCTTGATGCCTTCTAAAGCCAAGAGGTCCTCTAAGTTTAGCTTATAAATATCTGCCACATCATGAATAAGGTTGGCTGCATAAAGCTTTTCGACAATTGCAGGTCCCAATCCAGCAATGTTCATTGCATTGCGGCTAGCAAAATGTTCTAAGCTTCGTTGAATCAAATTAGGGCAGAGTGGGTTAATACATCGCAAAGCAACTTCATCTTCAAAATGAATCAATTCGCTTTGACAAGACGGACACCAACTTGGTATCGGCATTGAAACTGAATCTGTTTGACGTTTATCAGTTACGACATGTAGAACAGCTGGAATAATATCACCAGCCTTGTAAACAATAACTGTATCACCAATACGGATGTCTTTTTGTTCAATGTAATCGACATTATGTAAGGTTGCTCGACTAACAGTGGTTCCGGCTAATTGAACCGGTGTTAGGTTTGCTGTTGGTGTAACAACACCTGTGCGACCCACAGTCCAATCGACAGATAAAATCTCAGCTTCCTTTTCTTCTGCTGGAAATTTATAAGCCACAGCCCATCTTGGCGCTTTTATTGTAAAGCCTAGTTCTTCTTGCATGGCTAAGCTGTTAACTTTAATAACGATGCCATCAATATCATAAGATAATTGGTCTCTTTCAGCTTCAATTTCTTGAATAAAGTTCCATATATCCTCCATTGACTGACTAATTAAGCGGCGAGAGTTAACGGAAAAACCTAAATGATCTAGCTTTTCTAATACTAACTCTTGACTTAAGACATCCGTAGGACTTGCTTCTTGATAAAGAAAGCTAGCAAGATCTCTCTTGGCAACAATGGATGTATCTAGTTGACGTAAGGTTCCTGCTGCGGCATTCCTTGGATTGGCAAATTCTGTTTCACCATTTTCTTGTCGTTCAAGATTAATTTGTTGAAACGAACGACGTGACATATAAGCTTCACCACGCACAGTAATATCTATTTCGCGATCTAACTGATGAGGGATATCTTTAAGACGTTTGATGTTTTCTGTAATATTTTCACCAATACTCCCGTCACCTCGTGTTGCACCTGTGACCAATTTTCCAGCTTCATATGTTAATGAAATTGACAAGCCATCAATTTTTAATTCTGCAACATACTCTGCCTTTGGAAATTCCGCTTTTATGCGTCGATCAAAAGAAAATAACTCTTCTTGTGAAAAAGCATCTTGTAAACTGTAGAGAGGGTAAGGGTGTTGAAGTTTTTCAAAACCTGTCAAAATTACCCCACCAACAGCTTGTGTGGGGCTATCTTTCATAACCAATTCAGGATAGTCAGTCTCTAGTTGGACTAATTCGTGATAAAGCTTGTCATAGTCTTGGTCACTAATACTTGGACTATCATTTGTATAGTATTCTTGACGATAGTGATTTAGTAAATCTGTTAACTCTTTAATTCGTTTTTCCATATCCTTATTTTATCACAATTCACTTATTTTGCTACAGTCTACACTTGACTTCAAGGAAATACAAAAGTAATCTTCAATACAGTGAAGATTACTTTTACATTTTAAGTGATAATATTTTTTAGTCAGTCAATTTAGTTGGTTAGATTCATACGTTTTGACAATTTATCAATAATAATTGATCCAATAATTAAGGAAATAAACTCTCCCAATGCCGTTGTAAACCAAGTCAATAAAAATGGTGAACCGAAGAAACTTAGTTCAATAGCAACGGTAATCATAGATAAAGCAAAAAAGATTGAAAAGAATACAAATGCCTTGTTTAAAAGTCCATTAAAGATATATTCAGATCTATATTTGCTGAATAGATAGACACCCAATGTTACAAAAATAAGGGTTGAACCACCACCCACAAAGACATCAATCAAGCCAAAACTATAAAAGTTAGCAATCATACAGCCAATTGTTACAGCAATAATATACTTTTTGTTATAAAAGGCTAAAAAGTTCATCATCTCTGAAACTCTGAATTGATACATCCCATACGATATCGCATTTAATGAGGGGTAATTGTTAAAACCACATATAATGCTGCTACTAAAGCAATATGAACATAGTCTCGAACAGTCAAATTTTTCATTATTTTCTCCTTTGGCGTCACATAAAGTTGATACTTCAGTGCGCGTATAATATGCTTGGTGAAAGGAACTTAAGCACCAAGGTTGCTTTGCAACTCCATTATTATAGCATATTTAACCAAAGAAATATATGCATTCAAAAAATAAGTGACATTGTCATACAATCACACTTTTTAGCTCTCGTCTAAGACATTACTTTTCCCAATTCCACTGTCATATTTAGTGAATAAAGATAGTTTGGCTTTTTCCTACTTAATCGATTTCTTCATTCTCAGCCATCCTGGAAATTTTCGGAAAATTCAATCCAACTTACTCCTTCAGCGTGAGCCATCAAATAAAAAATGAGAGCATCTTCCGATGCTCTTTAATGTTTGCCTAGTCCTCTTTTATTTAAGTAGTCTTTCATAAATAAGCGAGGTAAATGAATTAAGGTTTTAAAGGCTATGTCAGACCAACTTTGTTTGAGTTGTCCATTAGTACGTTTAAGGTAATAATCTTGACTGATTTTTTCATATGCTAGCGTATTAGCAAGGGTATCTTTAGGATATTGATTTTTATGGTGAATGGCTTCTGCTGGAAAACGAGGTTTCTTATCATTTCTAGTTGATGGATACCCCACCGCTAAACCAAATACCGGAAAAACATAATCAGGTAAAGGTAATAAATCTGAAATAGCCTCAATACCGTCTCTTATACCACCAATATAACAAACTCCCATCCCCATTGACTCCGCTGCAATAGTCATATTTTGTGCAGCAAGACTGGCATCAATTGCACCAACTAATACTGAATCTATGCCGCTGACAGTCTCTTCGATCGCAATCGCCTTCTCTTTTGCAAAATCATGGTGTCGTTTGAAATCTCCACAAAAAATAAAAAAATGTCCGGCTTCTAAAATAAATGGTTGTAAACGCCCTACTTTTACTAGCTCTTTTAATAATTTCGGATCGTCTATACTTATAATCGAATAGGCCTGCAGAAAACTTGCTGAAGAAGCTGCTTGTGCCGAAGAAATTAATAAATCAACTTCTTCTTGACTAAGTTTTTGATTTGTAAAATTTCTCACAGATACATGATTTAAAATAGTTTCTATTGTTTGGTTCATGATATTCCTTACTACTTATTTTTTCTTTTTATTAATGACACTACTATTAGACCAGCTAACAAACAAAAAAGAACAGGCATCTAGGACTCCTTTACAATTAAATAATATCTAAAAAAGTATTCTAATAATTAAACTATATGTAGCATATCACTTTCTTAACAGTTTTCCCAATAAAAGAGAGCATGCCCCAAAGCTAGAATGATCAGCTAATGTGACGCATTAACTTTCAATTCACAGTTCCTAAGGACATGCTCCATTTCATAAGGAGGGTGTTGATTTACTAAATACCGATTGATTAGTTTCACATCATTTCAGGAGATTATTTGACTTTCATGATTCGCACTAAATTCGAGCGTTCAGCTTCTTCTAATTTTAATTCAATATAGTGTATTGTTTCTTCTAATTGGGGGATTATAGCATACTCTAAACCATTTACACGTCTTCTGGTTTTTTCAATTTCATCAGCCATAAGCTGACAAACTTTTTCAACTTCTGCTAATCGAAGTAAGTTATCCATGATAGCTTCCATATTTTGAATGGTATTATCCATTTCACTGTTGGACCTTAGAAAACTATAGGAAAACTCACTTTTGTCATCATTGTCATTCTCTTGAATGTGAAATTTCGGAACGTGAACACTCATAACATTTTCTTCTTCAATATAGAGCGAGACATCACGAACTGGTAATGAAAATAACTCTTCAACCATGGCATCACTTTCAATAGACTTGGCCAAAACAAATTCTTGCATATTTGACACTAGACAAGCTTCAACATCTTGTCGCAATTCATCATTTTCTCTTATTAATGCGATAAAGCGACGCATCAGTTCATCGCGTTTATCCTTTAATAATTTATGACCTCTTTTAGCAGTTTTTAACCGTTTTTTTAAATTGTTAAGTTCCATGCGTGTGGGTTTAACATTTAATCTTACCATATGTGATAAACCTTTCTGTCAATGGAGCTAGTCATAACCTATTCATGTCCAAGGTATTGATCTAGCATATCATCTTTGATTCGTTTTAATTCAGTTCGAGGTAGAATGGCTAACAACTTCCAACTTAAATTCAAACTTCTTCAATACTTCTATTTTTATAAAATCCTTGATTGATATACTCTTTTTCAAAACGATCTGTAAAGGCAACATATAATTTATCTGTTTCAGACAATGCTGATTCCCCAAGTACAACAACCAATTCTTTAGCTTGTTTTCCTTGTGCATAAGCTGCAAATAATTGGTTCATTGTTGCGGAATGGTCTGCTCGGGTTTTACCTTCACCTGACCCTTTGTCTTTCAGACGTGATAGCGACGGTAAAATATTGATTGGGGGACGAAAACCACTATTGTAGAGCTCATGCGATAAGATTATTTGACCTTCTGTAATATAACCTGTCAAATCAGGAATTGGATGTGTGATATCATCTTCAGGCATGGTTAAAATTGGAATTTGCGTCACTGAGCCTTTTTTACCAACCAATCGTCCAGCACGTTCGTAAAGGGTAGAAAGGTTCGTATATAAGTAACCAGGATAACCACGACGACCTGGTACTTCACGTCTTGCTGCAGAAATTTCACGTAATGCTTCACAATAGTTGGTCATATCCGTCATGATAACTAAAACGTGCATATCTTTTTCATAAGCAAGATATTCAGCTGTTGTTAATGCAATGCGAGGTGTTGCAATCCGTTCAATAGCCGGGTCATTAGCTAAATTCATAAAGAGGACAGAGCGATCAATGGCCCCTGTTTCACGGAGGTCATTCATAAAAAATTCAGCCTCTTCAAATGTGATGCCCATGGCTGCAAAGACAACAGCAAAATTATCATCCGTATTCAGAACAGTTGCTTGTCTTGCAATCTGCGCAGCCAATTCATTATGGGGAAGACCTGATCCTGAGAAAACAGGTAGCTTTTGCCCACGAACTAAGGTATTAAGGTGATCAATGGCAGAGATACCCGTTTGAATAAATTCATCGGGATAGTCACGCGCTACAGGGTTGATTGCCTGTCCGTCAATATCAAGGTATTTTTCCGGAATTAAGTCCGGCCCACCATCAATTGGTTTGCCCATGCCATCAAAAATCCGTCCAATCATATCTTCAGAAACAGCTACTTCTAAAGGATGTCCAGTAAATCTAACTTTTGCTTTGGCTAAATTAATACCACTTGATCCTTCAAACAACTGCACCATTGCCTTATCTTCATGGACTTCCAATACTTGACCTTGTCGTTTTTCACCATCATGCAGTTTAATTTCAACAAGTTCATTATATTGCACTCCTGAAACCTGGTCGACAATCATCAGAGGACCTACAACTTCACTAACTGTCCGGTATTCTTTTATTGCTGTCATGTTATAGTCCTCCTTTCTCTAAGACCTTGTGAATATCTAATGTCATTTCTTGTGCAATGGCAGTAATCTTATCCAATTGGTCTTCTGCAATATATTTACTTCGTGCAAGTCTATCTCGAACAGTGACTGTACCTGTCATAATTTCTGAAAAATACGCCCCCAAACTCAAAGCTTTCTTAGCTTCTTCATTAAATGTTAAGATATTTGTTAACATGGCATCTTGCTTTTTAAAGGATGTAAAAGTATCCACAGAATCGAAGGCATTTTGCTGTAAAAAGTCTTCACGAATTTGACGGGCAACTGCCATTGTCAGTTTATCTTGTTCAGATAAGGAATCAAGGCCTACTAACCGAACTATTTCTTCTAAACTAGCTTCTTCTTGTAAAATAAGCATTGCTTGATTAACTTTTTCTGACCAGTTTGTTTTTTCTTGTTGACTAATAAATTTACCTAATTCGTCTTTATAAAGTGAATAAGAATTCAACCAATTAATTGCCGGGAAATGGCGGCGCTGAGCTAACGGCGCATCAAGCCCCCAGAATACCTTAACAATACGCAAAGTATTTTGAGTAACCGGTTCTGAGATATCACCACCTGGAGGTGAAACCGCACCGATTGCAGTGATTGAGCCTTCTCGCCCATCAGAACCAAGAACTTTGAAGCGTCCAGCGCGTTCATAATATTCTGCAATCCGACTTCCAAGATAAGCTGGATACCCTTCGTCACCCGGCATTTCTTCCAAACGACCTGACATTTCTCTAAGTGCTTCAGCCCATCTAGATGTCGAATCAGCCATAATGGCCACAGAGTAGCCCATATCACGGAAGTATTCTGCAATTGTAATTCCAGTATAAATTGAAGCTTCACGCGCAGCAACAGGCATATTAGACGTATTAGCAATTAGCACAGTTCTTTCCATAATTGATTGACCGGTAGTTGGATCAATTAGTTCCGGGAACTCATTCAGTACGTCTGTCATTTCATTTCCGCGTTCACCACAACCAACATAAATAACAATATCCACATTAGCAAATTTTGCAATTTGGTGTTGAACAACTGTTTTACCTGCACCAAATGGACCAGGTACTGCTGCAGCGCCACCTTTTGCTACTGGAAAGAAGGTATCAATAACACGTTGACCAGTTATTAGTGGTTCAACAGGAATTAATTTTTTCGCAACTGGACGACCACGACGTACTGGCCATTTTTGCATTAAACCACCTTTATAAATGTTGCCATCTTCTTGTTCAATTTGATAAATACAATCATCGACTGTGAATTGTCCCGAAGAAATCGCAACTAATTTTCCTGAAACTTTGTTCGGTACCATAATACGATGCTCAATAACCTTGGTTTCTTGAACAGTTCCTAAAATATCACCAGCACTAACCAGAGTACCTATTTCTTGATTAGCGACAAAATCCCACTTAACATCTCTATCTAAACTTGGTACCTCTGCCCCACGGATTAGAAAATCACTTTTTGTGACGGTTTTAAACCGATCAAGTGGGCGTTGGATACCATCAAACATTTCTGACAGCAAGCCTGGTCCAAGCTCAACTGATAACGGGCTACCTGTAGTCGTAACCGGCTCACCTGGACCAATCCCCGAAGTTTCCTCGTAGACTTGGATGGAAGCTAAATCTTTTCTCATTTCAATAATTTCACCAATCAGACCTAAGTTACCAACTCGGCAAATATCTTGAATATTAGCTTCTTCCATTCCAGAAGCCACAACTAAAGGCCCTGAAACTTTAATTACTTTTCCTTGACTCAAGTTTGTCTCCTTCTTAATTAACTTATTATTTCTTTCCCTTTTAGTGACAAGCTTCAGTGTTAGTCTCCATCTATGATTATCAACAAACATAGAAGTCTGTCTAAGCGTTCCTATAATATATTTTGACCAACTGCACGCTCTACTCTGTCCTCCAATAAACGACGACCAAGTGTTGCTTTTCCTTTGTGCGTCGGAATCAAAATGACAGCTGGTTTTAACTGATTATTATAGTGGGCAATGGTTTCTGGAATTTTAGCTGCAATATCCTCAGTAATATAAATAATGCCAAAATCAGCCATTGCCAATTTCCTCAAGATGTTAATAGCATCCTCTTCACTAATAACAGGATAGGTTTTAAACCCTATCATATGAAATGGAAGAATGGCATCACGGTTGCCAATGACAGCAATTTTGTAGGTTTTATTGTCCATAGATTGGCCTCATTCTTTCCTTAACTAAATCCATAGGTAAGTCATTTGCTATTGCAGAAATTAATAACCTCAAATTTTTGATTTCAAATTCTTTTCCAAGTAAAAATCCTAGTAATGGATAGGGACCTGATGTCTCAAATTGACCACTAGCAACTAGTTGGAATAAGAGTTGATCGAGAAATTTTTCAGTATCAACCAAAGACATTTTGCCACTTGCTAGTTTGTCTTGAGACTCTCTTATTGACAAGGAAAAAGCATCTGGATTCAACTGGTTAAACCAACTATCAATCGCGATGCCATCTGCTAAACGCTCATAATCACCTAAAGTAAGCCTTCCTTGATCAAATAAGATTTGCTTGATAAAACCTTGATTCTTTTGTAATAATTTGGCTCTTTTTACACTAATAAAATTGTAAAATTCAATAATCAAATCGACAGCTTGGCGAATTTTATCGTCATTTAACTGCTCCGCAAGTTTTACTAAATGCTTAAAATATGCTAAATCACACCCAACTTCTAAAACACGATAATCCTGGTAATTTAGGTAATCTTGCCAAATAGAAACCACTTCATCAACAAAATCAGGTAAAAAATAATCAGATGATAGACTTCTCACCAAATGTTCAAGATAAGAAAGTGGGTACTTTCCAATTGGGATTAGCAGATGGCTCAACTCTTTATGACTAGCTTTAGCTTTAAGCAACACCTTCACATTATGGTAGAGATAAGGCAGACTCACAAAATCTACTACGTCACAAGAAGGAGAATCTTGATAGGCCCATTGATAACACTTAACAAGTTTTGACATTAATTCTTCTTCAACTTTATTAAGATCATCGAGATCTGCTGCTTTCAAATCATATCCCTTCTCTTGTAAGAGATTTGCCAGTGCTTCTTTACTTGGATTAATGAGAATTTTTTGGAATTGCTCTGCTGAAATCATGTCTTTTTCTTTAATACTTATACTTGTATTGACTTGTGAAAATTGACCTTTATCCATAGCGCCTCCTAATCCTCACTAAACAGTTGTTGTGAAATCGCCGCACATTCACTTGTGAAAAGAGAGTCCACCAAATCACTGTAGAGATAGGTGTAATCCACTTGTCCAATAGAAATAACAAATCCAGCTTGGTTCATTATTGTCTCACTTGAAAACTGAAAATTAGGATAAGTATCTCGTAATTGCTGGTAGCTTTGCTCTGACAATTTTACTGCAGTCTTTTGTCCAAATTGAACCTGACCCTTATTACTTGTGTATTTATCAAGAATTAGTTTGATAAAGACTAGCTCTTCGTCTAACTCCCAATTGACCATTTTTTCCAATGCTGCTTTAAACAATTCCTTAAGCACTTCTTGCTTCATTGCGAGACTAGACTGGCGTTCTTTATTTTTTAATTGTTGCATGTTAACTTGATATTGCCGTTGTAATTCTTTTAACTGCAGTTTAGCACTTTCTTTTTTTTCAGCAATAATACTTATTTTTTCTTGATCGTATTGACGATCAAGAATTTGTAATTCTTGATCCAATTTTGCTCGCCCTTCTTGATGGGCTTGTTCAAGAATACCTGCTCTCAATTGTTCAATGTCACTCACAGATAATCCTCCTTTTACCATATGTTACCTCAAGGGCTAGTGTCTTATCTTCTGATATGTTAACCAACACGAAGGGTTAAAATGAATGAAACAACAAATGCTAAAATAGCATAGGTTTCAACCATAGCAGCTAAAATAGCCCCTTTCATAAAATCTTCTGGCCGTTTTGCTAAAATTTGCATTGCTGAAACAGATACATTTCCTTGGTGTTTTGCTGAAAAGTAACCAACAATAGCTATTGGCAGAGCAACAAAGAAGTAAGCGACGCCTTTTTCTAAAGATAATTCTGGACTTAATTGTAACCAAATCAGAATACCAATAACAAAACCATAAAGCCCTTGTGTACCAGGTAATAATTGTAAAATCAAAGCTGACGCAAATTTTTCTGGTTCTTCTTTAAGGAGCGCAGCTGCAGCTTGACCAGCCTTACCAACCCCATAAGCTGATCCCATTCCACTAAATCCAACTGCGATAGCGATTCCTAAAGCGGCAAAAAATGCCCCACCATGTGTTCCAAAATATGATGCTAAGTTTCCCATTTTTATTATTCCTCCAATTGAGTTTTTCTTTTTATTTTTATGTATTTTTCTGTTGATTTTAGGGGTGCAAAAGCTTTTCCACCACCTTGATAAAATTTTCCAAAAAATTCAACAAACATTAATCTAGCGCCATGAACATATCCTGATAATAAGGAAAGGAAAATGTTAATGGCATGAAGAAGGATGAACAAGGCTATTCCAACTGTAAATCTTCCGATAGGTGGAAAAATACCTACAATTAAGTTAAAGGCAGAGCCAATGCTCGCTCCTGAAAGTCCCAAAGCCATGAGGCGCGTGAAACTAACCAAATCTCCAATATAAGAACTAATATTATATAAATTGTATAAACCAGAGCCCAGCCCTGAAAGACTCTTTGATTTAACAATGGCAACAAGAACAATACCGATAGCATTGATAATAGCTAACCATTTACCAATCAGTACTAATACGGCAAAATTTGGTAATGATAGACCAATGGCAATCAATAATAAGCCAATTAAGATAAAGCACCATGCAAATCCAGACTGGTAAGCTTCACCATAATCTTTCATTCGCACCTGCTGCAGACCACCCAACAATAAGCCGACTATGACAGTGATAAATCCAAATACGACGGATAATATCAATATAGTCATAACATCTGATTGGGTTGATAAGATGACTAAAGGCATGGTGAAGCCAAAAAACGAGCCATAAACAATTCCCCATAAGGAAACTGCTACTCCTAAAATGTTAAAGAATTTCAAAAAGCGTTTTTGGTTAGCTTTCACGTTGAAGTTTCTACTTGCCCACCAAGTCACTAAAAATAGGAGTAAGCCATATCCCAAATCAGCAACCATCATACCAAAGAAGGCAAAGTAAAAAGGGGCTAACAATGGTGTTGGGTCTTTTTCATTATACTTAGGTAAAGCATACATTTCAGTGATCAATTCAAATGGTTCGATCAATGGATGGTTCCTTAATTTAATAGGAACTGATTCCCAGTCCTCTTCAGTAACGTCGTTATCCTCGATAATAACATCAGTTCCAAAGCTTGATTTGAGAGTTTCAATTAACCGATTAATATTTCTTTCTTCAGTCCATCCTTCAATTGCAACCAAATGCTCTGTCCTAGCCATGCCTTGTTTAACAGCTTGCAGAGAATAAGTATCTAATACCAAATCAGTTGCCATTTGTAAGGTTAAAACATCCTCTTTAGAAGACTGCAACTCATTTAATAGTATAGACTGATCTTTTTTGAGGATTTCCAATTGCTTCTTATTTTTGGATAAAACAACTGAAGGTAAGTCTTCACCATCATAGTCAAACAAAATAAATTGGTAGTCTTCAAGAGTCATATCTAGCTCTTTATTCCAAAAAAGCACTAATCCATATTCTGTCTCATCGTGGAATATTTCTTCAATTTGAATATCTGGATTAGCTTTTAATTGACGATAAAGTTTGTCATCAGCAGTACTTGGAACTGTTCCAATTTGTCCATTTAAATAATTGAAATCATGCAACTGATTGGGTACTATTTGCAGATTCTGCCATTTTTCAAGCGTCTTATTTGAAATGTCCAATTCTTCAATTGCTTTACTGATTTCAGCAAGACGGTCTAATTTGTGATTAACTGCAAACAATAAACGATCAATATGACCACTATCTTCTAAGTCAACTAATTGATCATATGTAACTGATGGTGTCTCCTTTTTCAGACTGGCCAACTTACCTACCTTAGGTAAGTATAAGCTGAGATTTTTGATAGCTTTTTCCAAATCAGCTTGCCTAGTCATTAGCAATTGCAACTCTTCTTGATTGTCAAAGTGACTAATTTGAGCTAGATTGTCTTGTTTTTCGAACAAGGCCTCCTTCCAAGTTTCCAACTGCTTGATATCTCTTATTTCAACAAGTTGCAAATCCTGTAATTTTTTTAATAAGGCATTTAGTTTATCTTTCCTTAAAATAAAGGAAAGTTTTTTCATTTGACTAATAGCCATATTTTTCTACCACCTTGTGTACAATTTGATTGATAATACTTTCTTTGTTATCTTCTAAAATTGTTTGGACTTTAGCCTGATTCTTCTCTTCAGTTGCACTTACTTTAGCTTCTAAAGCTCTTAATTCCTCCAATAAAGCGGTTTCATTTTCATTTAAACGAGTTCCTATTTCCAAATCATAAGTTGCCTTCAGTTGCTTCATTTCTTCTGTTTTTTGTAAGGTATATTCTTTTTTCTTCTTGGAATAGCTATCGCTGATTGCTTTAGCTTCCAATTCAATGTTTGTCATTGTTGATAAAATAGAATTCGACACTAGACTTCTCCTTTTCTGTTAAATTTTTATAATAATCTTACCAATTATTACTCAAACAATCAGTAAGAAAACACTAAAGGTATATCCCAGAAAGTGTATAAGAAAAATCCAAAATTAATGGTCCAACCGGTGGTTAAATTAAACCACTCAACTTCCCATAAAGTTTGGATCACTTGCAATCTCAAAAGTTTGGTTCAAACTCATCCGGGGGAGTCTGTAAAGATAAGCAAAACCTCCAATCATGCTTTCCTTACAGTAATAATTAATCATTTCCAGAGTAATTTGTAGTTTTCAGCTACAATTCCTAAAAAGTGTTTGTAGTCATTATGAAACTACTATGCAATAATAGTGAAACACCTTATTACTAACCAGTAACTAACTGATTAGAACAGCCTTAGACTAATACGAAACGAGATATTTTTAACACACTTTTAAGCTTATATAACTACAATACACCTTTTTTTGGAAAAAAGTAAGTCGTTCACTAATAAGATCTATGCTTTCTATTTGAAACAACTCAGACAATTGTCTGAGTTGTCAAATTTCTCGGAGAGTACCTAATGTGATTATCAATTTAATTATCCATTGCTTGTAATTCTTGCTTAGTAATTACTTTATAATTTTTAAAAACCGTACCACCAAGATAACCTGCAATTAAACTTAAAATAATACAACCTACTGCTGTAATTAAAACTTTTACCATTGGATTATAGGCAAACATTACTGCGAATCCAGCAATCGGTGTTGCTGTTCCTGGAGTGTCATTTACTAGCTTCATCAAAGCAATTAATACACCACATGCTGCGCCACCAACGAAGTTTGTAACATAGATTGGTATAGGATTAGCTGACGTCACATCGGCTTGTGTTAAGGGTTCAATTGCAAAGGCGATATTATCTTTTCTTTCACCAAGTTTAAGTTTATGGAATAAGACACCATTCATAAATGAAGACCCAAATACTGACAAGGCACCAATTGCCATTGGAATACCTGTTAACCCTAACATGGCAGTTAAAGCCATAGATGATAGAGGCGCAGTCGCCACAACAACAATTGTTCCACCAAGAATGATTCCCATAATAATTGGAGAACTTTGAGCAGTTGAGGTTAAAATTTCACCAATAGTTAGGAGGGTTTTGTCCACTACTGGAGAAATGACTTTAGCAATCAATCTCGTCATCGGAGCTGCAAAGATGATAATACTGATTAAATCCAATCCACCAGGGATTTTCTTTTCCATCCATTTAACAACAAATGACATTAAGTAACCCGCTACAAAACCTGGTAAAATACCAAAACTTGTAACTGATAAACCAATTAATACAGCATAACCTGGTGTTACACCAACTGCAATTGCTACTAAAATTGCTGCTGCGACACCGCCCATTGATCCATTTGATGCTCCAACTTCACTGAGGAATTTAAAACCTAATACCTGACCAAAAAATGAATCTTGGAAGGCTTCGACCAAAAAAGATGCACAAGCTGCTGCTGCCAAAGCTCCCATTGCTTTTGTACCATGTGGTGCCTTGTAGTTAAAAAGTGTAAACAAGGCTAACACGAGTAAGAGGAGACCTGTACCAATAATAATGTCCATAAAAAATTTTCCGCCATTCTTTATAATAAATTTTGTTACGATAATTTTGCCATAGCTTCTATTTCAATAAAAGCTTCTTGTGGTAATGCGCCTACTTGAAAAACTGTTCGAGCAGGATAGGGCTTGTCAAATAAACTAATCATTATCTGATTCAATTGATCAAAATATGATATATCGCTTAGATAAATGGTCAGTTTAAAAATAGCATTCAAATTAAGATGATGTTCTTTTAGAATACTGTTAACGTTATCGAAAGCTTGCTGACACTGTTCTTTAAAGTCATTAGATAGACAACCCGTTTCTGGATTAACTGGCAATTGACCTGAAAGGTAGAGCACATTACCCTCGATTCTGTAAATAGAATATGGCCCAAATGCATTGGGATACCCATTCATACGTGAACCTCCTTTTTGATATAGTTAAATTTTACATGAAATCGGATTCATAGTCAATAAAATTTTATTATTTTAATAATTTTTTATTATTAGGATAATTATTAATTGTCTTTTATTTGGAAATGTATTACTATAGTAATAATAGAACAGTAAAGGAAATTCATTATGAAAAGTGAACAATTAAATCATTGGAAAACCGTTATTGCATTTTTAAGTGGTGTTTTAGGTAAAAACTATGAAATTATTCTTCATGTCATTGATGAAGATGATATCTACATTGGTGAAATAGTCAATAATCATATTAGTGGTCGAACTAAAAGTTCACCTCTCACTACTTTTGCTTTAGATCTAATCAATAAAAAAGTTTTCTTAGAAAAAGACTATGTTACCAACTATAAAGCAATCGTAAGTCCAGAAAATAAAGAAGTCCGTGGGTCAACTTATTTCATTAAAAATGAGCAAGGTCAATTGGAAGGCATGCTCTGCATTAACCTAGATATCTCTGCTTACAAGAGTATTGCTACTAATGTTTTATCATTAGCCAATTTAGACCTAGGACAAATTATTCCTGATTTAGCGCCAAAGGCAACTATTATTACTCAAGAAGAACCAGTCGAAGTCCTATCAAATAATATTCAAGATATCATCAGTGAAATTATTGATCCCTCATTAATCAATCAAAATATTCAACTCAGCCAAGACGTCAAGGTAGAAATTGTTACTAAATTATCTGAAAAAGGCGTATTTCAACTAAAAGGTGCCGTTTCCAAGGTTGCTGAAATTCTGAAAATATCAGAACCTAGTGTCTACCGCTATTTAAAAAAAGTTGAAATAGATTAGTATATAATAGACAAAAAGACTCCTAGCCGGACTAAAGAATGCTCTGTATTCTAAGTCAAATCTAGAAGTCTTTTTTAAATCCACGATAATTAGCGAAACATAAAGGTGAGCCTATTTTGTGTTTTTTACAATGACAGCCTGTCCTTGGCCACCTCCAATACATAAGGTAGCTAAGCCGTATTGAGCATCTCGTTTATTCATTTCAGAAATTAAGCTGACTAAAATCCGCGCACCAGATGCACCAATCGGATGTCCTAGGGCAATTGCTCCGCCATTAACATTAATTTTAGTTGAATCAAAGTTCAACTCTTTTGCGACAGCCAATGATTGCGACGCAAAAGCTTCATTAGCTTCGATTAAATCAATCTGATCAATCCCTAAATTAGCTTTTGTTAAAGCTTTGCGACTTGCTGGAATTGGACCACAACCCATTAGACTTGGTTCAACACCGGCACTTGCCGTACTTACAATTGTTGCTAGAATAGGTAATTGAAGTTGCTCAGCTTTTTCACGACTCATTAAAAGTAAAGCAGCTGCGCCATCATTAATACCTGAAGCATTTCCAGCAGTAACTGTGCCATCTTCTTTTAGAAAAGCAGGTCGTAATTTTGCTAATTTTTCTAAAGTCGTATCTGGTTTTGGATACTCATCTTTATCCACTACAAGGTCTTCTCCACGACGTTGTGGAACAATGACAGGTACAATCTCATCTTCAAAACGACCAGCTTCAATAGCCGCTTTTGCTTTCTGCTGACTACTAAAAGCAAACTGATCCTGCTCTTGTCTACTTAAATGATACTGCTTGGCAACATTTTCTGCCGTAATTCCCATATGGTAGTTGTTAAAGGCATCACTCAAACCATCTGAAATCATGGTATCCACAACTTTGGATTCTCCCATCCGTGAACCCCATCTTTGATTTTGAATAACATATGGCGCCTGGCTCATATTCTCTGTCCCACCGACCAAAATAACATCTGCATCGCCTGATAAAATTTTGAGGGCACCTAATTCAACTGATTTTAAACCCGAACCGCAAACCATATCTAATGTAAATGCTGGAGTTGTAACCGGAAGACCTGAATGAAGAGCAATCTGTCTTGCGACATTTTGACCTAGTCCGGCATGGAGGACATTTCCAAATATCACTTCTTCAACAAGCTCCGGTGAAATGTGTGTGCTATCTAAAATCTTTTTAACGACTGTTACCCCTAAATCAACTGCAGAAACCGTTTTGAAGGCTCCTCCAAAATTTCCGATTGGTGTTCTATAGGCTGATACTACGACTACTTCTTTTGACATATATACTCCTTTTTTATTCTTAAAACGCTTACATAACTATTATATTATTATTTTTAAAATATTCGACTATAATTTTGTTATAATAGATATCACAAAAATTTATAGAATACGAGGCACTTATGAATATTTCCAATTTGTCTTATTTTATTGAAATTGTCAATTGCAATTTTAACTTGACTAAGGCAGCAATGCGATGTCATATCTCACAACCTGCACTTAGTAATTATATAAAAACAATTGAATTTGAGGAAGATATTACTCTCTTTCAACGAAAAAAAGGAAGACTAGTTGGATTAACATCAGTTGGAGAACGTTTTTATGAAAATGCTAAGTTAGTTATTTCATCTCATGAGCAATTAATGGCTGATCTAAGAACCACTTCAAAAAAATATAAAGGTCAAATCACCATTGGTATTCCTCAATTAATATCCGGCTTAGTTTTTTCAGATTTAATTCCCAAATTAATAGAAGATAACCCCGATATTAAGTTTACCATAATTGAAGCCGGAGCATACGAATTGCAAAAAAAATTAATTCTAAATGAAGTTGATTTTGCCATTTTACTCACGCCAACAGCACTTGATCCTTCAATTGCAGATATGTCAATTCTTTTAAGAGATCGCTTATGTCTTTACATGAGTCATTCAACTTACAAGACTAAATTTGGCGATGAGACGCCTGTCTCATTAAGACAATTGCATAACGAAAATTTTGTGATGTTTGATCGTAATTTCATGGTTCATCATCAACTAAAAAATTTATTTGAACAGGTTGGTGTTTCCCCAAAAATTAAATTCTTTTCATCATCATGGGACTTTCTCTTAAATGCAACACGCCATTCTAACTACTTAACCATTCTTCCTAGGCCAATTGCTCAATTTGCAAATATGAAGGGCATAACGGAAGTGTCTTTGCAAGAAGACGCTCAGTGGGAAATCGTATTAACATCTCTGAAGAAAAATAAGGCCAGCCACTTAAAATCATACATAAAAAATGCTATTTTGGATTACTTCTCTCACTATTCAATATAATAGCCTTTAATACACAAAAAGAGAGTGGGACAGACACTCTCTTTAAAATACTAAAAGATAGGTAATCACAACTAGAAAGACTAGACAAACACTTGGCAGTGTGTAGGCCACAATTTGATTAAATTTCAATTTAAAGTGCGACAAATAAGATAAAGCCCAGAATGGAACAATCAAATTTGTAGTGGCATCACCTAACTGATAAGCTTGTAAAATCTTTCCAAGACTATTACCAACTTCTAAGGTTGCAGGGATGATATAAGGTGCCTCAATGACAAATTTAGAGCCACCTGAAGGGACTGCTACATTTAATAAGGCAGAATATAAGAAGGCAAAAACTGGCCAAGTCGTAGCATTAGAGATACTCACAAAAAAGTGTGAAATTTCAAGACCAAGTCCAGTATTTTGAATAATGCCAAATA
Source organism: Streptococcus uberis (assembly GCF_000785785.1). Lineage (GTDB taxonomy): Bacteria > Bacillota > Bacilli > Lactobacillales > Streptococcaceae > Streptococcus > Streptococcus uberis_A. The sequence continues at coordinate 39,494 of NZ_JRQN01000019.1, forward strand.
TACCAGCATAAAATGGAAATTGCAGGATCAAGCCCCATGATGACATGACACCCGATTTAAATAAATTGCCATAGTAGTCTGGGCCTTGTTGACCACAGAGCAACAAACCTAATCCTAGAAACAGAAAATTAAAACTATTTAAATCTAATCCTGATAATCCAACTTTTGAAAAATGGAAGATACTATAAGTGAAAATAGTACCACCAGTCAGATACATGACAAGTCGTGAACTATTCATCTTTTCAGCAGGGGTATTCCTAGCAATATTCAGATGCTCGCCACTCTTTAAACTGTTATTGAAAATCTCATCATCCAATTCAGCAATTTTGTTATTCTCTTTAGGATGGGCATACAAAGCAAAGCAGATAGGAATCAACATACAGATCACTAACAAGCTTATAAATGGTAAATTTAAGACTGAGTCCGTCAATGGCACATTAACTGGAACTAGTTCCTTGTATGACTCAGCAACACTATTTTTTAAATAATTAGGAGTAGCTGCATAGAGCACAGCTGCACCAGACATTCCAGATGTCGCAGGTAAGAAAGTAAAAAATAAGGTAGCAACAAACAGCGGCGTATGCACTTTAATGCCTTTTAAACGTGCCTGAACCAATAACTCTTTACCAAAAACAATGGCTACCATCATTCCAAGCCCCCAATGAAGAAAGCCAAACAATGATCCAATTAAAACAGAAAAAATAATAATCTGTGCCCTTGTTTTAGGAATCTTAGCTAATGCTTTAAATATCATTTGAGCAGGTGGTGAACTTGCTACTGCATTACCAGTCGCAAGAAGAATCGTCATTTGCATCGCAAATGACAGCAAGCCCCAAAATCCGTTAACCCAGCCATAAATGATGCCACCCATTTTTTCATCACCGATCAAAGGTGATTTTGTCATTGTCAAAGCCATCGCTACAACTAGAAACGTTAAGATGAAGCAAATAAATAAAGATTCCGGCATCCATTTAGTGAAGCCGTCAATATACCGATCCATGAAAGATTTTTTTCTTATTTGATTATTCATGAAATGATTCCTTTCAATAATTCTGAAATAGCTAAAAGAAATTGTGTAAGGCGTTCAAGAAATGTTTGGTCAAGGTTTACCTATTTCAGTAGATAACCTAATCATAAAACCGTTTTCATTAAAATGCAAATTCCAATATCTTATCCTACCTATAATGAAAAGTTATGCTAGTTACTATCTTCTTTAACGAACACTTCACGAGACGGCAATAAACACCATTATTACAACCGAATCCCTTCAAAAAGCAATATACGGCTTTGTTATTAGCATTGCTTAAGCATTCAATAAGGAGTCAAATTTAAAAGTTCTAGTCTCACAAGAATCTAAACTGTAGGTAGTCTTATATCCCTAAAAAAATGGAACAAGACATCAAAACATAGCAAGTGATTATTTCCCAATCAACTGGGTAGTTGAAAATCATAACCACCCGTCAAACGGGTGGTTTGGTCCAGGGCTATAAGCCCAAATAACTAGCCAGCGCCTAAAGACGCTGGCTTTCACTTTGTTCAAGCCTTATTGCTTTTGACTCGTCACCAGCCTCTTAAAGAGGCATTTGTATTACTTGCTATTATCCCTAAAGGGATCCTCATATTCTTTCACACTCAATTTATCTAGTGCTATATCATGTTTTTCTTGTTCTTGAATATATTTTTTTATTGTAGCTTCATTTAATCCAACCTACTAACATAATAACCTTCTGCCCAAAAGTGTCGATT
>NZ_JRQN01000020.1 GCF_000785785.1 Streptococcus uberis
GAATTCCTAAAGGAAGTCGCTGACGTCCCTGCCAAATAAAAAAGCAACAAAAAAAGTGAAGACTATACTTTGTCTTCACTCTGAAAGTAAGGATAACCTTAACTTTTTATATTATAATTCGATATCACCAAATAAATCAGCCATAGAGAAACCAGTTTGAGTTTCTGGTAATTCATAATCACGTTTTGCTTCACGTTTTGGACGACGTGGGCGTGATTGACGTTTTTCGCTATTGTTGTTGTTAGCGTTGTTGCTGTTTTCCTCTGATTGAGCAGGACGCTCTTCAAGAGCTTTGATTGAAAGTGAGACACGTTCATCAGCAGCATTTACTTCAAGAACTTTAACAGTAACCTCTTGACCTACAGAAAGTACATCTTTTGGATTTTCAACACGTTTGTGAGAAATTTGTGAAATGTGAACAAGTCCATCAATTCCAGGTAAAACTTCTACGAAAGCACCGAAATCAGTTAAACGTTTTACTTTACCTTCAACTACGTCACCTTGAGCAAGTTTTTGTTCAACACCGTCCCATGGTCCAGGCGTTGTAGCTTTAAGAGAAAGTGAGACACGCCCAGCTTCTTCGTCAATTGAAAGTACTTTAACTTCTACTTCTTCACCAACAGAAACAACTGATTTAGGTGAAACGTTACGTTCATGTGATAATTCAGTCACGTGAACAAGTCCGTCAACACCACCAAGGTCAATAAATGCTCCAAAGCTAGTTAAACGAGCAACAGTACCAGTTACAACTGAACCTTCAGAAAGTTTAGAGAAGACTTCTTGGCGAGCTTCCTTAGCTGTTTCTTCAATAACTTCACGACGTGACAAGATGAAACGATTTTCTGCTGCATCAACTTCTTTGATTTTTGCATCAAATTCTTGACCAACAAATTTTTCAGTGTTACGTACGAAACGAGTGTCAATCATTGAAGCTGGGATAAATCCACGTAAACCTTCAAATTCAACTGAAAGTCCGCCTTTAACAGCGCGTGTTCCTTTAACAGTAACAACTTCACCCTCACGACCAACAAGTTTGTCCCATGCTTTACGAGCTTCTAAACGTTTTTTAGATACTAGGAAAGTAACTGTATCAGTATCTTTACCTACAACTTGACGAAGAACAAGCACTTCAACTGTGTCGCCAGCTTTAACAAAATCGTTGATATCAGCATCACGATCATTAGTCAATTCACGAAGAGTTAATACACCTTCAACGCCAGTACCATCAATAACAACGTTTGCTTGACCGTTATCAACTGTTAAAACTTCCGCAGTGACTACATCACCAGGGTTTACTTCGCTAACACTGTTTAGCAAATCTTCAAATTCATTCATTCTAAAAAATCCTCCAACAAAAGCTAGCTCCAGCTAGCTTTTGATAACAATATATTTTCTCAAGGTAGCCCGCAACGACATGTTTATCTTTGACGGTCTCAGCTTTCACTGATACCTTTGACTGGGGTAGCTGGATTCGAACCAACGCATGAGGGAGTCAAAGTCCCTTGCCTTACCGCTTGGCTATACCCCAAAAAATGGAAAGAGAGGGATTCGAACCCCCGAACCCGAAGGAGCGGATTTACAGTCCGCCGCGTTTAGCCTCTTCGCTATCTTTCCATAGCAACAAAAACTATTCTATCATAGATTTTGTGACTGCGCAAGTGTTTTTGACCATTTTTAGTGATTCAAATTGTAGCTTTCAATGATGTTTTCAACTGCTTGTTCCAGAGACTTGAAAAAACTTTCAACGTTAGAATTTTTCAAAACAGCAAACCGATCGTCAAGCTCTGCAATTTCTCCGACAAGTCTTTTTCCAATTAGTAATTGATAACCATTAACTGATTTTCCTTCAAGCGTAACTTTACTTTCGACTAATTGAATTTCAATTTTTTTATCTTTTTTACTCATTCTTTACCTCACTTTTAACATTTTACACAAAAATAAATGAGCTTGCAAGGACAAGCTCACTAAATTAGACAACTTTTACGATCCAATCTTCAGGTGCTTCAATGTCACCAAATTGAATTCCGAGTAGTTCATCATATAAACGACGCGTCACAGGTCCAACTTCTGTTTCACTGTAAAAAACATGGAAGTTATCTTGGTATTGGATACCACCGATTGGTGAAATAACTGCCGCTGTTCCACAAGCACCTGCTTCAACAAACATATCCAAACAATCAATCGGAATATCCCCCTCAATCGCAGTCATACCAAGACGTTCTTTTGCAATTTCTAAAAGTGAATATTTTGTAATTGATGGTAGAATTGATGGACTAATAGGTGTAATAAATTGATTATCTTTAGTTATACCAAAGAAATTAGCTGCGCCAACTTCTTCAATTTTGGTATGTGTCGCAGGATCTAAATAAATAACATCTGAAAAGCCTTGCTCTTTTGCACGTTTACCTGGTAAGAGTGATCCAGCGTAATTGCCACCTACCTTAGCTGCACCAGTACCGTAAGGTGCAGCACGGTCAAATTCCGTAGAGACAATAAAGTTTGATGGAACTAAGCCACCTTTAAAATAAGCACCTACAGGCATAGCAAAAATAGTGAAAATATACTCTTCAGCCGGTTTTACACCAATGATATCTCCAACACCAATTAAAAGAGGTCTAAGATATAAAGTAGCTCCGCTACCATATGGTGGAACATAATCTTGGTTTGCTAGAACAACTTGCTTTGCCGCATCAATAAACATATCTGTTGGGACTTGCGGCATTAGTAAGCGGTCTGCAGTATCTTGGAGACGTTTCGCATTTTGATCGGGTCTAAAGAGCTGAATAGAGCCAGATTTTGTGCGGTAGGCTTTCATACCTTCAAAAGCTTGCTGCCCATAATGCAAGGCTGGTGAACTTTCAGAAATATGTAGCGTTGAATCCTCACTTAGACTGCCTTTTTGCCATTGGCCATCTTTAAAATGTGCGATATAGCGATATGGTAATTTATGGTAGGAAAACCCTAAGTTTTCCCAATCTAACATCACTGTCATAGATTTCCTCATTTCATTTTTTTATATTGTACACTAAAAATCTAGCTTTTAAAAGATTTTTTATTTTCTGAATATTATCATAAAAAATAAAAAGAGAAAACTCTTTTTATTTTACTCTGGCAGAAAATACTTCTTGTTCAGAAATTGAATCTGAAATAAATGATCCGTTACTTGTGCGATCTGATAGGTTTAAGTTTTGCAAGATTACATCTTGAACTTGACCCGTTTTTGAGGTCACTTCCAAGATTGTCTCATGTTCTGATTTTTCTTCTGGTGTTGAGAATAAATCAATACTACTTGCTTTAGCTGATCCACTAACGCTACCAGCTAAGAAGACACGGTGCGGTTTATTTTTTAATTCTCTCAACACTTGTAAGCCCCGATTTGCACGACTTGTTTGCGGTATATCAGACATGGCAACCCGTTTTAAACTGCCGCGTTGGGTCAAGACAAAGAATGAATCGGTATGTGCTAGGAAAGCAGACGCTATGTAGTCGTCATTTTTCAAGTTCATGGCTTTCACTCCAGTTGATTTAAGCCCTTGTAGGGGCACCTCTTCATAAGAAAAACGAAGAGCATAACCATTGTGCGAAACTAATGTGATATCTTCAAACAGAATTGGGGCAACAGTAACCACACAATCTTGATCGTTCTTCAACTTGGCGTATTTCGTTGATTTTGAACGATAGGTCCGCCATGGCGACAAGTCTTTTCGCTCAAAACGTTTGATTTGGCCTAATTTTGTTACTGAATAATAGGTGCCCTGTTCAAATTGATCGACAATTTCAGCATATAGGACTTCTTCATCAGTTGCGTAATTAGCTATCGCTTGGGATAAATGCTCACCAGTTTCTTTCCAACGAATATCGGTCAATTCATGAATTGGTCTGTAGATAACATTTCCTTGATTGGTGAAAATTAAGAGATGTTGAGTCGTTTTAGCTGCCTCAACAAATATCAACTGGTCATCATCACGCTTGCCAATTTCATCAATGCTTGAAGCATTATATGACCGTGGACTAGTACGTTTGAGGTAACCGCCACGTGTCACACTGACGAAGTATCTTCTTCGACAATCAAGCTAGCTGTATTAATCTCAATTGTTTCTGCTTCAATTTGTAATTCTGAACGACGGGCATTAGCGAATTTTTTCTTAACATCACGTAACTCACGCTTCATGACGTTATACATTGTCGCTTCGTTACCAATAATTGCTGATAAGGTTGTAATCAAATCACGCAATTCTTTTTCTTCATTTTGAAGGGTAACAATATCTGTATTTGTTAAACGATAGAGTTGCAAGGTAACAATGGCTTCTGCTTGCTCTTCAGAAAAAGCATAAGAAATCTTTAGATTTTCTTTAGCATCTGCTTTATTATCAGATGCTCTGATAAGGGCAATCACTTCATCCAAAATTGATAATACAAGAATCAAACCTTCTACGATGTGAAGTCTCTTTTCAGCTTTTTCTTTATCAAATTTTGAACGCTTAATTATAATTGATTTACGATGGGCAATATAAGAGAACAGAATTTTAATTAAGCCAACTTGTTTTGGTGTGTAATTGTCTATGGCAACCATATTGAAATTATAGTTGACTTGTAAGTCAGTGTATTTCAAAAGGTAATTTAAAACATTTTGAGCATCTGCATCTTTTTTCAGTTCAATAGCAATCCGAAGTCCTGTACGGTCTGATTCATCACGGACCTCAACAATGCCAGGCACTTTATTGTTGACCCGGACGTCATCAATTTTCTTAACTAAAACAGATTTGTTAATTTCATAAGGGATTTCGGTCACAACAATCTGTTGTTTACCACCTTTAAGTGTTTCAAATACTGTTTTTGAACGAACAATAACGCGACCTTTACCAGTTTCATAGGCCTTTTTGATTTCGTCAGCACCTTGGATGATTCCTCCTGTTGGGAAATCAGGTCCTGGTAAAAATTCCATCAGCTTGTCTAGTGATGCTTTAGGATGGTCAATCATATAAACGACTGCGTCTATGACCTCAGCTAGGTTATGTGGTGGAATATCCGTCGCATAACCTGCAGAGATACCAGTTGCACCATTAACCAAAAGGTTAGGAAAAGCAGCTGGCAAGACCGTCGGTTCTTTTTCAGTATCATCAAAGTTCCAAGCAAATGGAACTGTTTTTTTCTCAATATCTTGTAAAAGATAACCAGAAATTTCGGAAAGGCGAGCTCAGTATAACGCATCGCGGCTGGTGGGTCACCATCCATGGAACCATTGTTACCATGCATTTCAACTAAGATTTCACGGTTTTTCCAATCCTGAGACATGCGAACCATGGCATCATAAATAGAACTGTCACCATGAGGGTGAAAGTTACCCATGATATTTCCGACAGATTTAGCTGATTTACGATAACCTTTCTCGAAGGTATTACCATCCTTATTCATTGAATAAAGGATACGACGTTGTACAGGTTTTAGACCATCCCGAATATCAGGAAGGGCCCGCTCCTGAATAATATATTTGGAATAACGCCCAAAGCGTTCCCCCATAATGTCCTCTAAAGACATATTTTGAATGTTAGACATAAAATAAGATACCAAGCCCGTCAGTTGCCAAGTAAAAATAGGAAATCGCCAGCTCATTCTGATGAGCTAGGAGATTTATCTTTTTTACACCGCAACTAGGCGGGTTCAATTCCTTTCTTTTGTTTTGAAAAGAGTATTGTATTTTGAAAGGATTATACTGAACAGAGGATTTAGCCTTTGTTCAATATTAAGATACAAAGGCGTTAAGAATCCGACTGAAAAATAGGAACTTGCAGGAAATCCTGATTTCCGTCGCGAGTTATCTTTTTTCCGAGGATTTAGCCTTTGTTCAATTCCTTTCTGTAAATTTGAAAAGAGGTTGTTGGTCCAACTTGAATTATTGGAACGACTTACAATTAAGCATCCAAGACGGTATTCTCTTCTAAGGTGAACTTGACATTGTCTTCAATCCATTGGCGGCGCGGTGCTGCTTTATCACCCATGAGGACTGATACTCTGCGCTCTGCACGCGCTAGGTCATCAATAGTCACCCGAATCAAGGTTCTTGTTTCTGGATCCATGGTTGTTTCCCAGAGCTGGTCAGCATTCATTTCACCAAGTCCTTTGTATCGTTGTAACATGGCACCTTTGCCAAATTCTTTACGAAGATCATCTAATTCGCCATCGGTCCAAGCATAGGCAATTTTTTCTGATTTCCCTTTGCCTTTAGACATTTTATAGAATGGTGGCAAGGCAATATAGACATGGCCTTCCTCGACAAGCGGACGCATGTAACGGTAAAAGAAGGTTAACAATAGCGTCTGGATGTGGGCTCCATCGGTATCGGCATCGGTCATGATGATGATTTTATCATAGTTAATATCTTCAATTGAAAAATCTGCGCCAACTCCAGCGCCAATGGTATGAATCATGGTGTTGATTTCTTCATTTTTAAGAATATCAGCCATTTTCGCTTTTTCAGTATTCAAAACCTTACCTCGTAAAGGTAGGATAGCCTGGAACTTACGATCACGACCTTGTTTTGCTGAACCGCCGGCAGAATTCCCTTCGACTAAATAGAGTTCATTTTTCTTAGGATTTTTAGACTGAGCAGGTGTTAGCTTACCAGAAAGTAAGCCCTTGTCCTTCTTGTTTTTCTTGCCGTTACGTGATTCATCACGTGCCTTACGGGCAGCTTCACGGGCATCCCTTGCTTTAATGGCTTTGCGGATAAGATTAGAAGCCAGCTCACCATTTTCCAGCAGAAAGTAAGTTAGCTTGTCTGAGACAATCCCATCAACAACTGGTCTAGCTAATGGCGAGCCAAGTTTATCCTTGGTTTGTCCCTCGAATTGTAAATGTTGCTCCGGAACAAGAATAGAAAGCACAACAGACAGTCCTTCGCGGTAATCTGAGCCTTCCAAGTTTTTATCTTTTTCTTTCAGTAAATTAGTTTTTCTAGCATAATCATTCATTACTTTAGTAATAGCTGATTTCAAACCAGTTTCATGACTACCACCATCTTTAGTACGAACGTTATTAACGAAAGATAAGATATTATCAGAGAAACCATCGTTATATTGAAGAGCAACCTGAACCTGGAATTCTTGATCTTGTCCTTCAATATAGATTACGGGTGTGAGTGTTTCTTTATCTTCATTTAGGTATTCAACAAAGTCCTGGACACCATTTTCATAATGGAACTCTTCCACTACTGGTTCGTCACCACGTAAGTCTGACAGCGTCATCTTCACATCTTTTAACAAGAATGCTGATTCTTTCAAACGTTCGGCAATGGTATTAAATTTAAAGTCTGTTGTTGAGAAGATGGTATCATCAGGCATAAAGGTAACGGTTGTACCTGTTTTTGATTTTGGTGCTGTTCCTATTTTTTTCAGCGTTGAAACAGGTTTACCACCATTCTCAAAGCGTTGACGGTAGATAGCACCATCACGGGTAATGTCAACTTCTAACCATGCTGACAAGGCATTAACAACAGAAGAGCCAACTCCATGGAGCCCACCAGAAGTTTTATAACCACCTTGTCCAAACTTACCACCAGCATGAAGCACTGTAAAAATTACTTGAACAGTTGGTATCCCCATAGCGTGTTTACCCGTTGGCATCCCACGACCACTATCTTCAACACTAACAGAGCCATCTTTATTGATTGTAACCTTAATGGCATTACCAAAACCAGAGAGTGCTTCATCGACCGCATTGTCGACAATTTCCCAAATCAGATGATGTAGTCCTGTACCATCAGTAGAACCAATATACATCCCAGGACGCTTTCTAACAGCGTCCAAGCCTTCTAAAACTTGAATGGCATCATCATTATAATTATTTATATTTATTTCTTTCTTAGCCAAGACTGACCTCCAGATTTTTTCATCTTTCTTATCTTACAAGTTTTTTGCAGATTTTGCAAAGTTATTTTTTCTTTTTCTTAATCTAGTCGCACAATTATCCTTTATGGTATAATATGGCTATGACTTTACTAATCTTAATTATTATTGCCTATTTCCTAGGTTCAATTCCTACAGGCTTATGGATTGGCCAGCGTTTCTATAAGGTTAATCTTCGGGAACATGGTTCAGGAAATACTGGTACCACAAATACTTTTCGCATTTTAGGGATTAAAGCAGGTGTAGCCACTTTGGCAGTTGATGTTCTAAAAGGAACAGTAGCTACTTTATTACCCGTTTTATTTGGCTACTCAGCAGTCTCTCCTCTTGTCATTGGATTTTTTGCAGTCCTGGGTCATACTTTTCCAGTATTTGCCAAATTTAAAGGGGGTAAGGCAGTTGCAACCAGTGCAGGTGTTTTACTTGGTTATGCGCCACTCTACTTCTTATTTTTAGTGCTGGTATTTGTCGTTATTTTATACCTATTTAGCATGATTTCACTATCAAGTATTACAGTTGCGCTAATTGCTGTTATCAGCGCCCTCCTTTTCCCGTCACTCCATTTCCTCTTACCTGAACATAATGGCTTTTTGATCCTTGTGAGTTGTCTTTTAGCCTTTATCATTATCTACCGTCATAAAGATAATATTAAACGTATTCGTCAAAAAGAAGAAAATCTAGTTCCTTGGGGATTAAACTTAAGTAAACAAAAACATAAATAAGAAGCAGAGCCCTAAGCCCTGCTTTTTTATTATGCGTCATCTTGATAGACGACTTGTCCTTTGGCGATGGTGTATTTAACCTTACCAAACAGCTCTTCACCCACAAATGGTGAGTTACTGGCTTTTGAGGCAAAGTGTTCTGTAATACGTCGTTTTTCCTTATCAGAAAAGATAACTAAGTCTGCAGGGCCATTCTCAGCAACATAGCCGGCATCAAATTGATATAAAGACGCTGGATTACTAGTCATTTTTGCTAAAAATTCTATTAAGGACAGGTGTCCTGGAGCAACCAAGTGCGTTAAGCCAAGTGACAGCGAGGTTTCTAAGCCGGTCATGCCTGATGGTGCTTCCCAAATTTTGTCAACTGTCTTCTCCTCTCGGTGATGAGGCGCGTGATCAGTGGCAATTATGGAAATAACTCCTGATTTTAAGCCTCAATGACAGCTTCGATCTGACTCTAATCGTAAAGGCGGATTCATCTTCGCATCAGCTCCCGCTGTTAACAGGAGATCTTCTGTTTTTGAGAAATGTTGAGGGGCTACTTCTGCTGTGACATGTGTACCAATCGCTTGCGCAAACTCAACGACTTTGACTGACTCCGCTTTTGAAAGATGTTGGATATGAACGTGTGCTTTACTGTCGTAGGCAATCATCACATCTCTGGCAATCATACTATACTCTGCAACACCAGTTGCACCACAAAAATGGAAATGCTCTTTAGCAATGGTTTCATTAAAACCAAGTACCCCATTTAATGCTGGATCTTCCTCATGCAAGGCAATAAAGGTATTGTTATCACGAGCTAATTCCAAGGCTTCTTTTAAAACTTTTGAGCTTTCTAAAGGAATTCCATCATCTGAGAAGGATACTGCTCCAGCAGCAAGCAAACCTTTAAAGTCAGTCAGATTTTGGCCATCAAAATTGGTCGTCACTGAGGCATTGGTGTAGATAGAGATCTTTTCCTTAGCTGCACTAGCCAGTACCTCTTCCAAGACTTCCACTGTTGAAATAATCGGATTGGTATTAGCCATCATGACAACTGTTGTGACACCACCTGCTGCTGCTGCCAGTGCGCCCGTATGGATATCTTCTTTATGTGTTTGTCCAGGTTCTCTGAAGTGAACATGAATATCAACCAAGCCAGGGGCTACAACATAACCAGTCGCATCAATGATTTCAGCATCTTTTCTGTCAATAGATGCTGAAATCTCAACAATTTTATCATCTTCAATCAAAATATCAACTTGCCTATCAAAATTTGATTTAGGGTCAATTAGTCTGCCGTTTTTAATTAATAACATCTCTACTCCTTATATACAAGTTGATAACTAAGCCAACCAATTGATTGGTCTTGTCCATGTTCCACTAAAAATTGATTACACTGTGAAAATGGTTTACTGCCAAAAAATCCTCTATAAGAAGATAAGGGACTTGGATGAGAGCTCTCAATAATTTTATGAATAGGATTAGTAATTAATCTTTTCTTTTTCCTTGCATAACCTCCCCAAAGGATAAAAACAACTGGACTCTCTTTGTCATTTAAAACACTGATAACAGCATCTGTAAAAGGTTCCCATATTTGACCAGCATGTGCGTTAGCCTGGTGCTCAGGAACGGTTAAACAGGCATTTAAAAGAAGCACTCCTTCTTTTGCCCATGGACTTAAGTCATGATGGTCACGAGGACCAATATCAGTCCTTAATTCCTTTAAAATATTTTGTAAAGATGGCGGTGCAGCAATTTCTTCAGGGACTGAGAAAGATAAACCTTGGGCTTGGTTGGGGCCATGATAAGGATCTTGACCTAAAATCAATACTTTAGTTTGTTCATATGGCGTTGCAATTAACGCATTAAAGACCTTTTCTCGTGGTGGATAAACAATCCCTTTCCCATAGACATCATCTAAAAAATGATTAATCTTAGAAAAGTAATGTTCGGGCAACTGTGCTTTAATTTTGTTATGCCAAACAGAATTATGCATTAGGCAAATCCCTCATTTCTACAATTGTATTAGTCATATTTTACCATATTTTCATGAAAAAACCTCTTGGAATCAAAAATCCAAGAGGAATAATCGGTTTTTGCTTTAATAAACGAATTTTGCTTCAATATGTCTCTGAAAATGTTCAAATCCAAAACACAAGAGCCAATAAATAAAAGCTACTAAAACGTACATTGACATATAATCCCATTCTCTTCCACCGACAATTTTAGCGTTCTGAAAGATATCAGGAACAGTAATCATAGCTGCAAGTGAGGTCGATTTAATCATATCAACAACGACGTTTCCAAGTGGTGGAATGGCTATCCGAATAGCTTGTGGCAAAATTATTTTCTTAATAATTGATTTTTTGGATAGTCCTAATGCTTGAGCCGCTTCCCATTGACCGCTATCAACGGCTTCAATCGAGGACCGAAAGATTTCAGAAATATAAGCAGAGCTTACTGAACTAAAGCCAATATAGGCACATAATAAAGCAGGTAATTGTAAACCATAATAAGGCAGACCAAAGTATAACATAAACAGGACAACAATCATCGGAATCCCACGCATCAGAGAGACATAAGATTTTACAAATATCTGCAATGCTTTATTTTGAGAGCGTCCTAAAACGGCTAGTAATATCCCAAAAAAGAGTCCAGTTGTGAAACTTAGGGCTGCAATACCAATGGTATAGGGCAGGCCGCCTATAACGTAACCAAAACTTTTCCAAATTAATTCTAAATTGATCATACTACCTCACCCTGCCTACTAATCAACGTCTTTTGTGTCAATCACAGGAACCTTTTTATCTTTTCCAAATGGAACGGTTAAATCTTGACCCCCATAGTAAGTTTCAGAAATTTTCTTCAAATTACCATCTTTTTTCATGGCTTTAATTGTCTTATTAATGACTTTAAGGAGGCTGTCATCTTTTTTACTCATAACAATACCTTGATCTGTCGGATTGTATTGTACGTCAGCCATTTTAATATTGATTTTTGGATCTTTTGATTTTAAGAAGTCTACAAATAATTTTTGTGCTGGGTAATCATTTGGAATAAAGTCTGTCCGACCATTTGTCACATCATTGATATAAACATCATTTGAGACATTATCATAAGTAACTAGTTTAGCACCTTGTTTTTTAGCTACTTTCATGTACTCAGTTCCATCAGCTCCGGCAGCTTTTTTGCCCTTCCAGTCACTTAAGTCTTTCTTCGCAATTCCTGAAGTACCATCTGCACGGACAATCATGCCACCAACCCCATATTTATAAGGTTCAGACATATTATACTTTGCTGTACGTTTCTTTGTGATGTCAAAGTTATTGATTGCTAAGTCAACACGACCACTATCTACAGAAGTGAAGGCTTGGTCAAATCCAGTTTCAACAAATTTAACTTTAATATGAAGACGTTTTGCAACTTCTTTCATCATATCAACTTCATAACCAACCAATTCATTTTTATCATTAAGGTATGAAGTGGGTTGATAGGTTTTGGGAGTACCAACAGTAATAAGGTCCTTTTTTTCAATCTTATCCCAAGTACTACTTTGAGATGATGTCTGTGAAGAACAAGCTGTTAAAGTAATGGCAACAAGTCCTAATCCAACTAATGCATAGTGTCTTTTCATGAAAGAGACTCCTTTTCGTTAATAAAATTAGTATACCATGGTCACTTTAACATGGACTATGATATTGCTTACAGAAAAAGAGAAGCTATCCTATAATAGACTTCCCTTTTAGCATGTATTATATAAAAATAAGACTATCGTTTCAATTGACCAATTATCCACCACTAATTGTATTCCCCCTTATCAATCATCAACAATAAGAAATGCCATACTTAATACTACTAAGCTAGTTCTTGCTTGATAAGGAAGTAAGCCAAAGGTCAATTTATCAGTAGATCGTTAGAAATTTAAAACACTGCCTGTCATCTTATAACTATAGCTTGTTGACCTGTGTCACAGCAATACCTGTAAGAATAAAGTGACTGCCATCACTGCTTACTCAACATCTGAGACGTCAACTTTTTTAAAGTTATATTTTTTCTCTTTTGACACATCTTTTCCTGCAAAGAATTTTTCAGAAAGTTTTGTTAAGGTACCATCTTTTTTCATTTCTTTGATAGTCGCATTAACGTGTTTTTGCAATTCTGTGTTACCTAATTTAATAGCAAAATTAGACTCAGAAGGGTTATAATAAACATCTTTCAAAACTTTTACAGGAATATTTGGCAATGCTTTTGAAGCCATTGATTGTAAATAAAAATCATTTAAGATGACATCTGTACGTCCGTTAGCAACGTCTTGAAGATAGACATCATTTGTCACATTATCATAAATAACAAGCTCTGCCCCATATTTTTTAGCCACTTTCATATAAGATGTCGTTGAAGCGCCAGCTGCTTTTTTACCTTTTAAATCGTCAAGTGATTTAATACCTGAATCATCTGACTGACGGACAATCATCGATCCAAATGAATATTTATGTGCATCAGTATAAAGGAATTTCTTAGCATTTTTACTGTCTTTTTCAATCGAGTATCCAGCAATATCAATTTGATTACTATTCAAAGCTGTTAACATACCGTCAACACCCATTTCAGTAAATTTAACTTTTAAGCCAAGGCGTTTTCCAACTTCTTTCATGATTTCAACATCATATCCTGTTAAGCTATTATTGCTTTTATCATGAAACGATTGTGGGAATAAGGTACCCGATGTTGCAACCCTCAACTCTCCTTTTTTCTGGATTGATTGCCAATTGCCTTCACCAGACTTACTGTTGGAAGAGCAAGCTACTAAAACAAGCAAGCTTGCAAAAACTGAGAGAATTAGAATAAGTTTTTTATTCATTATAAGATTCCTTTTCTTTAATATATTTTAGGTGACAGGTTCTAATTTTTAATAAATTTAGAAAACGATCCCTACTGTTACTTGAAAAAAATTCAGTGATCTGATATTTCTCCTATGCACTAACTAGTATACCATTGTCACTTTAAAATGAGTGATGACAATGCTTACAGAAAAAGAGAAGCTATCCTATAATAACCTTCCCTTTTAGCATATGTTATATAAAAATAAGATTACTGTATCAATCTGCCATTTTGTTCAAAGATTTCTGCTACTTGTAGCAATAAGTCTTCCCTTCCTTTAGCAGCAAGCAATTGAATGCCTATAGGCAAGCCAGATGCTGTCTGATGGCTAGGTAATGAAATAGCTGGTTGACCAGTTAGATTTGCTATAGAAGTATAAGGATTTAAAGCCTGGCCTGGTTTAAACATCTCTGTCACAAGTTGCAACTGTTCTGTACCTGGATAGTTCTCGCATTTGCCAATTTTTCCAAAAGAACCGCATCAGGATCAAGTTGACCATGTTTTGGCGCGACATCCATCGTCGTTGGTGTCAGCAACAGATCATAAGTCTGATGAAAATCTGCCATCACTTTACTGAAATGATCCCACTCGTGTAGCAGCCTTGAATAATCCTTAGCAAGCACGCGCTGACCACTTTGGTAAATGGCCCAGGTCATTGTTTCCATGTCCTCTTTTTCCATTGGACGACCAAGTGAGGCTTCAATCTCATCAAACATGGCCGCCGTCTCCACTGAATTCATGACATAGTAATTCTCAAACACTTGCGCCATATCAAGCGGTGCCTCGTCCAGCTCAACTACCTGATGCCCTTGGTCTTTAAGGAATTGCACAGCACTTAAAACAGCATTTTTTGCCTCAGATGGACACTCTGAACCATCAGGATGCTTCGTCAAATAGGCCACCTTGATAGCAGGTAAGGAAACATCAAACAATTGTTCAGCTGTTAGCATTGGCAGAGAAAATGGGCTCTCTATCTGACAAGCTTGCAAATGAAATAGTAAGTTTCTGGTATCACGCACAGATTTTGTCAGTGCAAATTGAATGGCAGCTCCCTGCCAACTGCGATAGGTTTTAGGTCCTGTTGGAATACGACCACGACTAGTTTTCAAGCCAATCAAGCCATTAAAAGAGGCAGGAATTCTAATGGAACCACCACCATCACTAGCCGGAGCTAACAGACTAATCCCTGAAGAAACTAATGCTGCAGCACCACCCGACGAGCCCCTGCATTACGCGACTTATCCATTGGTAGATTAACTGCACCAAAAGCTTTGCTATCAGAAATATTTTTAAACCCAAACTCCGGGGTATTTGAGCGCCCTAAAATAATAAAGCCTAGTTCTTCTAAAGCTTGGACATAATGTGTCGAGCTACTTGCCTTATAGTTTTTAAATAATTTGGAACCAGATCCGGCCAATTCACCCACCATATCCATCCCTAAGTCTTTTAAGTAAATGGGAACACCGGCAAATGGCTTATCCTTGAAATCTCGTGTTTCTGCTTCAATTAATGCTTTATCATATCTGGTATCAACTATTGCATTGAGTTCTGGGTTTAGTAGATTTGCTTTCTTAATGGTTTCTAACACTAAATCTCTTGGACTAACTTGTCCAGTCCTTACAGCTTCAGCCATTGCTGTGGCATCTTTAAATTCTAACACTTAGTATTCTCCTACTAACTTAATGCTTGCTTTTACACTGCCTCATGACGACAAATTTTTACTAAATCATCAGTTTATACTGGAATCGGTTCACTATAGACCATTTGGTTATGTAAATCATAATAAGTACAGGTCTTTGCTAATAAGTCAACATCCCATTTATAAATGCCTGAGTCAGCAGTATCTTGGCAAAAAGTGGGAAAATCAGTCTGCCCTTTTTGGTGTACTTGTAATTGTTTCAAAAAGTAGTCTCTATTAACTTCTTGTGCAATAGAGTCGACTTGGTAAGCTGGCATTGCTAGCTGATGACCTTGAGCATCTCTATAAACTGCAGAGCCTGTTTGAATGTTAATCGTATTTGTGACCATGCCCATGTCAATAAATGCCTCTACTAACTTTGGGAAATCACGACCACCAAATTTGTCCTGAACGCTGCTAATATTTTCTTTTGTTAACATTTTTCTCTCCTCTAATATGTAAGGTTATACCATATTTAAGGAAAAATCACTATTACTTTATCTGCTTTTTTCCCTTAGCTACTCGTTTTGAGAGGATGTTCAGTATACAAAGCATTCCAGTAAAATGCGACTTCCTGATACCCCTGATGTTCATACATTTGTCGGTTTTCCTCCTCTGAGATGAGTATAAGTTTTTCAAAATTCTGAGCAGCTTTTCGCTGTAAGGCTGAGCCAATTCCCCTGCCACGATAACCGTCAACTAAACTAAAATCATCAATCTCAAGAAAATCGCCATACTCCCAAGCAGTTACATCACCCACTAAGGTATCACCGTCTTTAGCTACATATATTCTGGAGCCTTTTTCAGGCAAGTGATAGGTATTGTATGCTAACATTTGATCAGCAAAATCTTTCCCGTAGGTTAAACTTTGTGCATATTTCAAGTCTAGATAATCAGAGAAATCTTCGGCCTGTAACTCTTCAATTATTATTGGACTAATCTCTTTTTGACTGAGTTTGAGATTGTTGAACTGGTTGGTAAAAATGATATGACGGTAAAACTGAAATCCTTTGGCTGTTAAATAATCAGTTAGTTCCTCACTCAAGTCAACATTCTCAGGAAAGTTTAGCATGGCATAAGCGTGAGTGTAATTGACTTGTTCATCACGCAAGTACTTCAAATCCGCTTTTAGTTGCTCAAGATGTGGCGAAACCTTGTAATCAATATAATTAGAATAATACCGTTCAGACAAGATGTCATCTTTCATATGAATAAAGCGGTCCG
Source organism: Streptococcus uberis (assembly GCF_000785785.1). Taxonomy (GTDB): domain Bacteria; phylum Bacillota; class Bacilli; order Lactobacillales; family Streptococcaceae; genus Streptococcus; species Streptococcus uberis_A. The sequence continues at coordinate 16,395 of NZ_JRQN01000020.1, forward strand.
TTTCCAAATAAGGCATCTTATTACTATTTAAGAGTTCTTTATATCCCATCCTTTTATAATCTCCTTTTAATCAAAGCTATCACAACTCATTGTAACATCCCCCATCAAAAAAACAGGATTACCCTGCATTTTGGTTACTTGTGCCAATTTTCTTGATCTTCTTTAAATTTCTTCAAGAGTTGTAAACCATCAGCATCAATATAACCTTTGACTTTTGCTACTTTAATGAGTTCAGAGTAATTTGTTAACGTCATCAGATCAAGCCCTGCCTCTTCAAAGCTAACTGTAGCTTTGGGCAATTGGTAAGTGAAAATAGCCACAACTCCTAGAACTTCAGCTCCTTCACGAATAGCTGCCGCAGCCGCATCAAGTACCGACCCGCCTGTTGAAATTAAATCCTCAATGATAACCATTTTTTGACCAGATAAGACACGTCCTTCAACTTGATTACCAGCTCCGTGATCTTTTGCTTTACTACGGATGTAAGCAAATGGTAAGGCCATCTTATCAGCAATGATAGCACCGTGTGGAATACCAGCGGTAGCTGTTCCAGCAATCACCTCAACATCTGGGTAATGTGCGCGAATAGTTTCCACAAAACCATTTTCAATAAGTGTCCGTGTTTCTGGGTATGACAAAGTAATTCGATTATCCGTGTAGATAGGTGATTTAATACCTGATGCCCAGGTAAATGGCTCTTCTGGCTTTAAATAGACAGCCTGAATATCAAGTAGTTCTGCTGCAATTTGAGATGATAATGTCATAGTAAGCTCCTTTAAAATAAGTTAAGTAAGGTTTAATTGCCTTAAGCATTCCATTCAGTTTTAATAGCCTGATAAGCAGCCACAGGATCTTTAGCAAGTGTAATCGGGCGACCAACGACAATATAATCACTGCCGATCGCCTTAGCCTGACTAGGGGTCATAATCCGCTTTTGATCACCAATGTCTGAACCAGTTGGTCGAATACCTGGTGTTAAACAGACAAAGCTATCTGGTGTTACTGCCTTAATAGCTGCAACCTCATGGGCTGAACAAACAACACCATCTAATCCTGCAAGTGCCGTCCGTTTGGCATAGTGTAAAACGGACTCTAAGAGACTGGTTTGAATATTTTGGTCTTCTTGCATCATTGTTTCACTGGTTGATGTTAATTGTGTCACAGCTATCAAGATTGGACCATCACCCAGCCCCTGACGCGCAGCCTGAAGCATCTCAAGACCACCAGCTGCTTGTACTGTTGTCATGTCGATACCCATTCTTGACAGAACCTTCATTGTCGACTTAACCGTATTGGGAATATCGTGTAACTTCAAATCAAGAAAGACGCTGTGACCGAGAGATTTCACATAACGAACAATTTCTGGGCCGGCGGCATAATACAATTCCATGCCTATTTTGACATAAAGCTTCTCCTCTTTGGGAAATAAGCTTAGGAAGGATTTTAATTCCTCAACTGAGGGAAAATCTAGCGCAATAATGGGACGTTCTTCGTACATCTACTTTCCTTTCTGTGGGCACCTGCCGACTACTAAAAAACCTCACTTCCAAAGAAGCAAGGTTACAGAAAAGTTGGCGTGCAGATGCACTCCATTTAGACATGTAAACCTTCTAAGCCTCTCTGGACTTTTTTAAAGGTATTTGATTTTCCTTATTATACCGTTTTTTAGGGAGCCTGTCAAAAAGAAGTTGATGTGGAACTTGGCGAGTGCTTTAAGAATGAAAGATTTGATAAGGCAAAAAATAAGATACTAATCGCTCTAAATATAAAAAAAAGAAAGGAACACAATCGTCCTTTCTCAGTATTCACAATTATCACCCCATTCCAATTGATCAAGCGCCTTCTTAATGACTAGGCTCCAACAATTGAAAAGAAAAATGGGTATTAATTACTGTATGATACATTAGATTAGGTATGTCTCAAGCTAAATTAACCGTTCTCTAGTTTTTTCTTGCGAATGGTGTACCCAATACCGAGTCCAAGTAAGATAAGTCCAAAGATAGCGTAGATTGGATTATCTATACTATTAGTCAATGGAAGCTTTTCTTTTTTAGTTGGCTTGGTATTTGAGTTTGCTAGAGAAGTTGGCTCATCTTTTTTAGTTGGCTTATCATTTGATTTTGATGGAGGAGTTGGCTTATCTTGCTTAGGCGTATAGCTATTAGTAATATTCATACCATCAACAGTAGCTGTGTAACCTAACGGGACATTAACTTCTTCAACGCTGTAGCTAATTGCTTTACCGTTAGCATATTTTGCAATATTTTTGAATGTATAAGACCACTTAGTATCGGCTGTGGCTACAGTAGTTAATCCAGTATCTTGACCATTTGCTAAAAGTTTAACTGTAATGGCATTCGGACGAATACCATCCTTGTCATCGCCATCTTTCCAAGTCTTAGTTCCTGAAACCTCTGTTGTTTCAGTTGTGTAAGCATTTGTAATAATAAAGTTTTTGGCATCTGTAGCGTCAACTGTAGAAATATAGCCTGATGGAACAGTCACTTCTTTAACAGTGTAGCTGATTACTTTACCGTCAGCTTTCTCATCAAGGTTAGTGAATTGGGCTGTCCAATTGTTGTCAGGTGTCAACTCAAGTACCTTACCATCTACTGCTTCACCATTAACGTAAAGTTGAACACTAACACTAGTAGGACGTTTACCATCTTGGTTGTTATTATCTGACCACACTTTATTAACTGTCACTGCTGTTTTACCTGGTGTATAGCTATTGATCAAGTTATAGCCATCCACTGTAGTTGTATAATCAGCAACAGGTTCCTCTGTGACAGTGTAGTTAATTTGTTTGCCATCTTTGTAAGCTTCAAGATTATCAAAACTGTATGCCCAATTTTCAGAAGCTGTAACTTCTTTAGAGGCTACTTTTTCACCATTAGCTAGTAAGTTTACAGTAATTGAAGCAGGACGCTTACCATCTTGATTACGATTATCATTCCAAGTCTTAGTTCCTGATACAGTTGTCTTTTTGGTTTCATTCTCGACATTAAGGAGAGTTCCTTCTCTATCAGAATCATTAACAGTGAATGTCAATTCTTGACTCTTTAATAAATCAAAATCAATCCAATCTGGGCAGAGACTTCTTTAACAACATAATTTCCAACTGGCAATCCTTTTACATTAGCAACACCATTAGCATCAGTTACTAGCTTTAAGACTGCTTCACCATTTAAAATTGCTGTTCCTTCTGTATTTTTCAATTCAAATGTTACACCGGGAATAGCAATTGCTGTTCCTTTAGTTTTCTTGACAATTTTCAACTCACCCTTCACTGTACCTGTAACACCTGCATTGGCATTAACGTTATCAACAGCATAGTTGAAGTCTTCACCATTGACAGCATCTTTACCATTTTCTGTATACCAAGCTTTAGAATTATTAACAAATTGCTTTTGGCTTTGGTCTGTGATTTTTGTCTTATAATAAATCGAAAATTGATTTAGGGAGGCATAGCTTGGGCAATAACTACTGTTATATTATTGCCATTAACTGTAATACTTGAACCAGGATACTGTTTTGCAAAATCTGTTAGAGCATTTGCTCCTGATAGTGTCGTATTAGAGTTACCTGATACAGTAATTTCAAAACTATCTGTAACAAGTTCTTGCCCTCCTTGAATGCTATCTTCAATACGAATATCTGAATCTACGTATGATTTGTTTAAGTTTGCATTCAACCACCAGTTAACATGTTCTGTATCCGAAGTGTACATGCTACCTGTCTTGTAATAGAAGACACTATTTACACCTGCTTCCGGTTTAACTACAGTTACAGTCGTGCTTTTGCCTCCTGAAAATATAGTTCCTGACTTCTTATCTTCCGAAGTGGTATTAGTGGTATTTCTACCTTCAATTTCAAAGGTAACGTATCCCGAAACATCCTCTAAATTATCAACACTGCTATTAAATGTAATGGTTGCTCCGTCTTGTCTAATAACAGCTTCTCCGACATTAACACCTTTAACCGTCAACGGAAGCGTTTTGGCGTATCCATTAAAGGTAGGTTGGCCACTATTCGTCCAACCAACAGTTATTGTATCCCCATTCTGAATATTATGACTCGAATTCTCAGCAAAATTTACTGTAACAGCTACTTTACCGCCATCTTGAATTTCTGTGCTAGAAACACTTAAGTCAGTCACTACTGTCGAACTAATATCACTACCTTGAGCCAATACTACCGTCGTAAATACTAAACTACTCGCAAGACCTCCGAATAAAATGATAACAGTTATCAATAGATTACTTAGTTTCCTCGTGACTCTCTCCATCACTACTACCCCCTAAATTTTAGTTTGAATAAACAATATTAACAGATACTACATACATCAAAAACCGAATACATGTGAATCTATTAAAATAAATTGTAACATAATTATCGCTAAAATGAAAAGACAATAATAAAAAAGGTATTTAAACGATTTGAAAATACTAAAGTGGAGTTAGCCTATTTGAGAGGATGAAAAAACCTATCCAAAAGATAGGTCATCAGTCTTATTCTCTAATACCAAGGGCTTCTGGTGCAGCCTGCTTGGGACTTTGGTAATGTTTAATAAAGGCTTCTTCTTCAATATTGACCATTTTGATTTGGTCATATAATACAGGTGGAACTGGAACCTCTTTTAATGACATGACAATGATTTTCAATGATGAAAAGACATCAATCAAGACACCAAAAACACGAATCCGTTTGTCTCCAAGAATAGCTTGAAAGACCTCCTTGTCCTGACAAAGATCAACCAAATTTTCCAAGCCATGAATCCATGTATCCACAATTTGAAGAGTTTTATTCATTAATTTGAATGCTTTCTCTTCATACCAGAAAGTTGATTCAATCAACCGTTGTTGGTAATCCAATTGATTAATGACTGAAACAATTTCACCGAGTTCAGACTGAACAGAATGAGCAGAAAATTCACCACCTAAAATAGAAGGTGTCCGCTCAACCAACTGTAACTCATCCTTAAACAGTGTCAAATAATGAATACTGACCAATAATTTTTGTATTAATATTTTATGACCATTTTGCCCAGTACGACTCATATGACACCCCTTCTTTGAAAACTCTTCCATGGAAAACTATATTATTAATATAACACAAGACACCTAAAAGGGCAATTCAATTCCTTGAAAAGTAACTGAAAGGAAGAAATTAGTCACGTCTAAACAAATCTCTCGTGTAGACCTTGTTTTCGACATCATCAAGGGCATCGTCATATCTGTTGGCAATAATAGCTTGTGACTCTTGTTTGAATGCTTCTTTAAGTTCCTTAGGTAAAAAATACTTATTTCAGAAAAGAGAATTTTATAATAATTCCAAAATATACTTAGATCTTACTTCTTTGTTTACTTTTAAAAAATAAGTAGCAATTTACATAAATCTCATTTATTATTTGATAAAAATTCCATATAGCTATCTTGTAGCTTATTTTCTACATTTTTTTTAAAATGTAAACCATCTGACGTTTTTTGATAGTCTAGAACTTCATTTTGGGCAACTAACTTATTTATATCAAATATTGGTATATTTTTTTTTCGACTATAATCTAATAACCAAGTATTGACTTTCTTGATATCACTATTTTTGACAGAATCTCTAAATAAAGTATAAGCAATAGTAGTCATGTAATAACTAATATTTCTTGAAGAAAAGGTATTAAATAGCTTTTCAAAATCCCTACAAATTTTATCTATATTTGACCCAACTATTAGATCGTTAACACCAATTGATACAAAAACTTCTTTTATATTTTCTGTTAAAATGGTATCAATATTTTCCAATAATGTGGATAAGGTTACTCCGCCTTGTGAATAGTTACTATATCCTTCTATTGATATAGTAAGCATTCTTGAATCGCCCAAAATAAGTTTTGAAGAATCATAACAAATTAACTTAAGATAATTGTCTCTATAAAAATCTTTATTTTCGTTCTCTCTTCGCTTATAGTCAAAAAATAAGTGTCCAATTACATGGATAAAATCATCATGAGTATCAACATCTAAAGAATATTCCTTTGACATTTCATAAGCATAAGTTTTTTTTGTAAAAAAGCTCTTATTTGATAAATAAGTTTTCTTATCAGAAATATAGATAGCTCCATTTGGATAGTAAAGTTTTTGTAACTCTTGCCTACGGTAACCTCTGTCAGCACCAACCATATCCTGAGCATAACCATCAGACGACAATGTTGTGAAAAGGTTTGGATGCTTGTCTACTTCAGAAAAACTAACAACATTATCAACATCATGAGAAAGATAGTAATTTATTGCTTCTTCGATATGCCACGCTTTCCTTAATGGTGATGTCACTTGCAACAAAACAAATACTTGATCATCATCAAATTCAGTTAAAAAATCTTGAATCATATCGTATGAAGTAGCTGTATCAGAGGCATACTTTGCATTTCTCATCACAACAGAGATACCACGCTCCAAACAAATATCGCGATATAATTCTGAATCCGTACTTACAAAAATATTTTCTTGTTCGAACAATCCTGTTTTAAGTGCAGCATCTATTGTATGAAAAATCATAGGTTTTCCAGAAAGATAAAGCATATTTTTATCAGGTAACCCTTTTGAACCAGAACGAGCAGGAATTATACATATCGGTTTCATTTTTTTAGTCCTCTACTTAATTTTTTTTGCTGGAATTCCAACATATGTACCACTCTCAACAATATCACTAATAATAACTGCCCCCGCACCAATTATTGTCTGTGAAGTAATGCTTAATGTTTGAGTAATGACACTAGCACTACCAAAGTAAACTTCCTCTTCAATTTTACATAGACCATTTATCGTTGCATTTGGGGCAATATTACAATGTGACTTAACGATAGTATGGTGTTCAATCAATGCTCCAGTATTAACTACGTTATTATCAAACAGTTGAACTTTTGAACCAATAAAAGCCCCGAAACCAATAAATATTCCTCTACCACATATACTTTCTGGTGTTAAAACTAAGGCATCTGGACTAATAATATTAATAATAGAATGATAATAGTTCTTTGCAACATAATCAAAAAGTTCACGCCTTTTAGCATTATCTCCAATTGTAATAAATACAGCATCTATCATACCATTATCTAAAAATTTCAAGACATCATACATTCTCCCTAAGACAGGGTAACCATCATGTTCTGAAATATCCTTATCATCAAAAAAACCAATAAATTCGTAAGATAGATTATCTATTACTGGTACAATAGCATCTGCATGACTTCCAGCTCCTAAAAAAGCTAACTTTTTTTTCATAAATCAAATACCTCGTCTAAATCATAAAATGGCTGCGAAATTGATGGACATTCATCAAGGTAATTCTTGATAGCATTATAAGCATTTAAAGAGGCATTAGGTTGGTAATAAGGATTAGAAAAATCAACTATTTTTTCCATCTCTTCTAACCCCATTAGAATTTCATCACAAGTCACAGGAGTATTTAAAACACTTTTACCACAGAGACGTCCTTTCTGTCTATCACCAATATTCAACGTTGGCTTACTTAAGGAAGGAACTTCTATTAAACCAGATGATGAATTACCAACTAACCCAATTGAATGTCTTATTAGTGAGTGATACTGTTGTGTTGACAATGAAGCAAAACTATAACAATTTTGATGATTTTCAAGATAAGATGAAATTTCTAAAGAAATTTCATCAGAACCAGTATCTGAATTAGAACCAATAAAGATACATTGTTTTCCAAATCTACTTAAAGTATCCAATACGATTGACATCTGAGCTCCAGCAGAAAGTCCTTCTTCAAAAGTTACAGGATGATATAATACAACTAAGTATTTTTCCTCCAAACTAATAGTTAATTGTTCTTCTAATTCGTTTTTTGATAAGGGTGGAATTGATAATGCGTTTTCAACACCTAATGATCCCGTATTAATAACAAATCTAGGCTCTCTCCCATCTGAATAACACGTTTGCGAAACTTTTCAGTAGCTACAAGATGTAAATGACTCATCTTAGTTACAGCATGACGAATATATTCATCAAAATTTCCTAGTGATGTCTCACCACCATGCAAATGACAAACTGGGACATTATAAATTAACGCAACATTTACAACTGGCAATATTTCATAGCGATCACCTAAAACAATAACTAAATCATATACATTTTTTTGAAAAATATCAGTCAAATTTAAATGTAATGTTGACATACTTTTTGATACTGTCTCTTTCTTAGTATCAATTAGGTTGAGTGGTATTTTATAAGCAATATGAAAACCATCCCTTTCAAGTTGAAGGAAAGTATTTCCATATTTTTCTTCAAGGTGCATTGCCGTAGCAATAATATCAAGACTTATTTCACAATCTTCAGAAAGTTTTTGAATTAATGGTCTCATAATGCCATATTCAGCACGTGAACCCGTAACCAAACAAATTTTTTTCATATTATATTCCAATGTATTTCAAATAATAATTACTACAATTGATTTTCAAATCGGGAATCACAGATTATTTCATCCTCTTCGAAACTAACTTGTGCTTCTTTTCCTAAGATATCATACCAAAACATTGGAGATATTCCGTTTCCTGGGCGTTTTACTGTAATATTTTTCTCTGTAAATATTTCTCCCTTTTTAATCGCCCCTAAAGCTACTACAGATTTTCGAGCAACTATTTTATTTTTTTCTTCTACTGGGTCTGGAATTTTTTCAAAGCGCCCTAAAGACTGTTCAATAATTCTAATTCCTTTCACTAAAGCTTCTAGAATTTCAGGAGTTGCACTTGCTTTATGATCAGGACCTTCCATTTCAGTATCCAAGGTGAAATGTTTTTCAATTACTTCTGCCCCCATTGCTACCGCAGCAATAGGAACTTCTGAACCAATTGAATGATCAGAATATCCTATGGTAAACTCTGGAAACTCTTCTTTGAGTGTATGGATAACATTTAAATTTAATGATGAATATGGCGTTGGGTACTCAGTTGTACAATGTAAAATCGAAATATCATTTGTACCATTTTGTTGAAGAATTTCTACTGCTCGATGAATCTCATCCATCATTGCCATACCAGTCGAAAGAATAACTTTTTTCTTTTGTTTCCCAATTTTTTCAAGATAAGGTAGATTGGTGATCTCCCCTGACGGAATCTTATAGACTGGCATATCTGTTGAAATCAAAAAGTTTAACGACTCCTCATCAAAAGGGGTAGAAAAAGTATCAACTCCTTTATTAAGTGCATAATTTCGCATTTCTAAGTATTCATCAAAACTTAGTTCCAATCGCTTAGTCATTTCTAATTGACTATCCAATGTACCTGTTGTCACTTTTTGATACTCTGCTTTGGGAGCAAATTTTGAAATTAATTTCTCCGCCTTAAACGTTTGAAACTTAACAGCATCAACACCACATTCAACAGCCACATCAACCATTTTTTTTGCTAATGAAATATTTCCATTGTGATTACAACCAATCTCAGCAATAATGTAAACCATTTATGTACTCCTTTTTAATTTCTTTATATAGTAACTAATTGTTTTCTTGTTAATAATATAGTATCCCAATAAAATTAAGAAACCTATAAAAAATCGCAATACGGGTATTTTAATCAATACATTCATTACTAGTGCATAACAAATAACAATAGAAATTAATGTAATATAGTCTCTGGCATTCACTTCATGATAATTGTATTTTATTTTGGAAATGATATGATGAAAGACAAGTAGAATTGAATAAGATAGTAATGTCGCAACAGCAGCTCCAAAGCTACTATAATGCGGAATCAAATAGATATTTATTGCCCAATTAAAAAATGCTGCTATTAAAGTCCCTATAGGAATCCAAACTGTGTTGGCATGATAAAACTGAACGTTCACAGGGAAGGTATATAGAAATACCAAAAAATAGCTGACAATAATAATTGAAATAAAATCAATAGTTCCGGCATAATTTTTTCCACCTAGGATTATTGCTAATTCTGGAAAAATAGTAAGATAACCAAGTGTAATCAAAACACCCAGATATTGATAGTTTTTCACGTATGTGGAAAGATTTGTATCTTTATTTTTTTTTGCCTCAAAATACCACGGTACCCAAGCTGTATTTATACTATTAAGAACTATCTGTATAAGCATTCCAAGAGAGTAACCAAAACTATATAATGCAACTTCTCGAGTTCCTTTGTAGGAGGCTAACATGATTCTATCAAGCTGATTTAAAACTTGATGTCCAAACAAATGAAATATTAAAGGGATTGATATCGAGATAATAAAATAAAAATATTTTGTTTTAAAAGGTACGGAACTGTGCTGATATATATAAAATATAGCAATGGCTGCAACAATTATATTAGGGATAAGTGCACCAAAAATTCTGGAGTAAAAATCATTTTCCGAAAAGAACAAAAAGCTCAATGTTAGTCCAACTGAAAATAAAGCATTTAACAAGGAAAGAATAAAATTGAAAAAGCTTTTTTGCAACTGGATAAAATATTGTCCAAAGAAATTAAAAATATAATTAGTAAAACTTTGAACGATCAATAAAACAAATACAAGTTCCGAAAATCCCAATAATTTTGAAAAAAAACTTCTAAAAAGATAACTAATTACAAAAAAGATTAAGAAGCTAATATTACTAATCATTAATGCACTACTTGAAAAATTATCAAATTCTTCTTTGTAGATTGTTTTTCCTGAACTAAGGGAACCGCTGGTCTGTAGGCCAATAAAGAGACTAATTATTCCAACCCATGACACATATAAACTATATTGACCAAACACTTCTACACTAATCAATCTTGTATAAATTGGTAAGGTAATAAAAGCTAGCCCTTGAATCAAAAGGTTACCAACGGTATAGATTAATCCCGACTGAAATAATTTTTTCACATCCATGACTTTTCCTTAAATTTATGAACCATTATTTTATAATCAACACATTCTAAAAAATTCAAAGCTGTTGATGAATGCGTTATACCGACTTTAAATTTACCAATGATTAATAACTCAATGACCTCCATTGGAATATATGATGGTAAAATTTCAATAGATTTAATGACTGAATAATCAATAGTATCTCTCGGGTGAGGTTTTAAAAAAACTGTAGAATGAGGATAATTAGCGATAAGAGACTGATAAAAATTTAGTTGTTCATCTTCACTTTGAGCTACTTCTGTCCAATGATCCAAAAATAATGGCTGAGTTAAAATTAATACAGAATTTTCTGGAATTGTGAGACTTGTTATTTCAGGAAAAAGGGAAAAAATTTCCTCTTTTCTCCGTTGACTAATAGAATTAAATAATTCTCTCCGTGAAACTTCTCTAGTTTTTGATAATCTTGCATCTCGATATAGCACTTTTGAAACATTGTTTACTTCAATATCTATAGCGTATTTACTTTTTCCAAAAGGTGATAAATTATGATTAAAAAACCACAGTAACCGTTCTCTTTTTCCAACCGAAAAGTATTGCATATTATAACTATAATAATCTTGACTATCCTCTAACAAGTGATAAAAGATTTTATGCACTCTTAAGTCATTTCCAATAATTGTCCCATCATTAAAAATATAAATATCATCACCTTCTGAAAAAAAAGTATTCGAAATATGTCCGTCTTTATTTATCACAATAACATCTGTTACACATTCTAAAAGCTTTAATTTCATTTCAAAATGACGAACATACGGTATCGTATAAGCCAGAATAAGAATATTTCTCTCCTCTGTATTCAATTTTAATAATGAGATCAAAAGATGATAAACTGTATGGCAGATATATATTTTTTTCATTTACTTTTTCAAATTCCTTATTTTACTTAATATTTTATTTTTTCTCATGATGATTTTTGAAAACCTTCTTTTGTATGGCTTGACCCTGATTATGTTCCAAGATTTCGATTTCGTAATCATCTCCCCAAATCTTATATTTAAAGTATTATAATCCGGTGCATAAATTGTACATCTTGGGTTGAAAAATTCGTTTAGATAGGCGCCCCAATAGGAAAAAGTTGAATTCATAATAACAAGAGATTTAGCTCTAGATAAAATAACTAATGCTTCCATAGGTGTTGTTTTATAAAATATTACTTTTTGAAATTGATTCAAATTAAGGTGATGAGATAAATTATTTTTGCACCAATCAATGTCATCACTAACTATTCCAATAGAATTTGTTGTGTTTGCCATACATTTTTGAAGTACTTTTTTTAAAAAATCAATCTGATCAAATCCATAAAAGTATTTGTGTTCATCTGTAAAAAAATCCCCTCTTCGAACATTAATAATAAGATCACAATCATTTTCAAAGTGAGAATTTACCAAGCCTTTTTCAAGATAATTTTCAATAAATAGATCTAAATCTTCCTTTGTGAAGTCCTTACCATAGTTTTGAAAAAAATCAGATGGCATTACTACTTTTTTACAGTCATTCGAATCAGTTAATAAGTTATTTAGTTTTGGAAAATAATCTAACCAATAATCCATATTTTCAAGATATCTTACCTTAACATCAGCTGTTTTAGATGCCTTTAGAAAAAAATAAAGATGATTTCCAAAACGAGTTCCTGCAATATTATAAATAACCTTTTTCATTTAGTCTCCCAAATTTAAGTCGTCATCTTGAGAATTGAATAATTCTTGGAAAAGATTTGACTAAAAATAATTTTAGCTTATATTTGAATGGAATATTAGCTTGTTTAATGAGTTGTTTGTACATAAGTTTAGCTTTTCTGTCAATAGTTTGAATTTCATTTTCAAAATGGTTTTGTTTTAAAAAATATTTCGTCCTATATAATTCGATAGCATAAGCAACTTCATCTCTTGACGTATCTTTTTGTAAAGATGACAGTAGTTTTATTCGTTCTTCAAACATTTCTATCTTGTCTAGATTTGAAAGGTTGAATGCTGAATTTATAATACTTCCTTCTCTGATACGATAATAATACAAGGCAATATTTTTAAAAATGATTTTAGAAGATTGCAAATATAATTTATAAGTTGTGAAAGAATCTTCATATTTTTTTCCGAGAGGAAAGAGGAGGCTATCAAATAGTTCCCTTTTATATAACTTTGATTGAGCAACAGTCAAAATCACTGAATAATAATCATTTCTTTTATACATAGCTTGTAGAATATCATCAGTAATAAATATTTTTTCGTAACAATTTTTAGAAAAATGTTTTATTTTCCCATTTTGATATTCCTTCATATTCACTATTGAAATATCTGAATTATATTTTTTAATAAGATTATAGAGAATTTCAATATAAGTTGGGTCTACAAAATCATCTGAATCAATAAAGGTAATATAACTGCCTTTAGATTTCAGTATTCCATGGTTACGAGCATCAGATAATCCACCGTTTGTTTTATTAATTACAGAAATCCTATTATCTTTTTGGATGATATCTGAAATAATCTCCATACTATTGTCTGTGGAACCATCATTTACTAAGATAATTTCAATATTTTCATATGTTTGTTTTACTATGCTTTGTAAGCACTCCCTAACAAAGTCTGCAACATTATAGATAGGGACAATAACACTAATAAGTTCATCTTTTTCCTTCATCAATTTGATTTACCTCATTCAACCAAAATTCAACATTGAAATAATTTCTATAATATTTCATATCCTTACCGTTCTTTATGTAATTCTCTCGTTGACATTTGTAAAAAATAATACTAGAAGTTAATGAATCATATTTTTTCGCAGTAAAAATAACTTTATTTTTATAATTAAGTTTATCAAATTGTTCCATTAGTTCAATAGTTGCGCCATCGCTGTCATTCATTTTAAAGAATAAATTATTATAATTAATTCGCCTAACTCGCTTCGACCATTTTCTCCTCGCATCTTCTTTATCTTTATAATGTTGAAAATGAATTTCAACATCATCTAAAATACCAATTGGATAATTTTGTTTTCCATTATACTTAGATTCAGAAATAAATCTCAACTCAGAGTTCATGTAATATCTCAACCGTGAAACTAATTTAATGTAATCGTTTGAAAAAATAAATAAATCAACGAATGGAGTATTATAAGGAAGACCCAACTCCTGATAAACTCTTGCTCCCCAACAGTTATCAGAAATAATTGAAAATGTTCTATTCTTAAGATTTTGTCTCTCCGATTTAAATTTTATAGGATAAATAAATTTAATTGCAAATCTGAGAATTTTTTTTCTGATATATTCTTTAATACTATAATGCATAAGCTACCCCATTTTATTAAAAATTGTTAAATAAATTTTTGGATGTATTTTCATTAAAATAACCGCAACAAATTGTTTAAAATCCAAAAAGTTGAATGCATTCCAAGTAGGATAATTTCTAATATCATTTAGTAATCTTTCGTACTCTTTGTGAGTCTCCATACCTGCATTATTAAGCATCATATACCGAATAACTTTTGTCTTTTCATGGATAGTATGTGCCCTAGCAAACACTTTCAATTCCATGTCGACAAGACTTTCAATTTTTTCAGACAAAACAATCGTATGGAAAAATTTTGGCGAAAACACCGTGTTCATAGCTGAATTATTATGAATAATATACTTACAAAGCGTCTGTGAAGTATTGATATAAATCTTTTTTGAATTTTGCAATGCTAGAAAAGTAAAAAACATGTCTTCACCCACAATGTATTTTTCATCAAAATGAAAATTTTTTATTATTTCTGTTCTAAACAGTTTATCAGATAATGTATTTTCAATGGTATTTCCCTTCAAGAAAGCTTTAAGAGCCAAAGATTTATCCGTGAATATACTTTCAAAAGACTTTCTTTTTTTGTATTCCAAACCATTTTTTACAAATGAAAAATCAGTCATAGAAATATCAGTATCGTAAGTTTTACTATAACCTAGAAGCGTCTCATACAAAGTATCTTCTGCATAATCATCTGCATCAAAAAAAGCAACATATTCAGTATCAACACAACCCAACCCGGCGTTTCTTGCAGAAGAAACACCGCCATTTTGTTTATTGATTAAAATAAAATTATGATATTTATGAGAAAAAGATTCACAAATTTCTTTACTCTCATCGGTAGAGCCATCGTTTACTAAAATAATTTTTAATTTTTCAAAAATCGTCTGTTTTACAAACGCATTTAGAGAATTTTCTAAGTGTTCCCCCGCATTATATACAGGAATTATAACAGAAATTTCTATCATTTTTTTCAGCCTTCCTTGTATTATAGATTATTTCATTATTTAATATACATAAAAAAATAATTAAGATGGATGATGTAAATAAATTGTGAAAGCTTGATAGAGCAATTAAAATAACTACTTTCCAATTAATATGCTTTTGATAAGTTAATGATATAACTAAAAGAAAAAAACCAAAAATCCCATATTCCACAAACCACATTAAAATATCCTGATGCAAAGGGTATGTTTGCAAATTAAGGCCTAACAAACGAGGTACAACTTGACTAGTATAGCCTGCCCCTCTTCCAATAATATAGCGAATTGGATTTTGTTTTATTTCATAAAAAAAATACTCAATAACCATTTTTCTAGAGTTACTACTTTCAATACCATTCTCACGTAATTTAATATTTACCAAAAATGTTAAAAATATTACTATAAAAAATAGTAATACACCTCCTAAAAAGAGCAACTTACTCTGAGCTGAAAAGCGAGCAGTACCTTTTATTGGCAAATAGATGAGATAATAGAATATAAAAAGTAAAAAAACGAAAAATGTAGATCTACTTTCAGTTAAAATAATTGAAACAAGGCCTAAAGAAGTAAACATTACTTTTAAAAAATATGCAATCTTCTCAGAATCCAATATTAAAACACAAGAATATAGAATGATGAGCGAAAAAATAGTTGGTGATGTTGAAAAAAAACCTACAACTCGCTGAACTCCACTTAATTTTTGATAAGTAGAAAGAATAAACCCAAGAATCAGAATAAATATCCAAAAATAATTTTCTAATCTTATCTTGCTTTCAGAAATCAAAATAATATTGATTAACATGATAGTATAGAAAAAAGAAACATACGAAAAATGACCAAAATATAAGACGTATCCTATTAGTGTTAAAAAAGATAAAACATTAAAATAAGAAATTTGTATCCGTTTTAGATTTACTACAGAAAAATTTAAGACAGAGATAATTAATGTTGTAAAAGCGACTGTTAAATTGTGATATCCTGTAGCATTAATACCATTATATAAGAACTCACATATAAGAAATAGAAAAATAAAAAAATTAAAGAGATGAAAAAGAGATTGTATTGAAAGTTTATATCTATTGATTTTCATACCTTCTCCTTAAATAAATCGTCAATAACATTTTTTAAATTTGAGACAAATGAATTATTAGTTGATGGAGAAAACTCACTAATCTTTTTATTTTTCAGTTGCTGATTAATATTCCTTTCCAGTTCAGAGACTTCTTCAATAAAAATTAGATGATAGGTTCCAGATAACTTTAGTTTTTTTAAAAAATCTAACTGATGATCATTTACGTGTTCGTTATATTTTTTTAGTCTCGGAACAATAATAGGATTTTTATTTTTACTGATGACATTCATATAAGTTGATGGTCCACCGTGTGTTATGACACAACTTGAGCGACTAATAAAATTTTCCATTTCCTCATAAGAAAGAAAATCTACCCAGTCACAATTCTTAGGGATATAATCACTAAAACCTTTTTGAATAAAAACTTCTTCTTTTACTATTCCTGCGCCTACCAAGTCATCTATTTTTTTTATTAATCTGTTAAATTGTTGTTCATGTGTACCAACAGTAATAAAAATCATTAAAATATCCCTCCAATATTTATTGCTTTTGGATAAACTTTTTTTAAATCTTCCCATTGTACAATAAATCTATCAGCTACTGGATAGACTAATCTACCTGTCAAAGTCGGTTTATCATACCTGTCAAAAACCTCAATGTATATTGTTTTCGAACCTGTCAATTTTCCAACATAAAAGAAAGGTACCGCTACTGCTGCCCCAGTAGAAATAATTAGATCCGGTCTTTCTTTAACGAGTATTTTGATAGCTAACCAACTATTTTTAACTAAATTGATGATATTTCTATTTGTCGGAAAATAACAGAAATATTTTTTTTCATCTTTTAATAAACTAATAGCATCTGGTTTATTGAAAGTCACCCAAAAGCGTTCTTCGTCCTTCCATATTGTTTTGAGAAGATGAAGATGTGTTAAATGACCTCCACTAGAACCTACTAAGCAAATTTTCATTTTAAAACCTTTCCTATTTAGCACCATCTCCAAAAACAACAACTTTAATAGTTAATAACAAAATTTTTATATCTGACCAAATGGTCCATTCATTAATGTACTTAACATCCAAAGCTACAATTTCATCGAAATTGGTAATATTACTTCTTCCAGAAACTTGCCATAATCCTGTAATTCCTGGCTTAAAGCTTAACCTTCTTTTTTGTTTCGGAGAATAGTGGTTATATTCATCGAGGGTAGGTGGTCGAGTTCCAACAAGACTCATATCCCCCTTCAAAACGTTATAAAATTGAGGTAATTCATCAATACTAGTTTTTCTAATAAAATGTCCAACTTTAGTTATTCTAGGATCATTGTCCATTTTAAACATCAAGCCATCCATTTGATTTTTAGAAATGAGATCTTTTTTCATTTTGTCAGCATCGATATGCATTGACCTAAATTTATAAAAATTGAAAATTCTGCCATTTCTTCCAACTCTTTTTTGGACAAATATAGCAGGTCCGCCATCACATTTAATAGCAGGTACAATAAAAATTGAAAAAACTAGACATATAAACAGTCCAATTATTGCTCCAAAAATATCAATAGTACGTTTTGCAAAAAGATGTGAATATTTATGAAACTTAGTTGAAAAAGTAATGACACTATAGCCATTAAAAGTTTGAATTTTCTTGTCTCCTATACTTTCAAAATCCAAAGTATCAATATTTACATTTACAGTAATTCCCATCAACTCTAAGTTTTCAATCATATTTGGAATATCATATATATCATATTCTAAAAGAGGTAGGTTGATAAAAACTTGATCCACAGCAAGTTTTGTAATTATTGAAAAGAAATCTTTATAGTCAATCATCAATATTCCATCATTACTGTTTAGTGAACTTTCAGAATAATCATAGTCTAATACACAAAAACCTACAAAATTAATTTCTGAACTCTTTTTAAACAACTTCAAGTTTTCAGCATGACGTTTTTTATTGGTTATCACTATAACTTTAGGAGAGTCTACAATTCTAAGATGGGCATATTTAAGATAGCATTTTAAAATGATATCTATTGTATATAGTAAAATAAATATAAATATTAAAAAGATAAATGTTGAATATCTGGAAATACTACTACCTAACTTAAAAATAAAGAAAAAAAAGGTTAAAACTAAAAGATAGTAAATACAGTATTTAATCGTTAGTAAAAATTCTTGTAAAAAGCCCCTAACTTTAAAGTTCTTATAAAATTCAACCATATTAAAAACAATCACATGAGTAATTAGCACTATTAAAATTTCAAAATTTTTGTCAACGTTTGTTTCAACTAAAAGAGAGGTTAAAAATAGAGCAATTAAAATCATGATCGATTGAACAATCATAACAAAGAGTCTATGAATTTTTTCTTTTTCTTCCATTTTATACCATTTCTATTTTTTTCGACTTGATTTTTTCTTTCTCTTACTTTTTCCATAATCACCATAGGAACCGTAACTACCATAGCCACCATAGGAATCAATGGTATCTTCTACTTTATTCAAAATGACACCTAAGAATTGTACACCACTTTGTTCCATTTGATCTTTAGCCTTTTGGATAAAGCGACGCTTAATAACTCCAGCTTCTGTGACTAAAATAGTTGCATCGGCTTTTTGTGAGATAATTGCTGAATCAATAACAAGTCCAATTGGCGGCGTATCAATAATAACATAGTCAAACAATTCTTTAACCGTATCAATCATAAAGTTGAAATTGCTATTTTGTAGGAGTGTAGTTGGATTTGGCGGTACTTGTCCGGATGGGATAAGCATCATGTTGGGAATATTTGTGTATGAAATGACTGCAGATAACTCTGCATTTCCTGATAGGTAACTAGACAGACCTTCATACTTTTCATTTGCCTTAAAGGTTCCAGACATGACTGAATTACGGATATCCGCATCAATCAACAGAGTCTTAAAGCCAGCCTTGGCAAAGGAAATAGCGAGATTGGTTGACGTTGTCGACTTCCCTTCAGCCGGTTGGACTGATGTCAGTGTAATTACTTTTAAATGACGACCGCTAAATTGGATATTTGTTCGAATGGAGTTATAGTACTCTTCCGCAATATCATAAAGATTCTTTTTACTTTTAACTAATTCTAACTGAACCATTCTAAACCTCTTACATCTTATTTGTATTTGGGACAATACCAAGTAAGGTCATCCCAAGAACTTCTTCAATATCTTCCGGACGTTTAACACGGTCATCCAATACTTCTTTGATCATTAAGATGACAATTGTTAAAAATGCACCAAATAAAATCCCGATTAAGGTATTCCGTTTAATGTTTGGTGAAGAAGGGTGACTTGGCATCGTCGCTTTTTCAAGTGGTGTCACATCTTGAACTTTTGTAACAGATTTAATTTTTTCAGAAGCGACATCGCGAACAGAATTGGCTAAATCTTTTGCAACTTGCGGATCATTATTAGTTACAGCGATTGAAATAACTCGTGTGTCTGCCGGAATTGTCACTGAAATCATTTTACTCAATGCTTCAGGGGTTGTTGAGATACCATAATTAGCAATAACGTCTTTCATGACATCACGAGAGGTAATGATTTCTTTGTAGTCGTTAACTAATAAACCACCAGCTTGCAAATCAGTTGCTGTTAGATTAGCTGCTTGTTGTGTTTTGTTTAAGACATAAATACGAGTTGCCGCAGTATATGATGGTTTAATCAAAAAGACACTTGATAGCAAGGCTAATGTTCCAAAAAACAAAGCAATAAAGGTAATCAGGAACTTTTTAACCCATAATTTTTTTAATAAACTCAGTACATCAATTTCCATTGATGCATTTTCCATGTTAGTCATACATTCTCCTATAAAAATTCATTTGCAATCAAACTTGCTGCATTCTCTTCGAAAAGGTTTCTAGCGCGTCTTGTCCCATATTCTTTTTCAACAAGTTGGTAGGCTTGTTTCATATAGGGTGGTCGTTTTTTTAGATTATGCATGTCACTTGCTATGCAATGGACTAAGTCATTATCTAAAAAGTATTTGGCACGTTTTTTGAAGACCTTAAGCTTGTCCCCAATTAGCTTTGCTTTCAATACATGTGCACTGTTAACTTGTGTGTAACAGCCCATATTAATGAGCTCTTCAACGCGACTCTTGTTAAATTCTAAAGCATTGTAACGCTCGATATGAGCAATAATTGGTGTAATCCCTAACATTAACACTTGGGATAATGCCGAATGGATATCCTTCCACGGGGTCATCATACTAAATTCAATTAGTGCAAAGCGTGTATCGTTCATTCGTGGAATTTCATTATGTTCAAGCTTAGCCAGAATATCCGCAGTGAAATAAAGCTCTCCTCCATAAAGTAAGGTTAAATCTGGGAACTTCTCTGCTGCTTCCCTTTTAACATGCATAAATTTATTATATATGTCATCTTCAGGCGTTTCGAACATTCCTTTTCTACGATGTGATGTTGATACAATCGTACGAACACCTTGTTTATAACTTTCCTCAAGTAACGATAAACTTTCATCTATTGTTAGCGGACCATCGTCCACATCAAAAATGATGTGGGAATGGATATCAATCATTTAGTTCCCCTCCATAGTATTTTTTATGGCTTCTTTTGCTGCTTCGACACTCTTCTCATCAAGTTTTAACATATAGAGAGCTGATCCTGGCATAGCATATGATGGTAATTCTCCTGTAGAACCTGTCCCTGTAACAGCTTGTGATGTCACAGTATATGAGGATCTATCAGCTACCTGTGAATTAGCAATTGTTAGTAGTTGATTTAAGGACAAATTAGTCTGTACAGAATTTTGTAACCCTGACACAATTGCTGTGAACTGTGATGGTGATTTAATTGACGCTAGTTTTTGAATAACTGCTGATATCACCTTCTCTTGATTTTTACCGCGGTCGTTGTCACCACCTTGAAGTGAATATCTTTCTCTAACGAAGCCTAGAGCCCTCTCAGAATTCAATTTCACATTTCCTTTAGGAAAGACATAATTTCCATGGTAACTAGTAAAAGCTGTATCATTGACAACTTCAATCCCACCAAGTAAGTCAATTAAATCCATGAAGGTCGTAAAATTAATTCTTGCATAGTTAGAAATCTTAATGCCGTAGAGATTTTCTAGGGTTGCCATAGAGGTCTCTACACCATAGATACCAGCATGGGTTAGTTTATCGTACTGGTCAGCTCCTCCGCCAGGGATTTTTACATAAGAATCACGTGGTGTTGTTGTTAATAAGACCTGATGTGTTTTAGTATTAGCCGTCAAGATAATATTAACGTCTGAACGAGAAACTGTCGAAATTGGTCCATAGGTATCAATCCCACTAATATAGACATTAATCACATCTTTATTGCTTGATGTTGGAGTTGTCGACTTGATTGCTTTTTTAACCTTATAAGTATAAATCGTCTTTAGTTTATCTTTATAGTTGCTATCTGCTTGTTCAATCAGTGGTCCATAAGCACTATTCAATACCATAGCTTTTGAGGAATCAGCCATCAGGCTATCGTAGCCATCTTTGTATGAGGCTACTTTATTTGTTGATAAATTTGTTTTTTTAACCTCTTTGATATGCTTCAATAAGGCACTAATGTTAGAGTGATCCATATCAGTAGGTGCTTGAACTTCTTTTACCTCTGAAATAGATGTTACTTGACTATCCTTTGGAACCACAACTGACATTTCCACTTCTGAAAACGAAGCTGTCTTGTTAATTTTGGCCGTAAAGTCAATTGTTGATTTAAAGGCAAATAAGGTAAGTGCCAAAATAAGATTAGCAAGTATAAGACTGATCATTGATAAAATCTTTGCCTGTTTTTTAACAATTAGTATCAGCCAAAGGATAAAGAAGAAAAATAAGATCCCAGCTACTACAAGGTTTAAGTGATGAAAAGCAAGGAAGTTATAAGTGTACATCATAAATGTAACAATGAGTGAGAGAACTGTATATAGCATTAACAAAGCACTATTAATAATGTTAAAACTTGTAGCTCCTTTTTTCGTAGAACTAGCTCTACTTCTTGATTTTGATACCATTTTAGTCACCAAGTCCTTTTTATACACAAAAATATAGAGTAATTATAACATTTTTTTACCTTTTTTGCAATTTGTGATTATTAAGAAAACACGCCTTTCGCATGAAAACTTTCTCCTCACCTTTTTGTGCCCTCACATCTTTTT
>NZ_JRQN01000021.1 GCF_000785785.1 Streptococcus uberis
CAGAGCGTTTACGGTTATTGTCATAGATGTTTTGTGCAAAGTTAGCTGAGTAAACTAGCTCATACTTTCCCTTACGGATTAGCTGCCTAACTTGCCCATGCTTGACTTCATTGTTAATGGTTTGAGGAGCTTTAGCTAATCTTCTCGCCATTTCGCGATTGGATTTTCCTTCTTTAAGCCAACGTTCAATCATTTGACGCTCGGCTAGTGTTAATTGTTTTCCTTTTGGTGTATAATAGTCTTGCATCTCAGAGTCCTTCTAATTGTGGTTGTCGTAGATTACAATTATATCTCTTTGAGATGTTTTTTTATACACTTAAGTGGCTAACTTCATTTTAGAACTTTCCAATCCTTAATTTTATTCGTGAATTAGGGATTTTTTTGATAAAATAGTGACAAATTACGAATAAGTAAGTAGGTGGTAGAATGAAAGCAGAATTGATAGCAGTTGGTACTGAGATACTGACAGGTCAGATTGTAAATAGCAATGCTCAATTTTTATCTGAAAAGATGGCAGAAATTGGTATTGATGTTTTTTTTCAGACGGCGGTTGGTGACAATGCAGATAGAATGAGTTCAGTAATTGCAATTGCTAGCAAAAGAAGTAATTTAGTCATACTTTGTGGAGGACTTGGTCCGACTGAGGACGACATGACTAAGGAAGTTTTAGCTAATTATTTAAATAAACAGTTGGTTTATGATAAGGATGCACAAACTAAATTGGATGCTTTTTTCTCTAGTCGTCCAGAAAAAAGCAGAACAGTTAATAATGAAAGACAAGCCCAGATTATTGAGGGAGCAACTGCTCTTCAAAACCTTACAGGATTAGCTGTAGGCAGCCTGATTGAAGTTAATGAAGTGACTTATGTTTTGCTTCCGGGTCCACCAAGTGAATTGCAACCAATGGTTAATCAGATGCTTCTACCACTCCTACAAACCACTGAAAGAAAACTGTATTCCCGGGTATTACGTTTCTTTGGCATCGGTGAAAGTCAATTGGTTACAGTACTAGCAAAACTTATAGCAAACCAATCAGATCCGACGATTGCACCATATGCAAAAACTGGTGAGGTAACATTACGTCTATCTACGAAAGCTGATTCTATGAATCAGGCTAATCAAAAATTAGATCAATTAGAAAACCAAATTAAAGAAGTTTCCACATTAGATGGTCCCTTATTAGGAGAATTTTTATATGGTTATGGGGAAGAAAATAGTCTAGCGTGTGAAACTTTCCAGTTGTTAAAAAAAATAGATAAGACAATTACGGCTGCAGAAAGCTTAACGGCAGGGCTATTCCAATCCCAAATAGCTGATTTTTCAGGGTCATCTAGCATTTTTAATGGTGGGTTTATTACCTATAGCATTGAAGAAAAGTCAAAAATGCTCGATATCCCCCTCAAACAATTGCAATTAGAAGGTGTTGTTAGTCACTATACGGCTAAGGAGATGGCACAACAATCACGACTTTTAACTGGTGCCGACATTGGTGTTAGCTTAACTGGAGTTGCTGGACCAGATTCCTTAGAAGGGCACCCAGCAGGAACAGTTTTTATTGGTATTTCTACTAAAGAAAAAGTAGAATCATATAAGGTTATGATTAGTGGCCGTAGTCGCTCAGATGTTAGATCTATCGCTTGCTTACACGCTTTTAACCTAGTCCGAAAAACTTTATTAAATACCCAAAATTTGTTATAATGTAGTAACTTTGGAGTAATCACTAATAGGTCAAATAGTAGCCCTTAATATAAATTATTCCTAAAAGAGGAGAAAGAATTGGCAAAAAAAGTAAAAAAAACAGAAGAAATCACAAAAAAATTTGGTGATGACCGTCGCAAAGCTCTTGATGATGCATTGAAAAACATTGAGAAAGACTTTGGTAAGGGTGCAGTTATGCGTCTTGGTGAACGTGCCGAGCAAAAAGTTCAGGTTATGAGTTCAGGAAGTCTTGCCCTTGATATTGCTTTAGGTTCAGGTGGCTATCCTAAAGGTCGTATTATTGAAATCTATGGACCAGAATCTTCTGGTAAAACAACAGTAGCTCTTCATGCAGTAGCACAAGCACAAAAAGAAGGTGGAATTGCTGCATTTATCGATGCTGAGCATGCATTAGATCCTGCTTATGCAGCATCTCTAGGTGTAAACATTGATGAATTACTCTTATCTCAGCCCGACTCTGGTGAACAAGGTCTTGAAATTGCTGGAAAATTAATTGACTCTGGAGCTGTTGATTTGGTTGTTGTCGATTCAGTAGCAGCCTTAGTTCCTCGTGCTGAAATTGATGGAGACATTGGTGACAGTCACGTTGGTTTGCAAGCTCGTATGATGAGTCAGGCAATGCGTAAATTGTCAGCGTCAATTAATAAAACTAAAACTATTGCTATTTTTATCAACCAATTACGTGAAAAAGTTGGTGTAATGTTTGGTAATCCAGAAACAACTCCTGGTGGGCGTGCACTGAAATTCTATGCATCTGTTCGTTTGGATGTTCGTGGAAACACACAAATTAAAGGTACTGGCGATCAAAAAGATAGTAGTATCGGTAAAGAAACAAAAATCAAGGTTGTTAAAAATAAAATTGCTCCTCCATTTAAAGTGGCAGAAGTTGAAATCATGTATGGTGAGGGAATCTCACGTACAGGAGAGCTTATTAAAATTGCCTCAGATTTAGATGTTATTCAAAAAGCAGGCGCATGGTTCTCATATAATGGTGAAAAAATTGGTCAGGGTTCAGAGAATGCTAAGAAATTCTTGGCTGATCACCCAGAAATTTTTGAGGAAATTGACCATAAAGTACGTGTACAAGTTGGCTTAATTGAAGATGATCAATTAGATCAAGTTCCAGAAAAAAAAGAAGTAGAAACAGATGACCTAGTCTTAGACTTAGATAACGGCATTGAAATTGAAGATTAAAAAAATAGCCCAGTGGGCTATTTTTTCACGAGCCAAGAAACTAAAGAGCGAGTTTTGAGCCCAGTGGGCTATTTTTCCAAGTCGAGCAATTGAAAATCGAATTTTGGCTTTTTAGGATTATTTAAATCTATAATAGGGGCTAAGAGGTGGAGAGTTACTCTGTGGATTAAAAAACAATATTATTTTTAAAAAAAGTGGTCAGTTTAAGGATGTCTTGAAAACATTGATAGAATAGTCTTTTCAAGCTATTCAATATGCAAAAAAATTGTGTAGCTATTTAAAAAAATTGGAAAAATAGGTCCGGAGACCTATGTTCGGTAAAAAGTTCTGTGCTACAATGTATACATATCACGAAATAGAAAGTGAGACAGCAACATGATTAAAATATATACGATTTCAAGTTGTACGAGCTGTAAAAAGGCCAAAACATGGTTAAATGGTCACAAGCTCCCTTATAAAGAACAGAATTTAGGTAAAGAACCACTATCAAAAGAAGAAATTATTGCCATTTTATCTAAAACAGAAAATGGTGTTGAGAGCATTGTGTCATCAAAAAATCGTTATGCTAAAGCATTGAACTGTAATATTGAGGAACTAAGTGTTAGTGAAGTAATTGATTTGATCCAAGACAACCCTCGAATCCTAAAAAGTCCGATTTTAATCGATGACAAACGTCTACAAGTAGGCTATAAAGAAGATGATATTAGAGCCTTCCTCCCTCGTTCAATCCGTAATATTGAAAATACTGAAGCCCGTTTGCGCGCGGCCTTATAAAAAGCTCAAAATATTTGGGCTTTTTATTGTGTCTTAATTAGTATCCTTGTTAAAACTTTCTAAATTATGCTATAATAAAGCATAGCACTAAAGTTAGAAAGAAGGTGTAAGTATGGGATTTACAGATGAAACAGTCCGATTTAAATTAGATGATGGCGATAAGAAGGAAATTAGTGAAACCCTCACTGCTGTTTATCATTCCCTTGAGGAAAAGGGTTATAACCCAATCAATCAAATCGTAGGTTATGTATTGAGTGGCGACCCAGCTTATGTTCCTCGTTACAATGATGCTAGAAATCAAATCCGTAAGTATGAACGTGATGAGATTGTAGAAGAACTTGTACGCTATTATTTGCAAGGAAACGGAATAGACTTTAAATGAGAATAATGGGACTGGATGTCGGGTCAAAGACAGTTGGTGTTGCGATTAGTGACCCGCTTGGTTTCACTGCTCAAGGACTCGAAATTATAAAAATTGATGAAGACAAAAAAGAGTTTGGATTAGTCAGACTGGAGGAATTGGTAAATCAGTATAAGGTTGATAAATTTGTTGTTGGCTTACCCAAAAACATGAATAATTCAAGTGGTCCTCGCGTTGAAGCAAGTCGGGCATATGGTAATATGATTCAAGAACAGTTTAATCTTCCTGTTGAATACCAAGATGAGCGTTTGACTACAGTTCAAGCTGAGCGTATGTTAATTGAGCAGGCAGATATTAGTCGTGGCAAACGAAAAAAAGTCATTGATAAGTTAGCCGCACAGCTGATTTTACAAAATTATTTAGATAGAACCTATTAAGGAGAAAAAAATGGCACACAATCATGAACATGATCACGAACATGAAGTAATTACTTTGGTTGATGAACAAGGAAATGAATCATTATTTGAAGTATTATTGACAATTGATGGACGTGAAGAATTTGGTAAAAATTATGTCTTATTAGTTCCAGCTGGATCTGAAGAGGATGAGGCTGGTGAAATCGAAATCCAAGCTTACTCATTTATTGAAAATGAAGATGGTACAGAAGGTGATTTGCAACCAATCCCTGAAGATTCAGATGCTGAATGGGATATGATCGAAGAAGTTTTCAATAGCTTTTTAGACGAAGAATAAAATGGGAAGAGTAGCTAATAGCTATTCTTTTTTTGCTATAAAAAATTTAGCAACTTTGTAAGCTAAAAAGAAATTGCTTATTTAACTCTAAGTTAGATTCTGTTATACTGTTGGTATGACATTTCAAGGAGAAGATTGTGTGAGTCAATTAAAAACAGATAATATCAATGAATCAGTAAGTAATTCAGCCTATGATGGGTCCACGCTACATACTAGTAAGTATGAGACTAAGGTACCAAGTCTACACAAGTTTCATATTTTTTTCTATAGTTTACTTGCAGCTTTTTTTAGCGTAGCAATGCCTTTCTTTTCAGATTTTGCGAACAGTTTGCAGTCACAAAATCTTTATATTGGAATGATGCTAACCAGGGGACAGATTCCCTATAGTGATGTTTTTACGACTGGTGGGATGCTTTATTTTGTTCTGATAGCATTAAGTTACCATTTAGGATCTACAATCTGGCTTATTTTGATTCAGCTAGTGAGTTTTTATTTTGCTGGTATCTATTTTTATAAACTTGTCAATTATTTTTCTAGTAATCAAAAAATTTCAGCGACCTTTACTCTATTGTTTTTTGTGCTAAACATCATTTTAGGGTTCGGAGGCCTCTATCCTATTCAGTTTGCTATGCCTTTGTTGTTGATATCTTTATGGTGTTTCACAAAATACTTTGCGGGACTTGTTAAAGATGAAGCCTTTATTTTTTTAGGAATTGCTGGTGCTGTGGCCATGCTATTTGAACCCAAAACACTTGTTTATTGGGTAGTTTCTAGTTTTGCTGTGATAGTTTATAATTATAGCAATAAGCACTTAGCTAGAGGCTTTTATCAACTGTTAGCTGCAGTATTTGGGATGCTCATTATCTTTTATATAGCGGGTTATTTCGTACTGAATCTTCAAATATTAGGTCCCTACTTTTCACAAGCTTTGGTTTACCAATTGACTAATCTAAGTTTAGGTAACTACCCTTTAATCATTGGGATAGTTGTTCAACTAATGATTCTCTTAACATCAGGTTTAGTAATTGGTCCGCTTTACTTTCTTAAGAAGGGAAAAAGTGACCCAAATAGCATGATAAAATGGGTTGTTTTTAGTTCTTTCTTGATTTATTTGATCATGGCTGTGCTTGCTAGAGATATTTATAGCTACCATCAATTATTCCTATTACCATTTGGATTAATTCTTACGGCGGTGCCGATTGCTAACCAGCTACAACTATTAGAAAAACAAGGAAGTCATCGTAGGAGTAGAGGCAAAAAAGGCAATAGACCAGTCCTTGGTTTTTTCCTATCTAAAGTCAATTATTTACCTATTTTACTTGTACTAGCGCTACTTGTTTTTAATGTAATGACCTTCAGTAAGGAATTACGTTTAAATAAAGACCGTCATACTGTCGCTCAATCCTTAAAAGGGCAGTTACAGTCTGGGCAAAGTATTTATGTCTGGGATTCATTGTCAACGATTTATTTGGATGCAGCAGCAAAATCAGCCTCTCATTTTGCTTCACCTGAAGTAAATATGGCTAATTCGACTCATCAAAAAATGTTATACGATGAATTATTACAGAATAAGGCAACCTTTTTCATCCTAAATAAACAGAAAAAGCTTCCTGAAAAAATAAAAATAATTCTCAAGAAAAACATGAAAATTGATGAAAGGTTTGATCTGACAAGCTTTGCCATCTACAAAAAGAAATAGCGATACAACAATATCTTGTGTTTGACAAAAAATCATAACACAAGATATTGATTTTTTTTATTTGGGTGATATAATAGTTCAAGTAAGGAGAAATGGAAATGACTCAAGAAAAAGTTTTGGTACAACCTGATATAAAAGTTATTAAACGTGATGGCCGTCTTGTTAATTTTGATACCACTAAAATCTATAGCGCCCTTTTAAAAGCGAGTGTTGAAGTGACAAAAATGTCGCCATTACTTGAAGCTAAATTAGAGGCTATATCTGAACGGGTTATTGCTGAAATTCACGACCGTTTTCCAAATAATATTAAAATTTATGAAATTCAAAATATTGTAGAGCATGAATTGTTGGTTGCTAATGAATATGCTATTGCTAAGGAGTATATTAATTACCGTACAAAGCGTGATTTTGCACGGTCACAGGCTACTGATATTAATTTTACAATTGATCAGCTACTTAATAAAGACCGAACAGTAGTTAATGAGAATGCCAATAAAGACAGTGATGTCTTTAATACACAACGGGATTTGACAGCAGGAATTGTTGGGAAATCAATTGGCTTGAAAATGTTACCTCCTCATGTAGCAAATGCTCACCAAAAAGGTGATATTCATTATCATGATTTAGACTACAGTCCCTACACACCAATGACTAATTGTTGCTTAATTGATTTTAAAGGCATGTTAGCAAATGGATTCAAAATTGGTAACGCTGAGGTGGAAAGTCCTAAATCGATTCAGACAGCGACAGCTCAGATTTCCCAAATCATTGCCAACGTAGCTTCTAGTCAGTACGGTGGCTGTACTGCTGATCGTATCGATGAGTTTTTAGCCCCATATGCGGAATTAAATTATAAGAAACATATGGCTGATGCTGAAAAATGGGTTGTGGAAGAGAAGCGTGAAGAATATGCTTATGAAAAAACGCAAAAAGACATTTATGATGCTATGCAGTCGCTTGAATATGAAATCAATACCTTGTTTACGTCAAATGGTCAAACGCCATTTACTTCGCTTGGTTTTGGTTTAGGGACGTCATGGTTTGAACGTGAGATTCAAAAAGCTATTTTGGAAATTCGAATCAAAGGATTGGGAAGTGAACATCGCACGGCAATTTTTCCTAAATTAATTTTCACGGTTAAAAGAGGACTTAATTTAGAAGAAGAGTCACCAAACTATGATATTAAGCAATTAGCACTTGAATGTGCAACAAAACGAATGTATCCTGATATGTTATCATATGATAAAATTATCGATTTAACAGGCTCATTTAAAGCTCCTATGGGATGTCGTTCTTTCTTACAGGGATGGAAAGATGAAAATGGAGTAGAAGTTAATTCTGGTCGGATGAATTTAGGCGTTGTAACGTTGAATTTACCACGTATTGCCATGGAGTCAAATGGTGATATGGATAAGTTCTGGGAATTGTTCAATGATCGCCTATCAATTGGAAAGGATGCATTGGTCTACCGTGTTGATCGGGTTAAGGAGGCTACACCTGCAAATGCTCCAATCTTATACCAATATGGGGCCTTTGGTAAACGCCTTGAAAAAAATGGCAATGTTGATGAGCTATTTAAGAATCGACGTGCTACAATTTCTTTAGGTTATATTGGCCTATATGAAGTAGCTACCGTCTTTTATGGTGGGGAGTGGGAAAATAATCAAGAGGCTAAAGACTTTACAGTAGCTATTATTAAGGCTATGAAAGATGCTTGTGCGTCATGGTCAGATGAATATGGTTACCATTTCTCAGTTTATTCGACTCCCTCAGAAAGTTTGACAGATCGCTTTTGCCGTTTAGATGCTGAGAAGTTTGGTACTGTGGAAAATATTACGGATAAAGAATATTACACTAATTCATTCCATTACGATGTCCGTAAAAATCCAACTCCTTTTGAAAAATTAGATTTCGAAAAAATTTACCCTGAATCAGGGGCATCGGGTGGTTTCATTCACTATTGTGAATACCCCGTTTTACAGCAGAATCCCAAAGCTCTAGAAGCTGTTTGGGATTATGCTTATGATCGTGTAGGTTATCTTGGAACGAACACGCCAATTGATAAGTGTTACAATTGTCAATTTGAAGGAGATTTTGAAGCTACTGAGCGAGGATTTACTTGTCCAAATTGTGGCAATAATGATCCAAAGACAGTTGATGTTGTCAAAAGAACCTGTGGTTACTTAGGAAATCCTCAAGCTCGTCCGATGGTTAATGGACGTCACAAAGAGATTTCCTCACGTGTGAAACATATGAACGGTTCCACAATAAAATATCCTGGAATTTAAGTATTTTAATAGGAAATAATATAAATTATGTTATGATATAAAGGTTGCTTATAGCAAGCAATCTTTTATTTATCAAGAAAAGGAAAATAACAATGGGAAAATATCAATTAGATTATAAAGGTATGCAACAAGTTGAAAGGTTTCACGAGAAACATTCAACTAAGAAAGTTTCAAAAAAATTGGCCGGGAAAGATTTGAGAGCTCGATTTTTAGAGAAGGCAAGAGAAGCAGCAAAAAAATAAGACACTGAGAAAGCTGGTTTATTATGTTGGAAATAGGAATTGTAGGCTTAGGTGGTATTTCGCAGAAAGCATATTTGCCCTATATGCGTCAATTGCCAGACATCCATTGGCATCTGTCAACACGTAATCAAGAGGTTAGACAAGAGGTTGCTAATTTATTGGGGCAAGTTTCAGTTTACAATGATGTCAATGACCTATCACAAGTTAAATTAGATGGTGTTTTTATTCATGTTGCTACAATGGCACACTTTGAAGTGGCAAAGCTCTTTTTGGAAAAAGGCATTCCTGTTTATATGGATAAGCCCCTGACAGAAGATTTTTGGACAAGTAAAAAATTATATCAGATAGCTGAAGACAATCAGACATTTTTAATGGCAGGTTTTAATAGACGGTTTGCACCTCGTGTCAAGGAGGTGTCAATAGTGTCAAATAAGCGTAAAGTTACTGTTGAAAAAAATGATGTTAATAGACCAGGTTTAACAACCTTTAAGCTGTTTGATTTCTTTATTCATCCATTAGATACAGCATTGTTTCTAGCAGAAGGACGGCTGTTAAATGGTAATTTTCATATTCAAAAAGTCGGCAATGAACTCTGTCAAGTCACTGTAAATCTAGTGACAAGTGAAGAAATCATTCATGTTGGTATGAATCTACAATCAGGTAGTCGCCGAGAAGTCATCGAAGTGCAAACACCGGAGCAAACTTACCATTTAGAAAATCTAGATGACTTAACAGTTTATACAGGCCCAAACTGTCAACAGATTGGTTTTGCATCTTGGGATACAACACTTTATAAACGTGGTTTTGAGACAATTATTCAAGCATTTTTAGAAGCTATCGCAACTAAACATAATCCAATATCACCTGAGAGTAGTCTTTTAAGTCATTGGATTTGTGACCAAATCAATAAGTCTAATGATATTTTTGGTCAATTAGATTTAACCTTACCAGAATAGAGGTAACATGATGCAATTAAGAAGGCCTGACAAAGGGGATAAAGAGACTATTTTGGAGATGATGGTTGAATTTGAAGAGAATAATTCGCCCCATGATGGTGGTTTTTGGGATAAGGAATCTTTTGATTATGACAATTGGTTAAAGCGAAATTTTGACAATGAAATTGGTATAGAATTACCTGAAAATTGGGTTCCATCTATTCAATTTGTCGCCTTTGATGACAATGGAATGGCATTAGGATTTCTCAGTTTAAGGTTACGTTTAACAGACCATCTTTTAGAAGTTGGTGGTCATATTGGTTATTCAGTAAGACCTAGTCAGAGAAACAAAGGCATTGCAAAACAGATGTTAACAGAAGGTATCAAGGTTGCTAGACAAAAAAATATTCAAGAAATACTAGTGACTTGTCATGAAAATAATCCTGCTAGTCGAGCAGTAATAATGGCCAATTTTGGTAGATTAGAAGATACCCGCAATCATGTTGAACGGTATTGGATAACTAAAAAGTGAGGTTAAAATGAAAGAAACAACTTGGAATACACCTAAAGCTAAAGAATGGAAAAGTGAAGAACTCAGTCAAGGACGAGTGATTGATTATAAAGCCTTTAATTTTGTAGATGGTGAGGGAGTACGAAATTCTCTGTATGTTTCAGGTTGTATGTTTCACTGTAAAGGGTGTTATAATGCTGCGACTTGGTCTTTCAAAGCAGGCTTTCCTTATACGCAGGAATTGGAAGCACAGATTATGGCTGATTTAGCACAACCTTATGTGCAAGGGTTGACGTTACTAGGCGGAGAACCGTTTCTAAATACGGGTTTCTTACTGCCATTGATTAAACGGATTCGAAAAGAATTGCCTCAAAAAGATATTTGGTCGTGGACAGGTTATACCTGGGAAGAAATGATGGAAGAAACTGCAGATAAGTTGGAGATGTTATCTTTGATCGATATCTTGGTAGATGGTCGATTTGATATTAGTAAAAAAAACCTCATGTTACAATTTAGAGGGTCTTCAAATCAACGGATAATTGATGTGAAAAAATCCCTTGCTGAAGGACAGGTTCATATCTGGGATAAACTAAATGATGGCGATCAGTTATTTGAACAAGTTAGTCGCGACTCTTTACTATAAAAGCAGTCCTTATCGCTATAAATGACGAGGAATATCATACTTTTCCTCAAATTTATCCACAGCTTGTGTATAAGTAATTAAAACAGTGAATAAGCAAAAAGAGGCCTAGGCCTCTTTTTTGATATAGACATAATTTTTACTAGTTGATTGACTGTCACAATAGCTGAAATCATTGAATTCAAGGGATTTAAGGTCTCTTGTCTTTTGGCAATTTGCTTCCATTGCTGCTGTTAAAAATGCACCACGAGCTTTCTTGGAAATGGTAGAATGACTCTTTTGGCTACCATTTTTTTCTTCCAAAAAACTGATACTTATCCACAATTTTCGTCTATCTGTGGAGAACACCTCTTCAAACTCACTAGACAGTAAAGAGATATAAACATTCTCGGTTGATAACAATTGGTCGTAATGTGGTCGCCAGTAAGCTTTTAGGCTTTGACTACCAATTTTTATTTTCGTTAGAAAGTCTAGACGATGCTCTGCAATTGGGAAATCCATGGGGATAACCCCATATAATGAAGATGTGATATAGGTGTGGTTAATGAGGTAATCTTTTTCTCGTGGGCTTAAGTTGTCTCGTTTGATGAAACGGTACATTAAGCCATTGAAGAGTTTGTAAGCAGGATAAGTAGGTGCTTGATTTTGGTGGATTTCCCTAATCCTTATTAATTCTTTTAGCGCAGCTTCAGGATTCATTTTGTAAGCAGCTGCTAATTGTTCCACAGATAGCTCTGCCATCTTTTCAACGATGGGTTGACTAAGCTTGGGGATAAGTGGTGGAAAACTTTCTGTTGGCACTTTCATTTCCTTGGCCGTTGGAATCAGGAATTTTAACATAGTTTCATTGTAGTAAAGTAAAAGCCCACCTGTCAAGGGTGGACGTCTTGATTAGTTGATTAAAGTAACATACGTTCTTATTCTCAGAGATTTGTTAAATGGGACCATGCGTTTTGGAGAATTAAAAAAATCGATTAGTTAGTCAGAAAGTTTTGACGAGTCAACTTCGTGATATGGAAGCCCATGGTTTAGTACATCGTCAAGTGTTTGCAGAAGTCCCACCAAGGGTGGAATATTCCTTAACTGAAACTGAGCTTAGTCTTGAACCCGTTATTAATTCAATGCTTGCTTGGGGCAAGGACTATCAGGAAAAATATATGACAAACTAAAAAGAGGTGCCGCGGTACCTCTTTTATTTTGGATTTCGTCTTGCAAAGTCGACAAACTTGAATTTTTCAAGCTTATGTCTGCTTTCAGTAAATTGAAATTGTTCGTTATTAGATAAGTATACTTTTGATTTGACAGATACGACATGTTTATCAGATCCCAAGTCCAATAGAATCTTGTCTCGGTCATTAATTTGGTCAATGGTGACTTCTTTTAATGCAAAGTCAATGGGAAGGTGTAGTTTTTTCTCTAGGTATGCATAAAGAGATACTTCAGCAATTTCTCTTGTCATGACAGGAACAATCTCTTTGTTAAGATAATCAATATCTAATACAGAAGCAACGCCATCTACAACTCGTTGTCGGGTTATTCGCCAAATGATCGAGTTAATGCTAAAGCCTGTTAATTTTGCGACATGATCATCTACAATTAATTTATCTATGGCAATGACATTCGTTTTTGAATCCATATTAAAATAAGAAACTAGTTCGTGGTAACTGGTTAATTCTGAGATAGGAAATAATATTTGATGGTGTTTGATGACCTGCGTGCCTCGCCCTTGCTGTTTCTTAACAAGTCCAGCTTTCAGAAGAAGGCTCAGTGCTTTTCTAACCGTATCACGACTGGCATCATATTCTTTACAAAGCTCAATTTCTGTTGGTAAAAAATCATCAATGGCATAAATTTCTTTTGCGATTTTATCTTCTAAATCTTTAAAAATTCGTTCATATTTTTTCATAATCGTTATTATTTTTCTCACTTGTATTTTTTTTTCCCTACAACTCTATCTATTTTATCAGAATTTTAGCCTAAATTAAACAAACAACTTGCCTACAAATTTGGAATCGATTACAATTAAAGTGTAAACTAATTTTAATATTAGTATGTCGCATCACTTATTCATTAAAAATGACTTTTTATTTAGTTGGTTTTAATAATGGAAAATTAGGGGAAATCAAATGGGAAAATTTGAAAATGACGCTAAGAGCCTTCTTACCGCCATTGGTGGTAAAGAAAACATCAAAGCTGTAACACACTGCGCAACTCGTATGCGTTTTGTTCTGAATGACAATAGCAAAGCTAATGTCAAAGAAATTGAAAAAATTTCTGCTGTAAAAGGAACGTTCACAAATGCGGGACAATTCCAAGTTATCATTGGTAATGATGTGCCAATCTTTTATAATGACTTTACAGCTGTTTCAGGTGTAGAAGGCGTTTCTAAAGAAGCAGCTAAATCAGCAGCTAAGAGTAATCAAAACCCAGTTCAACGTGTTATGACGATGCTGGCTGAAATTTTCACACCAATTATTCCAGCAATTATCGTTGGGGGTCTTATTTTAGGATTCCGTAACATTTTAGAAGGTGTGCCATTTGGTTTCCTAGATGGTAAAAAAATTGTTGAAGTTTCTACTTTCTGGGCAGGGGTAAACCATTTCTTATGGCTACCAGGTGAAGCAATTTTCCACTTCTTGCCAGTAGGTATTACTTGGTCTGTTACTCGTAAAATGGGGACAACGCAAATTTTAGGTATCGTACTTGGTATCTGTTTAGTTTCTCCACAATTATTGAATGCCTATGCTGTGGCTAGCACACCAGCTTCAGAAATTGCTAAAAACTGGGTTTGGGATTTTGGTTCATTTACGATTAATCGTATTGGGTATCAGGCACAGGTTATCCCAGCTTTACTTGCCGGTCTAACATTATCTTATCTTGAAATTTTCTGGCGTAAACGTATTCCAGAAGTTATCTCAATGATTTTTGTGCCTTTCTTATCATTAGTACCTGCCTTAATCTTAGCTCATACTGTTTTAGGTCCTATTGGTTGGACAATTGGTAAAGGTATCTCATTTGTTGTACTTGCTGGTTTAACTGGCCCAGTTAAATGGTTGTTTGGTGCTATCTTTGGTGCTTTATATGCACCACTTGTTATCACTGGTCTTCACCATATGACCAATGCAATTGATACGCAGTTGATTGCCGATACTGCAACTCATACAACAGGTTTGTGGCCAATGATTGCTCTTTCAAATATTGCTCAAGGTTCAGCCGTATTTGCATACTACCTAATGAATCGTCACAATGAACGCGAAGCTGAAGTTTCTGTAGCGGCAACAATCTCAGCTTACCTTGGTGTAACTGAGCCTGCATTGTTTGGGGTTAACTTGAAATATGTTTATCCATTTGTAGCTGGAATGATTGGTTCAGGGACGGCAGGTTTACTTGCTACTACAATGAATGTCCAAGCCAATGCTATTGGTGTTGGTGGACTTCCAGGATTTATGTCAATCAATGCTAAATACATGATTCCGTTCTTTATCTGTATGACAGTTGCTATTGCGGTCCCAA
The DNA here is from genome assembly GCF_000785785.1 of Streptococcus uberis. Taxonomy (GTDB): domain Bacteria; phylum Bacillota; class Bacilli; order Lactobacillales; family Streptococcaceae; genus Streptococcus; species Streptococcus uberis_A. The sequence goes on from NZ_JRQN01000021.1 coordinate 14,630, forward strand.
TGTTTCTGACATTCTTCTTCCGTAAATCAAATATTATGACTAAAGCTGAAGATGAAGCAATTGCTGATCGTCTAGCAGATGCTGCAGTGGTTACTGACCTAGTAGCTGGTACAAAAATTGAAATGGTTAGTCCACTTACTGGTTACGTAAAACCTTTAAGTGAAGCAATAGACCCAGTATTTGCTCAAGCTGTAATGGGGCAAGGGGTCCTTATCCAACCGACTGATGGGGAATTAGTTTCTCCAATTGATGGACAAGTTTCAGTTTTATTCCCAACCAGACATGCTATCGGATTAGTATCAACTGATGGTGTTGAAATCCTAATGCATATAGGTATGGATACCGTTAACTTAGAGGGTAAAGGTTTTACAGCACATGTTAAACAGGGTGATACCGTAAAAGTTGGTGACAAGTTGATTTCATTTGATATGGAAGCCATTAAAGCTGCTGGTTACCCAACTGAAACTCCAGTTGTTATCACAAATCAAGATGCGTTTGATATGACTGTAGTGGCATCATTGCCATCTGATATTGCGCGTCAAGAAGCCTTGATGACAGTTGTAAAAAAATAATAAGGAAGCACAATAGAGAGTACAGGAACTGGAAGCAGTTCCTGTCTCCATTTTAGGAAGGACAAGATATGATTATTGACAAAAGAAAAGTTGTCTATCAAATTTATCCAAAATCATATAAAGATACAGATGGCAGTGGCGTAGGTGATCTCCGAGGTATTATTGAAAAAATACCTTATTTAAAAGAATTAGGGATTGATATGGTTTGGTTAAATCCATTTTATCCAAGTCCACAACGTGATAATGGCTATGATGTCGCAGATTATATGGCAGTCAATCCTGATTTTGGGACCATGGCTGATTTTGAAGAGATGATTCGAGTTGGTCAAGAAAATAAGATTGATTTCATGTTAGATATGGTACTGAATCATTGTTCTACTGAACATGAATGGTTCCAAAAAGCTTTAGCAGGAGATAAATACTACCAAGACTTCTTCATTTTGAGAGATCAGCCAACTGATTGGTTATCAAAATTTGGTGGGAATGCCTGGGCACCATTTGGGGATACAGGGAAATATTACCTCCATTTATTTGATGTCACGCAAGCTGATTTAAATTGGCGAAATCCAAATGTACGTGACGAACTATTTAAGGTTGTTAATTTCTGGCGAGATAAAGGTGTCAAGGGATTCCGTTTTGATGTTATTAACTTGATTGGTAAAGATGAAGTCTTAGAAGATTGTGCGATTAATGATGGTAAGCCTGCTTATACTGATAAACCAATTACGCATGATTACCTTAAAATGATGAATAATGCCAGTTTTGGTAGAGATGACTCCTTTATGACAGTTGGTGAAATGTCTGCAACGACTATTGACAATTGTATTCTCTATACAGCTCCTGAACGTGACGAATTATCAATGGCATTTAATTTTCACCATTTAAAAGTTGACTACAAAGATGGCAAAAAATGGACAGTGATGGATTTTGATTTTGTTGCACTCCGTGATCTTTTCCATACATGGGGGGAAGGAATGAGTGCTGGTAATGGTTGGAATGCTTTGTTTTATAATAACCATGATCAACCTCGTGCCCTCAATCGTTTTGTGGATGTTAAAAACTTCCGTGAAGAAGGTGCGACCATGTTAGCAGCCTCAATTCATCTATCACGTGGGACACCATATATTTATATGGGGGAAGAAATTGGAATGCTTGACCCTGACTATGATAAGATGTCAGATTATGTTGATATTGAGAGTTTAAATGCTTACCAAATGCTCTTAGAGCAAAGCAAATCTGAAGAAGAAGCCTTCGCTATTATCAAAGCAAAATCGCGTGATAATTCACGGACACCAATGCAATGGGATACCAGTGCAAATGCCGGATTTACGACTGGAACACCATGGCTTAAAGCAGGTAAAACTTACAAAGAGATTAATGTTGAAACTGAAAAGAATGGCAAAATCTTCCCATTCTATCAAAAATTAATTCAATTACGTAAAGAAATACCTTTAATCTCTGAAGGGGATTACAAAGCTGCGTTTAAAGATAGTGAACGTATCTATGCATTTGAGCGTGAACTGGATGGTCAGAAATTGTTAGTTTTAAACAATTTCTACGCTGATCAAGCACAGGTTGAGCTGCCTATTGCTTATCAAAATGGTCAGGTGTTAATTAGTAATTATGCTATTGATTCTGTTGGGACAACTCTAACGTTAGAAGCTTATCAAACCGTTGCTATCCTTTCTAAATAAATAATTATCGACTTGAAATAAAAGCCTCCTGATTTGGTTTAAATAACCTAGTCAAGGAGGTTTTTTCAGTTCCATCACTCTTTAGAGCACTGTATAATAGGATTATCTGACTTTGGCACAAGGTCAGATAATTTGTTAAGCGCTTAAATTGTGCTCAATGGGGTCTAGGCGACCTCATCACAATAGTCTAAAATGAAAGTAGAAAGGTAACCTTATGGTTGATAATAAATCACTAGTTATTCTGATGACGTTGATTAGAAATCAACAACTTTCTCTTTATGAGTTGTCCGTAAAGACAAAGTTTTCAATAAAAGTCTTAAAAGACGAAATCCAAGCAATCAATCACTTATTGGAAGATAGTCAGCTGCCAAAAATTATCATAGAAAATGGACATTATAGCCTTTCTGACGAGTTGGAGAACAAGTCACAACTTATTTTTAAGCTGTTGAACTCACAACATATCTTTCTGAGTCAGGAAGAACGTATTTCCTTTATCTATCTGTATACTTTCTGTCGTAAAGATTTTGTTTCAAATACCCATTATCAGTACTTCTTGAAAGTTAGTAAAAATACTACCTTGACAGATATTAAAGCCCTACGAGCCTTGATGAGTCATTATCAATTGGAATTATCCTATTCTCGCCAAAAGGGTTATACCCTGAATGGTCGTGAGGAAGATAAGCACCGAATGGCTATTAAGATTATTACAGAATTGATTCAGTCAACGAAAGGTCGTTGGGCGCTTGATTATATCTTATCAGAGTGGGATTATCAGGTGTCTTATCATTTACTGGAGAAGAAAGTAACTGATTATTACCAGACCTTCCAAATGACGCCAATTCTTGATCGTTTGAAAGAGTGTCTCTATATTATTATCTTCATTTTGAGTAGGTACCAGCGGGATGTTGTCCGAATTGAGGATGACCGGGCACCTATTTCTAAGGAAATAGAAGATCTGATTGACATAGTGACTAAAGAAATCGTGCAAGAAGAGGGAGTTGATTTAGAGCTCACAGATGCTCAAAAAAATTATCTTAGTCTCTTGCTTTCGGGGTCTTTTGAAGGAGACAGGGATAGTTCGGATCGCTATTTTAGTCACTTGACTTTGGAAATTATTAATCAGTTGGAGGGTATTTCGCTGATGAATTTTGACCAAAAAGAAGCGATGTTAGCGACGATGAAACGGCATTTGATTCCAGCTTACTATCGGCTTCAGTTTGGTTTGTCAGCGTCCAATGATTATGCTTTACGAATTAAGCAGGATCATCCAGAACTTTACACCATGGTTCACCAGGCTTTGAAACCTCTAGAAAGAGAAATTGGCTATCCGATTCCGTCTAGTGAAATTGCTTATTTTGTTTTGCATTTTGGAGGCTATTTACATCAGCAAAAATCGGTTATTGATAGTCATTACCGGGCCGTGATTATTTGTCCAAATGGGGTTAGTTCATCATTAATTGTGAAAGAAAACCTTAAAATTCTCTTTCCTCAGCTCAGTTTTCAAGGCATTTCGCGTGTGGATCAGTTAGATGACATCAATCCAAAAGACTATGACATGATTTTCTCGACAATTATTCTGGATCGAGATAAGCCGAGTTACCTAGTTCCAATGGTCATGACTGAGGAACAATCGTTTCACTTAATTGACTTGGTCTGTCAGGATTTTCCGGGACTGGCAGATGAGGATTTGGAAGTTGAAAAAATGTTAGCAACCATCAAGCATTATGCCACAGTAACGAAAGAAAAGGAATTACGATTGGCATTAAGAAAGATGTTTAAACAAGAATTATTTAGAAAGGACGTGAGACCCTTGCTGCATGAATTAATTACAGAACAAACCTATCAAACTAGCTCACAGAAGTTAGCATGGAAAGAGGCTATTAAACTAGCTGCTCAGCCTTTATTAGACTTGGGCAAAATTACTGATCGTTATCCTCAAGCTATGATTGAAAAGGTTGAAGAATTTGGTCCTTTTATCAATTTAGGAAAAGGGATAGCCATTCCTCACGCTAGACCTGAGGATGGTGTTATTGATGTTGGAATGTCCATGTTGGTACTGGAAGAACCGATTCATCTTTTAGACGATCCTAAACAAGAAATTTATTTACTAATTTGTATTGCTGCAGTGGATAATGAGACGCATTTGAAAGCATTATCTCAATTAACGACAATTTTAAGAGATAAGGAGCAAGTTGAGGCATTACGTGTTTCACGACATTATCAAGATATCAAAAAAATTATTAATCAGGAGGCGTAATATTATGTTGAGAATTGGTACAGCGTGTGGCTCAGGATTGGGTTCTAGTTTTATGGTTCAAATGAATATTGAATCAATCCTTAAAGATCTTGGAGTGACAGATGTTGAAGTCGAACACTATGACCTCGGTGGAGCGGATCCATCGGCAGCAGATCTTTGGATTGTTGGTCGAGATTTGGAAGATTCAGCAGGTCACTTGGGGGATGTGCGTATTTTAAACAGCATCATTGATATGGACGAATTAAGAGAATTAGTAACTGCAATTTGCCAAGAAAAAGGCCTAATTTAGGAGGAAGACAAGAATGAAATTTTTAGTTGATATTGCTAGTACCCCAGCTATCTTGGTTGCTTTGATTGCCGTTATTGGTTTAGTGCTTCAAAAGAAAGCCACACCTGATATTGTCAAAGGTGGCATTAAAACCTTTGTTGGTTTCCTTGTGGTATCAGGCGGAGCGGTATCGTTCAAAGTTCATTAAATCCATTTGGAACAATGTTTGAACATGCCTTCCATCTGTCAGGCGTGGTTCCAAACAACGAAGCAATTGTGGCTGTCGCTTTGACAAAATATGGTTCAGCCACAGCCCTTATTATGTTTGCAGGAATGATTTTCAACATTCTGATTGCTCGGTTTACAAAATTCAAATACATTTTCTTAACAGGTCATCATACCCTTTATATGGCTTGTATGATTGCTGTTATCATGACTGTTTCTGGCTTTAAATCAGCATCATTAATTATCTTTGGAGGGCTAGCTTTAGGAATTATTATGAGTGTCTCCCCAGCATTTGTTCAGAAGTTTATGATTCAATTGACTGGTAATGATAAAGTGGCTTTGGGGCACTTTAGCTCACTTGGTTACTGGTTAAGTGGAACAATTGGTGGATTAGTTGGTGATAAATCAAAATCAACAGAAGATATCAAATTTCCAAAATCCTTGTCTTTCTTACGTGATTCTACAGTAAGTATCACTATTTCCATGACAATTATTTACTTAATTGTTGCCATTTTTGCAGGTCCTGGATGGATTGCTAAAGAATTGAGTAATGGCACACATGGTCTTGTGTATGCGCTTCAGTTAGCTGGACAATTTGCTGCTGGTGTCTTTGTAATCTTAGCTGGTGTTCGTTTAATCTTAGGTGAAATCGTTCCAGCCTTTAAAGGAATTTCTGAAAAATTGGTTCCAAACTCAAAACCAGCTTTGGACTGCCCAATTGTCTATCCATATGCACCAAATGCTGTATTACTTGGGTTCATTTCAAGTTTTGCAGGTGGCTTAGTTAGTATGGCTATTATGATTATGTCTGGTACTACGGTTATTTTACCAGGTGTTGTTCCTCATTTCTTCTGTGGTGCAACTGCTGGGGTAATCGGTAATGCATCAGGCGGTGTCAGAGGAGCAACAGTAGGTGCTTTCATGCAAGGTATCTTAATTAGCTACTTACCAATTTTCTTAATGCCTGTCCTAGGTGGTTTAGGATTTGAAGGTTCAACATTCTCAGATGCAGACTTTGGTTTATCAGGTATTGTTCTTGGTATGTTAAATAAAATGGGTGGTGCAACAACTATTGCTATTGGTCTTATTGCTATTCTTGCAGTACTTGTTGGCTTATCATTTGTTGGAAAACAAAAAAAGGAGGCTTAATGGATGACCTTAAGTGAAACAAGATTAGCTGAACTGGAACAATTTGCCCTAGCTATTAGGATAAATATCTTAGAGACACTGAATTATGTGGGATTTGGTCACTATGGAGGAAGTTTGTCGATTGCTGAAACATTGGCTGTTCTCTATGGCGAAGTGATGCCTATGACACCGGAGATTTTTAGTAAGACAGATCGTGACTATTTTGTTTTGTCAAAAGGGCATGCAGGACCAGCTTTATATAGCACTTTACATTTAAAGGGATTTTTTGATCAGGACTTCCTGCGGTCATTGAATACCAATGGTACCAAGCTTCCTTCACATCCGGACCGCAACTTAACACCAGGTGTTGATATGACGACAGGTTCTTTAGGACAAGGTGTGAGTGTAGCTACTGGTATTGCTTATGGACAAGCTATTGAAGAATCACCGCATTATACCTATACCATAGTTGGTGACGGTGAATTAAATGAGGGACAATGTTGGGAAGCATTCCAATTTGCTGCTCATCAAGAATTATCACATTTATTTGTTTTCGTTGATGACAATAAAAAACAATTAGATGGTTTGACTGAAGAAATCTGCAATCCAGGTGATTATATTAAAAAATTTGAAGCTTTTGGATTTGAAGCTATCCGTGTTAATGGTAGCAGCATTCCAGCCATTTATGATGCAATAGTTTCACTAAAAGCATCTAATCATTCTAAACCTAAGTGTATTGTTTTAGATACAATTAAAGGACAAGGCGTGCCCTTAATTGAAAATATGACGTCTAACCACCATTTACGACCAGATCAGGCGCAACTTGCGGACTTAAGCACTGCGGCAAATGAATTGAGAAAAGAATTGGAGGTAGACTAATGAATAGAGAAACAAAAGAAATGCGTCATGTTTACCGTGATTTTTTAGAGACTTGTAGTGACCAAGCTCCTCAAGTAGTAGCTTTGGAAGCAGACTTATCTAGTTCGATGGCTACCAATAAATTGATGGATAAACTTGGGAAACGCTATGTAAACGTAGGTATTATGGAAGCTGAAATGGTTGGTATTGGGGCTGGTTTAGCTGTCAAGGGCTACCACCCTTACCTCCATACATTTGGACCATTTGCTTCACGACGTGTCTTTGACCAACTCTTTATCTCACTTGCTTATGCCCAATTACAGGCGACTATTATTGGCTCAGATGCAGGTGTGAGTGCTGAGATGAATGGTGGAACGCATATGCCGTTTGAAGACTTAGGTTTACTTCGTTTGGTTCCAAAAGCGACTGTTTATGAAGTTAGTGATGATGTTCAATTTGAAGCTGTTTTGCAAGAAACTCTAACGATTCCAGGCTTGTCATATATTAGAACAGTTCGTAAAAAACCACTTCCAATTTATGAAGCTGGAGAAGACTTCTCGCAAGGCTATAAAGTTCTTCGTCAAGGTAAAGATGCAACAATTATTGCTTCTGGGATAATGGTCGCAAAAGCCTTGGAAGCAGCAGAGCTATTATCAGAAAAAGGAAAAGAAATTGAAGTAATTGACCTCTTTAGGATTAAACCTTTGCCTGAAGCTTTATTAACTGATCTGGTTGGAAAAACAATTCTCACTGTCGAAAATCATAATCAAATTGGTGGTTTAGGCTCAGCAGTTTGTGAAGCCTTATCAACAGAAGCCAATACATCTGTTACTCGAATGGGGATAAAAGAATCATTTGGCCAAGTTGGAAAAAGTGATTACTTACTTGATGTTTATGGTCTATCAACAGCTGCTATTATAGAAACAGTGAACTCCTTATAATAAAAAAATGAATGATTTTAATAAAGTCATTCATTTTTTTAAATAGTTTTTAAAAATTGAATATCCTTAGTTTTTTAGATCAATTTTTGATACAATGTAAGAGATTACAAAGTATAGGGAATATTACTATGCTGTAAATTTTTAGAAGGAGATACAATGGTCGATTATAAAGACAATTTTTATGAAGCTGTTAATGGCGAATGGGCTAAAACAGCTGTTATTCCTGATGATAAACCGAGAACAGGTGGTTTCTCAGACTTAGCTGATGAAATTGAAACATTGATGCTAGAAACAACAGATAAGTGGTTGGCAGGACAAGACCAGCCACAAGACGCGATTTTAGCTAATTTTATTAAGTTTCATCAAATGACGGCAGACTATGCTAAACGTGAAGAGGTCGGTGCCAAACCCGTTTTACCTTTGATTGAAGAGTATAAAAACTTAAATTCATTTGAAGAGTTTGCAGCTAAAATTGTAGATTTTGAATTGTCAGGAAAACCCAATCTTTTCCCATTTGGTGTCGCTCCTGATTTTATGAATGCTCAATTAAATGTATTATGGGCAGAAGCACCCTCAATTCTTTTACCAGATACAACTTATTATGAAGAAGGTAATGACAAAGCTGAAGAACTGATTAAAGTTTGGCGCCAATCTCAAGAGAAACTCTTGCCGAAATTTGGTTTTTCATCAGAGGAAATTTCTGACTTGTTAGATAAGGTTTTACTATTAGATAGGAAATTGGCCAATTATGTGCTCTCACGAGAAGAAACATCCGAATATGTTAAACTTTACCATCCTTATCAGTGGTCAGACTTTACTAAATTAGCTCCAGAATTACCACTAGATTCAATTTTCAACCAAATTTTAGGTCAGCATCCAGATACTGTTATTGTTCCTGAAGAACGTTTCTGGACAGAATTTGCTGCTGAGTTTTATTCTGAAAAGAACTGGGAACTGATTAAAGCAGAATTAATTATTGATGCTGCTAATGCTTACAATGCTTATTTAACAGATGAGATTCGTGTTGAATCAGGTACTTATGGCCGTGCCCTTTCTGGTACACCACAAGCAATGGATAAGAAAAAAGCTGCCTTTTATTTAGCACAAGGTGCTTATAATCAAGCTATTGGTCTTTGGTATGCTGATAAATTCTTCTCGCCTGAGGCTAAGGCGGATGTGGAGCACAAAGTTGCCACGATGATCGATGTTTATAAATCGCGTTTGCAAACCGCTGATTGGCTAGCGCCAGCTACACGTGAAAAAGCGATTATCAAACTAAATGTGATTACACCACATATTGGCTATCCTGAGAAATTGCCAGAAACCTACGAAAAGAAAATCATTGATTCAAATCTATCATTGGTTGAGAACGCCCAAAACTTGGCTAAAATTTCAATTGCTCACAGTTGGAGTAAATGGAATAAGCCGGTTGACCGTAGTGAATGGCATATGCCAGCTCATATGGTAAATGCTTATTACGATCCACAGCAGAATCAAATTGTTTTCCCTGCAGCTATTTTGCAAGCACCGTTTTACTCGCTTGAGCAAAGCTCGTCAGCTAACTATGGTGGTATTGGAGCTGTTATTGCGCATGAGATTTCACATGCATTTGATACTAATGGGGCTTCATTTGATGAGCATGGTAGTTTGAATGACTGGTGGACTCAAGAAGACTACGCTGCCTTTAAAGAGCGTACAGATAAGGTTGTTGACCAATTTGAAGGCTTAGATTCTTACGGCGCTAAAGTTAATGGAAAATTGACAGTGTCTGAAAATGTTGCCGACCTTGGTGGCGTAGCCTGCGCATTGGAAGCAGCGAAGAAAGAATCAGACTTTTCAGCCCGCGAATTCTTTGTTAATTTTGCACGCATCTGGCGGATGAAGGCGCGTGATGAATTCATGCAAATGATGGCAAGTATTGATGTCCATGCCCCAGGTGAATGGCGAACAAACGTTACACTAACTAACTTCGAAGAGTTCCATCAGGAATTTGATATCACAGAAAACGATTTTATGTGGCGAGCGCCTGAAGATCGTGTTATTATTTGGTAGTTTTTTGTTAACATTACCATTCAAGAGTCTGTCCCAGACTCTTTTTTTAATTTTTATAAGTCAGTACCCTATAAAAATAAGTTATTTTATTTTTTGGCGTTAACTATATTTTTTACCTTTCACATTCTAAAGAGAGGAGAATAAGGGTCAAAAGTGCATTTTACTGGTAATTTTAGAGGATAGGTAGCCAATTAACAACAATTTGTGAAAAAAATGGAGCATATTCTTGATTTTTAGAACGGCTTGCGTTAAAATTAGAATATTTTAAGTAATACTATTAAGAGAGAGTGTGACAATTTGAAAATTATTGATTCTAAAAGTAGAGTAAAAATGCATAAGTCTGGAAAAAACTGGGTACGGACAGTTATGTCTCGACTCAGTTTTTTGCATATTTTAAAAGGGCCAATTTCTCTGTCTCAATCAATTGAGAAGACTCAAGTTGATGCAGAGGAAACTGATCGATCAGGCAATCTATCCTATCTTAAGGCTATTTTAACGGCGGGAGCTGTTTCTGGTGGCGCAATAGCAACAACTGTAGCTGCTGAAGAACAGAGTGCTCCTCTGACTGCCGTTGAAGTTAGTGCACCAGAAGGTGTAGTGGCCATTGCTGATTCCGCAGCTGTTCTATCAACTAGTCAAGCTAATTCGGGAGCAATTGAGTCAGCTTCTCTAAGCAATTCTCAATCACTAGCCTTGTCCCAATCAGCCAGTCTTAGTTTAATAGATTCGCAGTCAGCGTCTATATCAAGCTCCCAATCATTAGCAGCTACTAGTAGTACGACAAATACGAACGCAACAGTAGGAAGTAGTACAGAGACTACTAGTCCAATGCCTAGGTCTTATTCCTTACGCTCAGTTACTGCTGCATCAGTAGGTCCAACAGATGTTTCTAATAATTTAACAAACGTTAACCTTAGTTTTACTGATGGTAAAACAAGTTATAATCTTGATAACGCCGAAGGACCAAGCTTTAATTTTGCCTTAAGCCTTGCTAAAGCTCAAAGCGGAGATTATTTTGATTTACAACTATCAAACACCTTAAATCCACATGGACTAGCAGACAAAGTACAAATTCCCGACCTTGTTTATAATAACATGACTATTGCGACTGGATTTTATGATTCAACATCAAAGAAGATTCGCTATACTTTTACTGATAGTGTAACTAATTTACAGAATATTACAGCTAAAGGAGATTTATCCTTATTTGTAGATGAATTAAAGGTTCCTAAAACAACCAATAATGTTGAGTTAAAAGTAACATTAGGAACGGCTTCAGCAGTAAAATATGCAGATATTACATACAATAGCCCTGCAATCAATAGTCCAGATACCTATAATGTCATTTCTCGAATTCCAAATATTAATACGACAAATAACACCTTACGGTATGTGACTGAAATTAATCCGCTTGGTAAAAGTATTTATAATTCTAGAGGTATCTATCTAGATATTTTTAATGTTCCTGGGACTAGTAGTCAGGTTCCATTAACCAGTAAAGACATCACACTTAAAGTTTATAAGGTTCCACTATCTGGATTAACCAGTGATATGAAGGAAGACTTTTCTAAATATCCCGAGGCAACAAATGTAATCATTACTTATAATTCTTATTTTGATCCTCAAAGTGGTGTATCTGGTAATAATGGCGTTTCTCTAAGGTTTGCTAGTAATTATATGGCACCTACAGACAACTATGTTGTTGTTTTGACAACACCATTGGTTGATACAGAAGCAGGTGGGGTTGCTCTACGATCAATCCTAAGTAATCATTATAATACAGGAGCTTCATATGATGCAACATATGGTTTACGCTATTCATCAACAGATGCGACGGCAGATGAGACAGCTTACAGTCTTAGTTTGAGTACTTCAGAATCTCTTAGTGAGTCTAAGTCTATTTACTTGTCAAATTCTTTAAGTCAATCACGTTTAACAAGTCAATCTGTTAGTAGGTCAGAATCTCTTAGTGCTTCGTCATCTGAAAGTAGTTCAGAAGCAAGCTCAGCTTCAACCTCTAAAAGCCTTGCTTTAAGTGAATCATCTTCTCTAAGTAAGAGTACTTCACAAAGTCTTTCTGTTCAAAAGAGTGAATCTGTTAGTGAGTCAACTTCATTAAGTCTTAAGGAGTCAACTAGTACATCCCTAAGTCAAAGTGAACGCTTGAGCGATTCGCAATCACTTAGTCAGAAAAATTCTCAAGAGGCGTCTCTTAGCCTTAGTCAGTCCCTTAGTCAATCCATAAGCCAATCAACGAGCCAATCACAGAGTGCCAGCGAACTTGCAAGTGAGTCAACGTCGTTTAGTATGAGCCAATCAACCAGTAAATCAGCTAGTGCCAGTGAATTTTTAAGTGAGTCAACGTCGTTTAGTGTGAGCCAATCAATCAGCCAATCAGTCAGCGCCAGTGAATTTTTAAGTGAGTCAAGCTCGTTTAGTGTGAGCCAATCAACCAGTAAATCAGTCAGTGCCAGTGAACTTGCAAGTGAGTCAATCTCGTTTAGTATGAGTCAATCAGGTAGTCAATCACAAAGTACGAGTGAGTTTCTAAGTGAGTCAACCTCATTTAGTCTGAGTCAATCAGGTAGTCAATCACAAAGTACGAGTGAGTTTCTAAGTGAGTCAACCTCGTTTAGTCTGAGTCAATCAGGTAGTCAATCACAAAGTGCTAGTGAGTTTCTGAGTGAATCAATGTCATTTAGTATCAGTCAATCAGCCAGCAAATCACAAAGTGCCAGTGAATTTCTAAGTGAGTCAACCTCATTTAGTCTAAGCCAATCAGCCAGTCAATCACAAAGTGCGAGTGAATTTCTAAGTGAATCAACCTCATTTAGTGAGCGTCATCTTGCGAGTCTTTCAACGAGTACCTCAGAATCACAAAGTGCTTCAGAGCATCTTCATACGAGTCAGTTGACGAGTGCTTCCTTGAGTACGAGTGAGTCTTTAAGTGAATCAAGCTCTTTAAGTGAGACACATTCTAATAGTTTGTCAGTAAGTGCGAGCGAAGGGCTTAGTCAATCAATAGAGTTATCTCTAAGTGATTCAAGTAGTCAATCACAGAGCCAAAGTGAATTTTTAAGTGAGTCTCTTTCTCTGAGTCAGGTGAATTCGGTAAGCTTATCCCAAAGTACATCTGATTCTCTTGCATCACATGTTATTGCTAAATCCACACTTGATAGTATTTCAACATCGCTTGTTGAAAGCCAATCACATAGTACAAGTAAGTCTGTTAGCTTATCTGAATCCCGTAGTTCTTGGGTAGCTGAGAGTTTATCTACAAGTACGAGTCACTCAACAAGTGAGTCACTCTCTTTAGACAAGAGTTTATTAGTTAGTGATTCTGTTAGTTTAAGCACCTCTCTCAGTGATTCACAGTCTTTCAGCTCAAGTAACATTGCTAGTGAGTCTTTAAGTACTAGTGAGTTAACAAGTGAGCTCACTTCCTTAAGTCGTAGTATTTCAGAAAGTGACTCAGTAAGTGCCAGCGAATTGTTGAGTGAGTCAATCTCCTTTAGTCTAAGTCAGTCAACTAGTGACTCGGTAAGTGGCAGTGACTTTTTAAGTGAGTCAACTTCCTTTAGTCTAAGTCAGTCAACTAGTGACTCAGTAAGTACCAGTGACTTTTTAAGTGATTCGACTTCCTTTAGTCTAAGTCAGTCTGCGAGTGACTCGGTAAGTGGCAGTGACTTTTTAAGTGATTCGACTTCCTTTAGTCTGAGTCAGTCAACTAGTGACTCGGTAAGTGGCAGTGAATTTTTAAGTGAGTCAATCTCCTTTAGTCTAAGTCAGTCTGCGAGTTACTCAGTAAGTGGCAGTGACTTTTTAAGTGATTCGACTTCCTTTAGTCTAAGTCAGTCAGGCAGTGACTCAGTAAGTGGTAGTGACTTTTTAAGTGAGTCCACCTCCTTTAGTCTAAGCCAGTCAGGCAGTGACTCGGTAAGTAGCAGTGACTTTTTAAGTGAGTCAATCTCCTTTAGTCTAAGCCAGTCAGATAGCATGTCAGTTAGTGAGAGTTTATCAATCAGTGACTCCTTATCAAATCAATTGAGTGATTCAGTCAGTCTTTCGGTAGCATCTAGTCAGCTTGCCAGTGAGTCAAGGTCATTACAAGTTAGCTTATCAGTAAGTAGCTCACAATCATTAGTTGCTTCTTTATCAGCTAGTCGCAGTGAGGATATTAGTTTATCAGTGTCTTCGAGTGATTCCCTAAGTGATTCTTTACAGCATAGTCGAAGTGTCATTGAAAGTCAGTCAATAAGCACTAGCGAATCTATTAGTGAACTTGCCTCATTAAATGAGCGTATTTCAATGAGTCAATCAGATAGCGCTAGCGATTCAATTAGTGAGTCAGAGCACATAAGTGCTAGTCAATTTGCTAGTACTTCGGTGAGCAGTAGTGAATTTGTGAGTGAGTCTCAAATGGTGAGTCGTAGTATCTTTTTGAGCGATTCGATTAGTCAAAGTGATTCATTTAGTTCATCACAATCTTTATCAGAAAGTGAGAGCGAATCTGCGAGTGAGGTAGCAGAAACAAGTGATGATACTGTTGTTGATTATGCCTCTATTTCAAATCCAGGACATTTTAATGCTGTTGGAGACTTGAAAGGTGATGTCTTGGTACATTATGTGGATCAAGAAGGACATACTATTGCTCCTGATCAGGTGGATGAAAATCAAGCAGATGTTGGTAAAATCTATGATACTGCGATTGATCACAAACCATTGATTATTACAAGTCCTGATGGTCGTGTTTATGAGTGGATTGCTGTAAAAGATGGCGATGTAGAAAAAGGTTATGTTAATAATGGTGTGATTGAAGTGACTTACATTTACCGTTTGGTTGCGTCAAATCCTCAAACACCTGATGATTCTTCGACACCTACTCCTACTAATCCAATAAACCCAGCTAGGGCTGTTAATGAAGGCATTAGCTCAAAAGGAACTTCTCTTTCTCAAATAAAACAAGAATTGCCAGAAACAGGCAGTAAAGAAAGTACAAATTCTACTATCGGTGCTGCTATTCTAGGAATTTTATCGTTTGGTCTTTTCAAAAAAGGTAAAAAGGATAGGTCAAAAAAATAGCTTCTTGTAAGTTAAAATAAACAAATACCCCACAAATTTCTTAGGAAACTTGTGGGGTATTTTTGTCGGCATAAATAAAGTGAACTCATCAGTTTAGGCTTGGCTATATATGATGATAAGCTAAAAAAATACCCTTGAAAAAGGGTATTTCAGAGTGAAGACAAAGTCCATGTCTTCACTTTTTGATATTTTTCTAAAGTGG
>NZ_JRQN01000022.1 GCF_000785785.1 Streptococcus uberis
CAGAGCGTTTACGGTTATTGTCATAGATGTTTTGTGCAAAGTTAGCTGAGTAAACTAGCTCATACTTTCCCTTACGGATTAGCTGCCTAACTTGCCCATGCTTGACTTCATTGTTAATGGTTTGAGGAGCTTTAGCTAATCTTCTCGCCATTTCGCGATTGGATTTTCCTTCTTTAAGCCAACGTTCAATCATTTGACGCTCGGCTAGTGTTAATTGTTTTCCTTTTGGTGTATAATAGTCTTGCATCTCAGAGTCCTTCTAATTGTGGTTGTCGTAGATTACAATTATATCTCTTTGAGATGTTTTTTTATACACTTAAGTGGCTAACTTCATTTTAGAACTTTCCCTTTCTTTTATTCTTGAAAAATAAGTAAAAAAAGTGATAATAAGTATTGACAGAAGGTATGGGATACGATATACTAATTAAGGTTTTGAAAAAAACTGACCTAAGACAGTAGGGGAGCAGTGCTCATAAGATTCCTACCGAGGCACAAAACGATATTCTGAAATAACGTATTTGTACTTTCGTGTCTGGGTTTAGGTGCGATTTTTTTGTGCCTAACCATACAAAATAATTACGGAGGTAAAACTAATGAGTGAAGCAATTATTGCTAAAAAAGCTGAACAAGTTGAAATTGTTGCTGAAAAAATGAAAAATGCAGCAAGTATCGTAGTTGTTGATTCACGTGGACTTACTGTTGAGCAAGATACAGTTCTACGTCGTTCACTACGTGAAAGTGGCGTTGAATTTAAAGTTATCAAAAATTCAATTTTGTCTCGTGCAGCTGAGCAAGCAGGACTTGGTGATATGAAAGATATTTTCGTAGGACCTTCAGCTATCGCATTTTCAAATGAAGATGTTATTGCACCTGCTAAAATCATCAACGACTTTGCTAAAACTGCTGACGCCCTTGAAATCAAAGGTGGTGCAATTGAAGGCGCTGTTTCTTCTAAAGAAGAAATCCAAGCACTTGCTACATTGCCAAACCGCGAAGGTATGCTTTCTATGCTCCTTTCAGTACTTCAAGCACCAGTCGCAACGTTGCATATGCTGTTAAAGCAGTTGCAGAAAGTAAAGAAGACGCAGCTTAATGCGTTAAACAGTAGTTTAAAACTACAATTACATTATATTTAAATATTTGGAGGAAATAACAATGGCATTAAACATTGAAAACATTATTGCTGAAATTAAAGAAGCTTCAATCCTTGAATTGAACGACCTTGTAAAAGCTATCGAAGAAGAATTTGGCGTAACTGCAGCTGCTCCTGTAGCTGCAGCAGCTGCTGGTGGTGCTGAAGAAGCTGCTAAAGATTCATTTGACGTAGAATTGACTTCTGCTGGCGACAAAAAAGTTGGCGTTATCAAAGCTGTACGTGAAATCACTGGACTTGGTCTTAAAGAAGCTAAAGGTCTTGTTGACGGAGCACCTGCTAACGTTAAAGAAGGCGTTTCTGCAGCTGAAGCTGAAGAACTTAAAGCTAAACTTGAAGAAGCTGGAGCAACAATCACACTTAAATAAGAAGCACATAGCAATTTGAGAGGGGAATCCCGATTTACCAGTCTTTTATAGCTTATAGCGATTTAAAGAAACTGATAAATTGATTTGGTTTCCTGCCAAAAATCCTGCCAAATATTTCTTGGCAGGATTTTTATTTTTGTCATTTATATGGGGATAGAACATAATCAGTTCTATCCCTTTTTTTATTTTCAGGATATAGCATGCAAAATAAAATTGATATAGCTCGTCGACTGGTAATGTATCATCTCATTTCTGATATGAAGATTACTTTAGATGAAGTAGAGCAGTTGGTTTATGAGTTGGAAGAGTCAGGTTTGATACAATTTGATCAAGATGGACGAGTAAAGATTTTAGATTTGGAGGAAGACCATGAAACGCATTACAGCTAATCACTATCAGACATCAGAACGTTATTATAAGCTCCCCAAACTCTTGTTTGAGAGTGAACGCTATAAGGATATGAAGTTGGAAGTCAAAGTGGCTTATGCAGTCCTTAAGGATCGGTTAGAGTTATCCTTGAGTAAAGGCTGGATTGATGAAGATGGTGCTATCTATCTGATTTATTCTAATGGCAAGTTGATGGAGCTACTAGGCTGCTCTAAATCAAAGTTATTAAGTATTAAAAAGACCTTGAGGGAGTATGGTCTCATTGATGAAGTCCAACAGTCATCAAGCGAAAAAGGACGACTGGCTAATAAGATTTATCTAGGGGAATTAATATTTGACAGCCCCCTAGTGTCAAAATCAGATGAGGGTAGTCTTAAAAAATCACGGGGCCAGTCTCAAAAACAGACCAGCCCCGTGTTAAATTCAGCCTCTAGTGAGACTGAAGGGAGTGAGACTAAAGGTAGTGATTTAGTCATTGAGGATGAGGAGGAAAGAAAGGAGTGCACCAGTGAGAAAAAGACTGAGGGTCACTTTATTCGTCAAGTTGATCAGGTAACGAAATACGATAAAGATTATATTTGGGGCTTGGTCCATTCCCAATTACGTGAAGGTGGCTTATCACAAGCTGCCAGTGACTTAGGCATGAGTTATTTTGAAGAACGCTACGTTTATGCGCTGGAAAACATGCGGTTCGCAAGGACAGCCGAAGCTATTGCAGAATATGTTTTTAACGGTGTCTTATCCGAATGGACCAAATTGTTGCGACGACAAGAAGCTAAAGGAGGTGTGTAAGATGATTTGGTGGATACTGTTAGGATTTTGGGGTGTATCTCTTATCTGGATGTTGATTGAGGTGAAGCGTACGCCAGAGATGAATGATCATATTTGAGGAGGTGTTACAGAAGTAATGCCTTTTTTGTTTTAGAAAGTGAGGATCAATGAAATTTTTAGATCTATTTGCAGGAATTGGTGGCTTTAGGCTAGGCCTAGAGCGCCAAGGACATGAGTGTGTTGGCTTTTGTGAGATTGATAAGTTTGCGAGAAACTCTTACAAGGCCATATTTGATACGGAAGGAGAACTAGAGTTTCATGACATTAGACAAGTCACCGACCAAGACTTTAGACAAATTAGAGGGCAAGTGGATATCATCTGCGGGGGATTTCCTTGCCAAGCATTTTCACTCGCAGGACGTCGATTGGGATTTGAAGACACTAGAGGGACTCTCTTCTTTGAGATTGCTCGAGCGGCCAAACAAATCCAACCACGTTTTTTATTCTTGGAGAACGTCAAAGGCTTACTCAATCACGACCAGGGCCGGACGTTTGGAACAATCCTCGCCACGCTGGATGAGCTGGGGTATGATGTCGAATGGCAAGTCCTTAACAGTAAGGATTTCCAAGTGCCCCAAAACCGAGAGCGGGTCTTTATTATCGGACATTCTAGAAGATACCGTTCCCGATTCCTATTTCCTCTCAGACGAGAAGGCAGACCAACTCATCTTGAAGGACTAGGTAACGTTAACCCGTCTGGAAAGGGCATGAGTGGGCAAGTCTATTTATCAAGGGGACTAGCTCCGACGCTGACAAAAGGTAAGGGTGAAGGGGCTAAGGTTGCTATACCAGTCCTAACACCAGATAGACAAGAAAAGCGTCAAAATGGCAGACGCTTTAAGGACAACGAGGAGGAGATGTTTACATTGACTGCTCAAGATCGCCATGGAGTGGTTGTTGCTGGGACTTTACCAAGTTCCTTTGTTCAGACGGGGCGGGTTTATGATGTCTCAGGACTTGCACCGACGCTCACCACCATGCAGGGAGGAGACAAGGTGCCTAAGCTGTTGATGGTTGCTGATGGGGCACACTTGAAAATCAAAGAAGCCACGAAACTTGGCTATGCTAAGGCAAGACTCGGAGATTCGGTCAACTTGTCTTATCCTCAGTCAACTCAGAGGAGAGGACGAGTAGGAAAAGGCATTGCTAACACCCTAACTACCTCAAATGCTATGGGGGTTGTCGTGGGAGCCCTTGAGTACCGAAAGGACAAGTGGTATGAGGTAACAGGGATTCTCATTGATGATAAGCTCTACCGATTGAGAATTCGACGTTTAACCCCTAAAGAATGTTTTAGACTCCAAGGGTTTCCTGATTGGGCTTTTGAGAGAGCTAGAGATGTGTCAAGTAAAAGCCAATTATATAAACAAGCCGGCAATAGCGTGACTGTCACAGTCATTGAAGCCATTGCTAAACGATTGAGAAAGATTGAGGAAGATGATCATGAAATTATTACATAACCGAAGTATTTTAGACTGCTCTGAGTTAGAGGAGGGCATTCATCAGGCAGAAACCGAAAGACTTGTGGAAGTGATTGAGGTTTTGCCTAATTATGATTGTACTATTACGATCATTTATGAGGATAGTTATCATAGTAGAAAATATCCTCCTCGAACTATTGAAACTAGTTTGAGTTATTACCAAGATGTGATTGAACAACAAGATTTGAAGAATGGCGTCGACATTTTTTTGACAGATGATAACCATCTTGCTTTTCGCACCTATGGACAGGGTTATACTTATCAAGGTAAATTAGAGATCATTACTAGTCTGATTACCGTAAAATGTTATGGGGAGGGGATGGTTCCCATTGATATGAGCAAGATAGTTGATTATCTTAAGCCAGAGTTAATGAATGATTTGTCGATACAAGAGGAGGAATACCATGTTAGTGATTTATGTAGGGAAAAATACCAGTCGGAATCAAAGTCTGAGAAGTTTTTGTGAATCCCATGGGGTTACCTATAGCTGTAAGGATGTAAGTCAGTTAACTCGTGAGGAAGTCTTAGCACTCTTTGCCAAAACAAATGATTGTTTTGATCTTTTATCACCATCTTTAAAGCGTTACAAGAGTCAGAAGTACATGAAGTTGAGTGAGTTAGTTACTTTAATTGTGAGCCAACCTTACCAATATCTTCGGTTACCCATTGTAGTAGTCCTAAATAAGGTTTATCCCGATATGACCTTGGAACAAGCACGGAACTTCTTACCACGTGAATGGAAGGAAAATATATTTAAGAATAATCTTTTGAGTGAGTTGGAAAATTAGTTGAAAAATCTTAATTGTGGAAGAAATAATCTTACCTTTTGAAGAGTTGAAGCGACGAAAAAAGTTAATTTAAAGATTTTTTACAAGTACAATACTCTAGCTTAGGCAATAGCAATGTCTCTAAAGAAATGAGGTAAGTGTCTAAAGTTTCGAAAAACACAAAAATAAATACTTTATGGTTCAAGAGTACGAGGAATTCGTCCTCTTTTTTCGTTACTTAAAATTAGTGAAAGTACAAATAGATAGCTATCAAAGAATTTAGAATAGTTATGGATATCGATATTCTAGATATCTTTGATGTTATTGATTTAGATGGCTATGTGATTTTATGAGTAATAAACGAGTCCATTGATTGTTTTTAACATTAGTTTTACTGTCGTCTTCTATCTCATGTTTATTAGTAACTATAAGAGGAGAGAACATTATTTTTTGATTTATTTCTCTTTCTGATTAATTCTCTGCATCACTTTATACGATTTTTAATTATTAGGGATTGCTAAAACGACGAATTGCCTCAGCCGGCTAAAACTTATGAGACATTTCCACAAGAAAAATTTGTTACTTATGTCCCACCTAAATATTATTCTCTTTTACAAGTAATTGCAGACAGGTATAACGGGAAGTTTTGTCAAGTTGATCTCTTTACAGGAAAATCTCAAAACTATAGTCTAACTCATCAACAGAAAATGCAGATTGGGCAGTATTTGACTCAAGAGTATATTACTAGTCATGAAGTGATTGATATGATTGAGCGAATGCCTTATGACTGCGAACATCCTTTAGCTTATCTCATGAAGATGCTTGAAAATCTAAAAGAGGAGCGTCGTTTAGAAGCTAAAATCATAGCCCATAGACAAGCTGAATTAAGGTATTCAAGTGGAATTGAGGAAGAAAATAATGATAGTTAAAGATAATACTAAGTTATATTCTGTGATTGAAGAACAAACGACTTCAGACGATTAATATAGACTTATTGGTTTGTTTCGTCAGTTGGTTCGTATTCTAATTCATTTAATAGTGCTTATAGGCTTGCCTATCCTTATAGTTTCTATTCTAATTGTTCTATTCCAACATAATTGGGAACAGAATCTATTGCCGTTTTGGCAACTAGTTGGGATACATATATTTGAAAAAAATGTCATTTGTCTAGGAATTGGACTGATGGTGATTAACTTGATGATACTAGATAACTAAAAGAGGTAAAAACATGTTACAAGATGAGATTTCATTAGTCAACTTACTTGGAAACAGCTCAGAAGATAAAGTTATTGCAGTTTCCAAAGCTATTTTTTACTTACCACAAGAGGAAAAAGCCAAAGTTCTTAAAAAGCTTGAAGAACTCTAGCAAGAAGTTTCAACGTCATTTGGAACAGGTTCTAATATAAATTTGACCTGAACTAAAAATGCATTTATGACGGTATTCGTACAATCAAAAGTTCTGGTCATATTGTAGCCAGAGGAGTTAGAAGTTCTTCTAAGTCTGAATTTCGTTTAACTGGGAAAGGTTATCAACCTAACTCTCGTCAATTACAGAAAAAGAAAGGTATCTAACATGAAAAAGAAACAATTTATTGTTGCGCTAGGGGTATCAACCCTTGCCTTAGCTCAAGCTGGGCTTATTTCTGCAGATGAAGTTGTTCCAGTAGATCCCACAACTCCCTCAATGGAAGTAGTAGCTCCTGAAACAACTGTTCCTGAAGTATCAACCCCAACACCCCCAGTTGATACATCAGAACCAGTCTCACCAGTAGATCCTACACAACCTTCTACTGAGGTAGAAACACCAAATTCAAACACTGATAGTCAGGACGGAGTAACCTCACCAGGCACTACAATGCCACCGCAAGAAAGCGATCGTCCTTCAAATTCGGAAGTTTCTCCAGCTGAAAACGAAAAAGATAAACCTACTCCAGCTCCTCAAGGGAGGGACGATACAGACAATAAACCAAAAGAGGAGATTCAAACAACAGACCAGGCTAACCAAACTGGCAAATCACAAGTTGATACAACTTCCAGCGTTACTGGTCAAGTCGTTCAAAATGTTTCGGCAGAAGCACCCATTCAAACCAACACAGGCGTTAAAATTGTCAGCACTGAAAATGGTCTAGTGAAGCTAAGTGATGGTTCTTTAGTCACTCCTGAAGCTGTTGGGGCTGTTACTAATGCAGACAAAACAATTTCAGTCACAAAGGCAGACGGTAAAAAAGCAACCTTGCCACACACTGGGGAAGCACAGTCTCTCTTGTCATTCCTTGGTGTAGCACTATTAACTGTTGTAGGATACGTTTTCCGTAAAAAACAAGTCTAATCAAAAACTACTGATGACAGAAACGTCATTAAACTAGATTAAAAAATGAAGGAGATTCACATGAATCAAGAAACGAAACAAACTTTCTCAATCCGTAAATTCAAAACAGGAACACATTCAGCCCTATTGGCTAAATATGGTATTGCTCTAGCAGCTGCTACAGTCTTGATGGGGGCAGCCAATGTTTCCGCTGATGAGACAACCGCCGCTCTAGCACAGCTAGCTACAGAAGTGGTTGATCCAGCAGTCCCTAAAGTTGCTACTCCTGAAACTACACTAGTTCAAGTACAACCAGAAGTGAAAAGTGACATTCCAAC
Organism: Streptococcus uberis; assembly: GCF_000785785.1. Lineage (GTDB taxonomy): Bacteria > Bacillota > Bacilli > Lactobacillales > Streptococcaceae > Streptococcus > Streptococcus uberis_A. The sequence continues at coordinate 7,634 of NZ_JRQN01000022.1, forward strand.
AGCTGTTCCAGTCAATACCACACAAGAACAGGCTGTTAATGCAGTAAATGGAGCGCAACCAACTCTGAAAGATAGTGTTTCTTCTGCTAAAGAGACAGGGGTTGTTGTTAAAGAAGGCGACACAAGAGAAGTCGTTATCAATGATGGAAACGTTTCTGAAAAGACTTCTGCAGTTCTAGCTGACCTGAATAAACAGGATCAGACAGTGAAAGAAGCACAAGCCAAACAAGAAGATAATCAAAAAGCCTATGAGGAAACTCGTGATGAACATGAAGTAACTGTACAAATGGGACAAGAGGCATTGGATGTGTCTACTGCGGAAGTAGATAAACTCATGGAGCAAGCTAAAAAATCAGGCTTACTTGTGACAGAACGCATTACGGACCATGTACCAGATTACAAAGATACTAAAGGTTTAACAGCTGATGCCCTTCGTAAAGCAATGGCAGAAAACCTTGAGCTTTACCGTGAAGCTGTTGAATTAGGCTTGACAATTCAAGCTAAGTCTATAGATGATTTGAAACAAGCATTGGCACTTTATAAGGCTAATCAAAAAGCTTATGAAGAAACAAATGCAAACCGTGAAAAGGCTATAAAAGACGGTCAATCTAGCCTATCTGCTTCAACCAAAGAAGTAGACCAACTCATGGAACAAGCTAAGAAAGCAGGCTTACTCGTTACAGAATCGACTATAGACAAAACACCAAACTACAAAGATACTAAAGGTCTAACAGGAGATGCACTTCGTAAAGTGATGGCTGAAAATGTCACCTTGTACAAAGAAGCCATTGAAGCAGGAATGACTATCCAAAACAAATCAGTTGAGGACTTGAAACATGCTCTAGCTCTTTATCAGGCGAATCAAAAAGCTTACACTCAAGTCAATACAGCTCACAAAGATGCCAAATCGGCAGGAGTGGCTGATTTAGAATTGGCTAACGGTCGTCAAAATCAAGTTGTTGATCTAGCTAAAAAGAACGGTGTTGCATTATGACAAAATCGGCAACCACTAGTCCTACCTATGCGCCAGTATCAGGATTGGAAGGCGATGCTCTTGTAAGAGCAAGTGTAGAAAATATTGCAAAATATAAAAAAGCAGTTGCGGATGCCGTCGGTAAAGAAGATAACTCTACTAACGATGCTAAGGCAAAACTGGAAGCCTACTTGAAAGAACTTGCGGATTATAAAGCTGGTAAAGGAACGCAGTCAGGTATCAAGTGGGCTGGGAATACAAGTGTCGTTGCTGGCACAGCTCAAAAGATGACAGGGAATGAACCAGCTGTTTCTTGGGGAAATCTTAAAACAGCAGCGGCGGATGCTATCCAATCCCTAGACCATAACCAAAATACGGATGCAAAATTTGATAACCTCTTTAAAATCAATGGTTCAGGAACTGTTATTATCAAAAATACCACTAATGGTGATGTAACACTCAAAATTAGTAACATCAAGGCATGGACAGCGGAAAATACTTATCTAGCTGTTTGGGGAGCTAAAGACGGTGGTATTGCTTGGGGTGTCTTTGCGACAACGCATGGTACGGTAACAGGTGGAGCAGGTGAAGGTGCAACTGGAAGTGGCTCAACAGGATTTACAGGAGCTATCTTAGCTAATGTCAAGTCATATGATTATGAAGTCTCAACTAGTAAAGAAGTGTCAACGATTACCTTTAATGATATTGATAACCAACAAACCGTTAGTATGACTGGTCTTGATGGTTCAAAATTAGTTAAGGGACGTAATATCCAACAATCAGGCAATAGCTATTCTGCTGGCGCTGGTGATGTTTCACAAGCATCAGGTGGTAAGATTGACTCCAATGGGGTGCAGTTTAACTTTGATACAGCTCGAAAAGTTACCTTCAGCGGTAGTCATTATTTACCGGGTTACATCAATACATCCATTGTAGCAGGTATCTTTGGTGTAGCTTCTGAAGTTCCAAAAGAGCCTAAGAAACCAAGCTTGGAAGTCACCAAAACAGACGTAGCGGTTCCAGAGGCTCCTCAAGCACCAAACCCAATCACTGTGGCTGTGAAGAAAGCGATAGTTGGAGCTCCTAAAGCAGGTGAAAAACCAATTCCACCTACTGTAACTGTTGAAAAAGTCACAGTGACAGCTCCTGAAGCACCAGAAGCTCCTACACCTGTGGAAGTTGACGTACACTATTACAAGATGACGACAACTCCAACACCACCAGCTCCAAAGACACCCGTACAACCAGGTGCTGTCTTTCCTTCAACAGGTGAAGCTAGTTCAGCACTAAGTGTTGTTGGAGGACTTATCTTATCGGCTCTTGGCTTGGTAGGTGCTCGTAAACGTAAGGAAGACTAGTTTTCCCATTGTTTTATGCTATAATAAAACCAATAAAAGAGAGGGGAAGGAAATGAGAAAGGACGCGAAAATGAATGTACGCGTGACAAAAAGTGGCTATAAATATTACACCCCACGTCAAAGGGCTACAGAGACTCCACAAGCCCCTAAAGCAAATAAATGGAGGAAAGGGATACAGTGGCTTGGAAAAGCTCTTTTAGCTGGTCTGAAGAACCTACCGAGTTTGTTAATCAAAGTGGCAATAACTCCTGTCTTCTTGCTTCTCTTTATCCTAAACTTAATCAAAAGTTTGATTGCTACAGCCATTGGTTGGTTCGTGTTTAAAGTGGTTGTTGGCTTTGCAGTTATTTGTTACTATGCTTTTCTGACAAAAGAAGGAAGTGCTCCTGTTGGTGTAGAAACATGGTTTCATGATTGGACATTTCCTCATGGCGTCCCCATCTATTACTGGTGGGAAACGACCATTATCGTTGTCTTAGCTATCATTACTGCCCTCTCTCTAACCTTTTATTCAGATGAGATCTAATCCTCATAAAACATAATATATATACAGACACTAAGATAATCTTGGTGTCTTTTATTTTTTAGAAAAACAGAAAGTGAGAAAGCTCTATATGCAAACAGTTGTTAATTTTGTGAACCAAATCGGAACAATTGGTGCTCTGGTTGGTCTTGGTTGGGCCGCATGGGGTGCTTGGGATTTAGCTATTGGGATTCGTCGAGAATTGGACGATAAGAAGGATAAGGGAATTCAAAGTGTAATCTTAGGAGCCCTTCTTGGAGGAGTTCTGAAAACCCTCTTTTCAGCCCTTGCCGCAGGACTGTCATCTATGGGGTAAGAGAAGGAGGTGGAGGTCATGAACCAATCCACGTTAGACCAATTAACCATGGGTCTCAGAGATTATAATCCAACGGCTTATCAGCTGATGGAGACGGTCTCAGACTCTATGGAAAAAGTTGCCATCTTACTCCTCTTACTCTTTATGGGTATTAATCTTCTCAACTGGAACCAACAGCTCAAAAGCAATGGTGGGGAGTTGAGCTTACAACTCTGGATTGAGGAAATTCTAAAATATGTGATTGCCCTCTTTCTCATTCTCTATGTGGATGAGATTTTTGATAGTCTGTCTTGGCTCTTTAATGTCATTATCAAAATGGTGGCTAAAAGTGGTTTAGATCCATATAAGGCCAAAACTCCAGACTTCAAAGGATTAAATTTTGGAGCTAAACTAATGCTTCAGTTTGTTTATTGGGTTGTTGACTTTATCGGTCAAATCTCGACTAAACTATTGATTCTGTTGCGTTCCTTTACCCTCTATACCTACAAAGGAATTGGAAAAATTGTCGTGGCCTGTTACATGATGGAGAGCCTTCGGCCCATTTGCTTTGGTTTTTTCAAGCTCTATATCGCAGCTGTCCTTCAGGGATTGATATTAGTCATTGTCATTATGCTTTACCCTGCTATTGTGACAGATGACCTCCTAACGGTCGCAACCAAGGGTTCTTGGGTTAGTGCTTTAATGGCTATTGGAAAAGGCACCATCTATATCATTGTATTGTTTGGTAGCCAACGTATGGCCAAGAATATTATGCAAGTGAATTAGAGGGCTGTTTTGTGGTATAATGAAGTCAAATGATAAAGGAGGTAGCTTATGGCTGTTTCAAAATTTTATGCAAGATGGCGAAAACCTTCTGGAGAAGAGGTTATTGTTAATGCTTTTGATGCGCTAGCGTTAAAAGGACGGGCACAGCTAGAGACAACTCCTAAAGAGAAAGCAAGTCTCTTTGATATTGAGACCAGCTTAAAGGTTGCCCCAAAGCGTGGAAATAAAAAAGATGGTCGTTATCAAGGTCAGCCTTACTTTACCTACTATCCTGGAGAAGAAAGTCCGCTAAAAGGAACAGAAGGCAGCTTTGAGTATTCATCAGAACTCAATGCCTTTATTGAAGCCTTCAAGTCTATTGACAAATTTCAAATTGGCTATGATGATCAAACGACTTTTATTTTCCCGAAGGCAATCTTTCCGATGAAACGGGTAGTATTTGAAGATATTGATTGAGATTGACGAAACTTTCCCCTATTCCGAATATTACCGCTTAAATGGTCAATTAGGTATTGAATTTTATAAGACAAAGCGTCCAGTTCCTACGAAGCGGATAAAGCTAGCCAAGGAAGGAATACCATTATTTGAAGCCAAAGCTCGCTTTCCTAAGTCTACAAAGATTTATCTTCCTGATGAATTTGTTTCTTTAGAACAAATCAGAGGAATTGCAGAGAAAGTAAGAGAAGTTTATCAAGAGAGAAATTATAAACTTTACGGGACATTTGATAAATACCATTTGAAAGCTCTCGTATTTTTAGATGACAATGAAAGGAAGTATAAAACTTTGAAATCTTATGAAGATCAGTGTCGGGAGCTTCAGGCAGAGATTACACAATTAGAAAACTGTTTTAGTCAAAAAAACGAAAAAGTGAACCAACTGAGAGAAGAAATTGAGCAAGCTGAAGATCGCCTATGGCGTTATTGTGAAAAAGAAGAATACTACAAGAAGCTAGAAAAGGATAATGAGTTCCTGAAGCAGGAAAAGGCACAGCTCCAATCTGATTGCCAACAATTAACAGAGCAGTCACAACACTTACGTGAAGAAAGAGATGTCGCTAAAGAAGAAACCCAAATGTTAAAGAATCGAACGTGGTGGCAACGTTTATTCGACAGATACTAAGTTAAACGGTTCCCAAAAGAACTGTTTTTTTTGATGGAAAGGATAATCAAATGAATTTAGAACAATTGAAAAAACGAAGAGAAGAACTCCTGCAAGATAATGAGTGGATGGACGGACTTATCAAGGAAAAAGAAGAGGAATTGTGGGAGATGAAGGTCAGAACAATTGCCGCTTCAGAGTTGGCTCGTTCCGCCATGCAGTCCGCTCTACGGTCAGCTGATATTGTTGATACCTTCTATAGACCTTACCATCCTAGTAACGATGAACAGGGAGAGAAGGCATGACACGATTAGGCAGTGAATTTTTAAAAGCCCTGGATAGCTATGAACGGCCATTCCTAGGCTATATGACCTTAAGGCAGTGGATACTGCTCTTTGGGATAGGACTGACGGTACTTGTAATCTCGGTTCTATTTTGGTTTAAAACACCCAATTTTATCCTCTATGGCGTTAGTCTTTTGGTACTAGCGCCTTTTGTTATTTTTGGGTGTCATATTGATGAAAAAATAAAAGATGAGCTTCGCTTTTTTTTAACCAAACAGGAACGAACTTATCAAACCAACTATGACGGAAAGGAAAGGACGAAAAATGACTTTATTCGGCCGAAAGAAAACCCCGAAACGCTCTAAAGCTGAGAAAGAGCGGGCAAAACGTCTGCGACGAACCATGGTCGTATCCACACAAAACAGCTTAAACTACCAAAGTCTAACACCTGATGGTCTGATGACCATCACAAACGATACTTACTCCAAAACTTATCGTCTAGGAAATACCAGTTATATCACTGCTACAGATGATGAACGGATTGATGTCATTGAAACCAATGCGGATATCTTCAACTCGTTAGATATTGATAATGATTTGCAGCTACTTATCATTAACCATAGAGTGGAAAAAGCTAGTCTAACTGCTATTCGTTATGACCTTGCAGAAGATGGTTATGATGACTACCGTAATGAGTATAATGCCATGATTAAGGAGCGTTTCTCCCATGACCAAAATACCTTTAAAGTGGAGAAATATTTAACAATTACGGCACAATCAGACCAAGCCCCTCAAGCCAGTCGTATCTTAGATGATACGGCCAACATTATTGAAAGCCAGTTTAGTGGTTTGGGCATCTCATTTAGAGAGATGGATGGTTTAGAACGCTTGCTTGTTTTTAGAAAGCTTCTACGAAAAGAAACTTTTTTAGATTTCAACTATGAAGATATTGCCCTGTCAGATTTATCTACTAGGGACTTTATTGCCCCTAACTATTTGAAATTTGAAAAAGATTATATGCAAATTGATGATTCGTTTGCGAGGGTTCTCTATGTTAGACAATACCCAACCTTCTTGAACGACAAACTGATTAAGAATATCCTAGATACGGGAATTGAGCTGGCTATTAGCCTACATGCTAAACCTTATGATACAGGTGCAGCCATTAAGAAAATCAAAACCGTTCAATCTAGTGTCCGTAGAGAAATGATTAAAAGTCAAAAAGCTGCCGCAAAAGCCATGATTTCTAGTGACTTAGTGGTCGGAGGTAAAGCGGTGGAAACCTCAAGGGAGACTGAAAAGTGGACGGAAGAACTTCAAGATAATGATCAGAAGATGTTTTCAGGAGTCATGGCCATCTACCTACTGGCAGATAGTTTCGAAGAGCTCAATAATCATACCGAACAAGTCCAACGATCTGTCCGTAAGAATACCGTTGAACTAGACAAGTGTTACCTTTATCAGGAAGAAGCTCTTAATACGATTTTACCAATTGGAATTCCCTTTATTAATGTGAAACGTCGTTTTATGCGGGATATGACGACCAGCAATTTAGCCACACAAATCCCCTTTACCAACGTGGATTTACGCTCCTCTAGCCCACGTGCCGTTTATTATGGTCAAAATCAACTCTCTAAAAATGCAGTAACGGTTGACCGTAAACGGGACTTAAATACAGGTTCAGGGGTTATCTTTGGGATTCCTGGATCTGGGAAATCAGTACTAGCTAAGGCAGGAGAAATTATTCCAAACCTTTTACGCTATCCAGAAGATCAAATCATTATCATTGATGCTGAAGACGAATATACAGGGATTGGCCGTGCCTTTGGTGCAGAAATCATTACCATTGCGCCAGGTTCTCCCCATCATTTTAATCTGCTAGACTTGCCAGATAAAGAAAAACTTCAGGCGGAAGATAACGACCCGATTGGGCAAAAGTCTAACCTCCTCTCCACCCTCTTTGAAAATATCTTCTCTGAGGTGTCGGACGATGAGTTCGCCATGATTGACCGTGTGACCAGAAAGACCTATGAGGCTTATCCGCATCCTACCTTTAAGGATTGGCAAACCGTTCTCGAACAACAGCCAGAAGATGTTGCACAACTGCTGGCTTTAAAAGCAGAACCCTACACGAGAGGATCCAATGACATCTTTGCACATCCGACCAATGTCAATATGGAGAATCGCTTCATTATTTTTAACCTTAAGCAATTAAGTGGGAAACTCAAACCCTTTGCCCTTCTTGTTATTCAAGACTATATCTGGAATCAAGTGGTCAACCACCAAGGGAAAAAAAACACTTGGCTTTACTTTGATGAGTTACAACTCTACTTTAAAAATAAACTCCAGGCTACCTTCTTCACTGAGTTATATTCTCGTATTCGTAAGTACGGAGCTATCTCTACAGGGATTACACAAAATCCTGAAACTGTCTTATCAACTGAAGAAGGGCGAAAACTTGTCGCCAACTGTGAATTTATGGTGCTTTTAAAACTCAAACGTACCGATTTAGAAGCACTGTCACAAGTAACTCCACTCACACCTTCTCTAGAGCGCTTTGTCCTAAGACCTAAGGCGAAGGGCACAGGATTAATTGTAGCAGGAACTACCATTGTGCCCTTTGAAAATCCAATCCCGAAAGACTCTAAGCTTTACCAACTGGTCGCAACAGATGGTTAAGAAAGTGAGGTGATGGTCCGTGTATGAGACAGACCCTAAACAAGCTAGGCACGAAAAGCGACAACGAATCAAAGAAGGTGTCACAGTTAATAAAACGAAAGTCCCTAAAGAAGCTCGACTAGATTCTAAAGTGGCATACAAAACAGCTAAAAAGGATTATAAACTGGCTAAAAAAGACTATGCCTTACATCAAGGCCCTAAACCGACGGCTAGAGCCCTTTTCTTTAAGCAAGAAGCCGCTAAGGTTAAGCTCAATAAACAAGTCGCAAAGACCATCTATAAACGAGCAAAAAAAGCGGATGAGACTTATATTCCTAATTGTATGAAAAGACGAGCAAGACAAGGCGCTAAAATGAAGGCAAGACATGATGTCGAGCGAACTATGCGGGATAACGATATTCTAGGAGATTGGGTCAAAGCTAGACAAGATATTCGTCAGTTTCAATACCAAAAGAATGCTTCTAAGCGTGCTCTCAGAGCTAGCGAGAAGTTGGCAAAGTATTCTATCAAACAGAGCTACGGTCAAGTAAATCGTACTTATAACTTCACCCGTGGACGTGGCTATACCAGAACCCCAAAAGAATTTTCTTGGGAGGGAAAGCTCACTAAAAAGATACGACAGGTGAGACAACGTGCAGCACTGACAAAGGCAGGAAGAGTTGCTAAAGGAACAAGTAAGGTGGTGAAAATCGTCTCAAAACCCCTTAGCTCTATCTTAGCTAATCCTCTCGCTATTAAGTCCTATTTCCTAATGTTTCTTATCTTTGCGGTCCTAGCTCTTTTTATGGGAATCTTAGGTGGTAGTGGTCCTGTCCAACAGGATGAGTTTGACCTCAATCGCTCTTGGCTTCAGGTCAGTAAACGAGATCGCGAAAAATCGAATGACAAGGTGGACTACTGGACCAACATTTATGATATCCTCTTTTTCATGAATTACCGTTATGGTAGTGAGTGGAATCCAGACAGTAATTGGAAAGAAGGTATAGGAGGAGAATTAGCAGGGAATCTTGGCTTTAACCACTATTCGGATGCCCTTAATGATCTCTGGAATCATTTGAATGATGATCCTAACAATCTTAAAACAATGGCAGACCTTTATGGCTCCTCTTCACCTCTCAAATGGGCCAAGCTTACTAAAGACGAGTTAGAAGAATACAAGGAATTGATAGAACTGACAAAAGAGGTGGGGCGCTATCCCTCTTACCAGGAATTAGACAATCCTTTTTACAGTGACGAAGACCCATCTTATGCCAATCCCTTGACCATCCTGAAGCGTTTTGGTTACACGTCGACAACGGAAATCTATGAAAAAACACAATTGAAAGCTGTAACCGGTCAAGTTCTGCGAGCACCCTTATCTGGAAAGGTGAGCATCAAAGACGATAAGCTATCCATTCAGACCGATGAAGCGATCTTTACTTTCTACAAAGTTGGGAGTCTTCGTGTCACAGATGGCCTAGAAGTCACGTCTGGCGATGAAATTGGTAAGGTGACAACCAATGGTTACCAGACTATTCAATACAAAAAACTAGAAGAAAAGGAAACTAAGGATAAAAAGGCCAAATGGACCGCTGTTAATCCAGGTTTTTACTTCCAGTCTGTCGTTTACAATCAGACAACATCGGTTCTATCGACGCTTGATGGAGATCTTGGTCAAAAAGCAAGAGGGATCAAAGATTACCTAAAGAAAAAAATACCGAATCTGACGGATAATGGCCTAGCAGCTATGCTGGGAAACTTTGCGACGGAATCCAATATCAATCCTAAAAGAGCTGAAGGAGATTACCTTAATCCACCAGTTGGGGCTTCAGGGTCTTCCTGGGATGATGAAGCTTGGTTGGCACTTGGAGGTCCAGCTATTTACAATGGAGGGTATGCCAATATTCTCCATCGAGGTCTTGGCCTAGGTCAATGGACAGATACGGCGGATGGCTCAACTAGGCATACGCTCTTATTAAACTATGCCAAAGCAAAGAATAAAAAGTGGTATGATTTAGAGCTGCAGCTGGACTTTATGTTAGAGGGAGATAGTCCTTACTATATAACCAACCTAAAAGCTATTTTAACTAGTACAGATGATGTGGCGACACTAATCAAACGTTTTCTTAGCAACTGGGAAGGAAATGCAGGAGATAAGCTCTTAGAGCGCCAAAACAATGCCAAACAAATCCACACCTTTCTTACTCAACAATTAGTAGGTGGTGGCTCTATAGCCTCTTCTTGGAATTTCCCTGAAGCCTATCGTTCAAAAGTGGATCAGCCACCAACGCAAAGAGCTATGACGACGCAACCGGGATCGGGATACCCATTTGGTCAGTGTACTTGGTATGCCTACAATCGTTCCGTAGAGCTAGGAAATATTAAAGATTTATCAGGGAGCTTTGGCTTTTTAGGAAATGGTCAAAATTGGGTTAATGCTTTGGTTGCTAAAGGTTGGCGCTATAGTTCAATTCCTATCAAAGGAGCTATTGTATCAACACTAGGAGGGTTTGATGGCACCTATCCACAGTTTGGTCACGTAGGAGTTGTGGAAGTGGTTAATCCAGATGGCACCTTTTTAGTTTCAGAATGTAACTATGCAGGTAATCAAAGTCAAATCCATTGGCGAGTGTGCCGTCTTGCACCTTACTATAGCTTTGCGATACCCCATTAAAATTGAAAGAAGGAAACAAATGTGAAAATGTTAGATACAGAGAAACTCAAATTATTAAAATTAATAGGTCTTGGCCTTGCAGTTATTCTCGTTTTAGGGCTACTCTTTTGGTTTGGTTTTGCATCAACTAAAAGTAATCAGGCAGCTAAAGAGGAAAAAACAATAACCAAACAAATGAAAAAAATAGAAGGCTCAGAAGTCACAACAGATTATGTTAAGGACTTTCTAGCAGCTTACTTTACGAAGAAGGATTTAGGAGAGAACCGTAATCGCTACCTCCCTTTTATGACAGAAGCTGCTTACCAACAAGAGGTGAATAGTGAAGAGGAACCTGCCACACAAGCCTATAAAGGCTATGTCGTGGATACAAAGTTAAAATCCGCAACGATTTATATTGATGACGTTAACCATGTGGCACTGGCGACAGTCAATTATACTCAAACACAGCTTCAAAAAAAGCATGACTATACCAACACCCAAAAAGACGTCTTATCAAGCAGTACCATTCGAATCACCTATATCAAACAAGATAAGAAATACCTGATTAGCCATATTGAGCCAATTTTGATTGTCGACACCTTGAATGCTAGTCAAGAGGCTTCTATCCCAACACTGAATCAACCCAATCCAAACCAATCAACTGAAGGAGAAAACACACATGACTAAATTAGAAACGTTAGAAAAACAACGGACGAAAGCACAAGGAAAACTTGAGGATTACCTGGCAAAAGTCAAAAAAGAAGAAGAGCGTATCAGAGAGCTTGACACGCAAATTATTTTGGCAAAACATGAAGAACGCTCAGATTATTTAGCGAAACACCAGTTAACATGGGCAGATATCGAAAAAGCTCTTGCGGAAGGAAAATTGAAAGGAGATACGAAACATGTACCGTTTAACTAATCTGACACTGGACACGACAACGACTTATAAGAACAAGGATTTAGTTTATCAAGCCTTGGAACGTGAAAATGCCAAAGTGAAGCATCAGGAAGCAGAGGGAATGCTTTTAGTGGAAGAGTTGGATAAAAAGGGAGTTGTGATTGATCAAGAGGATATCTATCTCCCTTTTGATGGTATTGCAGATAGTCTATTTCTAAAAAGCAGACCAACTCCTTCTCAAGAGAAATCTCAGTCCAATCAGAAGCGTTTTTGGACACGTTCTAGAGAAGAATCAAACCAGGATGAGAAACAAGAGCTTAGAAAACCAATCTCAGACGCAGAACCAAACTCTGGTAAGAAAAAAAGCCACTTTTCTCTCTTAAAATGTCTCTGGCAGGGACTTCTTTTTCTTGGATTAGGAGTGAGCCTTGTGATTGCTGGTTTTACGACAAGTCTGTCCGTCAAACAAGGAAAGTCTCTCTCAAATCTGAGCCAACAAGTGAAACAGTTAAAAAGCCTTCAGACAGAGACAGGGAAGCTAGATACTTTTATTCGCTACTTCTTGCCACATTACTATTCAGAACAAGGGAAGTTAGATGATTTTGTATCTCCAAAGCTGGAACTCAAACACCCATTTGGCCAATTACAATCGGTCATTTTGGAATCAGTGGCTCAAACAAGAGATGAGACTTATCAACTAACCTACGTTGTGACTGTCAAAGATGGAGAAACTAGAAAACAAAAACGGTTAACACTAACCGTTAAAACAGTTTCTACGACTCCTTACGGTTACCAGGTTGTTAAAGAACCTAAACAAACCAATTATCCAAAATAGAAAGGTAAGGATATGGATCAAGCAAGAACCAGTCATTCCCTAGCTTTAAAGGGCAAAGTGACTTTAGAATTAACCATTCAAGCCCTTTACACCCTTTCCAAGGCTTATCATGATAATAAACAATACAAGCTAGACCATCAAATATTGAAGGAGAAACCCGTTTCAATGATTTCATGGCAATCAGCTCCCAAAAAGACGTGGAGCAGCTCTTAAGTAGTGAAGTCCACCTAGAGAAGTTAAAGCATTATCTGGAAAAAGTCAAAGTAGGCTTTACCTACCACCAAAAAGGCGATACAACGTATCTCTTTTTTGAGAGTAAAAACCGTCTCTTAGCTGAAAAAGCCATTAAAGATATGTTGGCGGACGTGACGAAAAGTCCTGAGAAGTTAACAGCTTTTTCTAAAAAGGTCTTGAGAAAGCCCCATGAAATGAGTCCAGAAGAAAAACTCGCCTACTACAAGACCCATACCGTCTATAAAGGGTTAAGTCCAGTCGTCACGAAAGAAATTGGAAAGGAGAAAGTACGATGATAAGAAAGCCGATTTGGCCCTACCTAGTGGTGGGGCTTTTATCATTTATCCTATCCCAGTCTTTTTATGCTTACTATCAACTAGCGACACAAGCAGTACCCTTTATGGGGATGTTACGGATGAATTGGTTGCTTGAGCATTGGTCTTTCTTCTCCGTAAGGCTCTCTTTTGCCCCTCAAGCTGTATTTGCAGGCCTCGTTGGTTTTTGTCTGCCTCTATTGATTTATGTCTCAGGAGACAAAAGTTCCTATCGATACGGTGAAGAACAAGGGAGTGCTCGATTTGCAACCTTAAAGGAGATGAAACGCTTTGAGGACAAAGAAAGTGATAAGAACATGCTCTTTACTAAGCAGGTAAAAATGGGTCTTTTTAACTTCAGACTTGCTTACAACGTTCAACTCAATAAGAATGTCATTGTCATTGGTCTTCCTGGAGATGGGAAGACTTTTACTTTTGTGCTCCCTAATCTTATGCAGCTAAATTCTAACTTTGTGATCACAGACCCTAAAGGAAATCTGGTACATGAAACTGGAAAGATGCTGGAAAAACATAGCTATGCCGTAAAAGTTTTTGATCTCATTCGTCTAAAGAATTCTGATCGCTTTAATCCCTTTCACTACATGACCTCAGAATTAGACATTGACCGCATCTCTGAAGCTATTACAGAAGGCACTAAGAAGAGTGAGCACATGGGAGAAGATTTCTGGGTGCAGGCAGAATTAATGTTGCAGCGGGCTTTAATTGGTTGGCTCTATTTTGACTCTAGAGATCCTGAAACAGGCGCACAGCTTTATATGCCAAATCTTGGTCACGTGGCTGATCTCTTACGTGGTATCTATCGTGAAGACCCAGAGGTTCCTAGTTCTGTCGAACAGATGTTTGAAGAGCTAGAAGAATTACAACCTGGTAATTATGCTTACAAACAGTGGAAACTTTTCCAGAACTTTAAGGGGGAAACAAGAAATAGTGTTGTGGCTATTCTTTCTTCTAGGTATTCCATCTTTGATCATGACGACGTGAGAAAGCTCATCAGTGAGGACACCATGGAGATGGATAGCTGGAATATAAAGAAAATGGCTGTTTTTATTGCCATCCAGAAACCAACAATGCCTTTAACTTTTTATCCTCTATCCTTTTTGCGGTTGGTTTTGAGGTCTTAACCCACAAGGCAGATACTATTCTCCAGGGAAAAGTCCCTGGATACAGCAGACAAAATCTCAGACATATCCAATTTATTTTAGATGAGTTTGCGCAGATTGGCCGTATTCCAAACTTTACCCAGGTCTTATCCTCTATTCGTAGCCGTGAGATGTCCATTAAAATCATTATTCAAGCTGTTAACCAATTGGAATCTCTCTATAAGAGTGATTGGAAAACCATCTTTAATAATTGCGCTACCCATCTTTTTTTGGGAACCAATGATAAAGATACCATGGAATACTACTCAACCCGTTCAGGAAAACAAACGATTAGAACAAGATCAACCTCAAAAACGCATAGCTATCGTAACGGTTCTTCTGGTGAAAACAAACAAATCCAAGGCCGTCCTCTCCTAACTCCTGATGAAGTGGCTAGAATTGGTATAGATGAGGGATTGGTGTTTATTTCAAAACAAAATGTTTTTAAGGACAAGAAGGCTAGTGTTTACGATCATCCAAGACAAGATGACATTGCCCACTCCCCTGAAGATAAAGAAAAATGGTATGACTATAAGCGTCTAGGAACAGATATTGATGGTCTGTTGCTTCATGCGACAGATTTAACCCCAGAGTTTGAAGAACTCTTTGCAGCTTAAGCTAGTAGAAAGGACGATATGATGACTGATACAAAAAAACGACTTGGCTATTTAGAAACCATTAGCCAACCACTTGCCTTGAAAGCAGAAAACTTAATATTAGAATACCAGGCTATTTGGCAGGTTTTGGAACAAGCAGATGAAGCAACGTTTTATCAACTGGCCCCTCATCTCTTTGTGACAATAGAGCAAAAAGAGCCATTGCTTGTAGAAGCCCTTGAAAGTACTCCTGAGGGCTATGAGCTCTTTAAAACATTACTGAAGGAGGAAAAATAGATGGTATTAACCAAAGCACAAGCCAAATCCCTTTCCATCTTAGAGGTCGCTAGAAGCCTAGGGATGGAGATGAAACGAAACTCTCATAAAGAATATTATTGGAAAGAACATGACTCTTTCAAGATCGATACCCATAAAAATACTTGGCACTGGTATTCTAGAGGGACTTATGGCGATACGATTAACCTGGTACAGGAAATCAGACAGGTTAGTTATGCGGATGCCATGAAGTTCCTTGACACAGGTCAGTTCCCTGAAGCAAAACCCATGGAAGAAGTTCGTCAGCCCTTCAGATATAGCTTAAGCCCCTATGAACAGCCTTTTAGAGAAGCGAGAAACTACTTAAAAGAAGTCAGAGGCTTATCGGATGAGACCATCAATTTCTTCCTCGAAAAAGGGGTGCTCGCACAAGCGAGACGACGAGATCGTGACGGCTTCATAGAAGATGTCCTGGTCTTTAAATACCTGGATAAAAGTCAGACTATTGTTGGGGCTAGCTCCAGGGCTTATCTCCTTATCCAGAACGCTATGAAGGCAAGGGCTACCTCAAACAAATCATGTACCAGTCAGAGGGTATTGCAGGCTTAAATGTATCTATCGGCTCTCCTAAACGGTTGATTGTAGCAGAGGCTCCCATTGACCTGATGAGCTACTACGAGCTTCATAAGGATCAATTAGAGGATGTCAGGCTAGTCGCCATGGAAGGCTTAAAAGAAGGGATTGTTTCTCGCTATGCCATGGAAGCTCTTCAGGAACAAGGAGTATTAGTAGAAGATGGTAGAGATTACACCAAAGCTAGGGACTTGACTAAAACGTCTCAATTTTTGGCTAAGGCGGCTCAAACATCCATCCTCTTTCATGACCATAAGCAGGATAATCTGATTACGCTTGCGGTAGATAATGATAAGGCAGGTACAGATTTTATTGAAACTTTGAAAGAAAAAAAGATTCCAATCATCGATGCCAGACCTCCTAAAGGAGAGGGAGACAGGAAAATGGATTGGAATCAATATCTTAAGGAGAACCAGACAGAAAGGAAAGCAATGACTGAAGACACTAAAAAAGCTCCAGAACCTATTCTGGAGCAAGAAAAAAAGGAGGGGACCAATGTTAGTTGGGGGTCTTTACAGCCCAAAGCTGAAGGCAGTCCCGCACCCGTAGCTGAAACTTCAACTACCTTTGAGCAAACTGTTACCAGTCACCCGACAATATCCCCTTGTTTCCTACATTTTACCACAGATAATGCTCATGTGTCAATTATTCGTGATGGTTATCATATTGCGACGGAAGAGGATTTGAGAAATCTAAATGCTTATGCCCCAATTCTCCAACAAACAGCCCAGTGGTACTTAACAACTCTGGCAGGTTCTTCGGTGACCTATGTTTATCAGGAAGACGGGAAAGTTGATGCCATAAAAATCAATTATGACAAAGATAAGTTTATGCACCTAACAGGTATCCGTCCCATTGGAAAAAATTTAACAGCGGAACGGTTGGTTGAACGTTTTGCTGCGGGAGATGGACATTTTGCCAATATTCTCGTGAATCGAGGATTTATTAGTAAAGCTCAAGTTCTCCCTTTGTTCGAGGAGATTATCCAAGCTAAATCTTTTATGTTTACAAATATTGCGGATATAAAAAAAATGAAAGCAATTCATGCTAGTTCTGCTATACGAACAGAGAACGAACAATTATTGTTAGCTTTCAAAACACTTGGAGATGTCTCATTTCCAGTATCAACATTAAATCTGACTGAACCAATCAATTTACAGCTCACTACGAAGGGAACAAAGAATACGATTCTAGGAGTTTATCGTGAACGTAATGGTGTGATCGAGCAATTGTCAATCAATGATGACTACATTCAGGATGGAGGAAAAGAATTGCTTGCAATTCTAAAAGACGGCAATCTAGAAGCTATGAAAACAGAAATTTTAAAAGATGAAACAGCTTCAATTCATCCTAAAATTGACTCAGATGGTGATGGCATTTCAGATGAAGAAGAGCGCAAACAAGGGACTAACCCTTATGATTTTAGATCCACGCCAAGTTCTAAAGCAAGAGAAGAAACGAGTCCAAATGTGACAGAAAGTATTGGAATGTCAAGTAGTTTAGCCGTCGCAGATTTATCAAAAATAAAGATATCGCAGGTCTCAATGGCCACCTAAAAGATGGCATCAAAGAGTATCTAAACTCAGATAAATACAAAGACTACTTAACCAAAATGAGTCAACTCAATCACTACTCTAGCCGCAATTTACGCTTAATTCTTGCACAAAATCCAGAAGCTACTCAAGTTGCTTCGTTTAAGCAATGGAAGGAAACCTTTGAGCGCCATGTGAAGAAAGGGGAGAAGTCCCTTCGGATTTTTGCGCCAATGACCAAACTCAAAAAGGACGAGAATAATCAACCAATCTTAGATAAAAACGGTAAACCAGAAACCATCACCTTCTTTGGATTGGTCCCCGTTTTTGATGTGAGTCAGACAGATGGTAAAGAGATGCCAAAAGTAGCTTCAGAGATAAAAGATCAACTCGCAGATTTAGACTATGCCAACCTTTATCGTGCGCTTATGGGAGTTGCGAAAGAGAATAATGTGAGTGTCCGATTCGAAGAAATGAAAGGTGATCGTAAAGGTTACTATGATGTGTCAGAACACCAAATTGTCTTACGCAGTAATGACATGAACAAGTCACAACTGATTAAAACGTTCCTACATGAAACAGCTCACTCGGAACTACATCATGCCAATAATCCTCAACAAAAACAGCTGACCAGAAGTACAGCAGAACTTCAAGCAGAGAGCGTGGCCTATGTGGTATCAGCTTATTATGGTCTGGATACCTCGGGATATTCCTTTGGGTATTTAGCGAGTTGGTCCGATGATAAAGAAACTCTTGCTGATTTAGAAGCACAGCTTGATATTGTCCAACAAGAAGCCAAAAGTTTGATGGCTCGAATGGATCAACAGTTGGAACAATTGCGCCTTGCTCAAGAGAAACAAACCAAGTATCAGTTTGAACAAAAACTTCAAAAATTCAAAGACCAAAGCAAGCAAGCTGTGGAGGAACACAAACAAGAATTGAAACAGGAAGCTCAGTCAAAAAAAGAAAAGGGGTTCTCGAAATGACCGAACGAGATATCCAAAAATCCCCCAAGGTCAAATTAAAAACAACACCACCACAAGGAGGACAACACACATGAATGACTATCAAGAAAACCAATTACTGACCATCCTATCTGACTTTATCCCTCTCATGGATGGGGATATCATCCAAGGCATTTCTCCTGAAGCTGGAGACCTAACTCGTCAGAAAGTTTTGGAACAGTTAATAGCAGATAGGGAACTGCTTAACAAAGAAGACACCTCTCTAGTGAGCTGGCAAGAAGAAAATATTCAGCTTTTGGAGATGATTAGTGATGACGATTTTCAAGTCGTGGTCAATGAAAAAATAATGATGACAGAGATACAAATTGGTCAATCTCTCTTCCAACTACTTAGCGATAATCAGTTAGAACTTCTAGCTGAACAACTCAATTCCCAACAGGAAACAGCTTCAGAAAAAGCGTTACAGGTTGAGGAAAAAACAAAACAAAAATCTTCATTTTTAGAAAAAATGTTGAAGCAATTTCGATAATTATTTTAACAAAATAAAAATGAACCTCCCTTCAAAAAGGGAGGAACTAGGGGCTTGGGGATTTCCCAAAACTAAAAAAGGTAAGAGGGGAAATCGTTGGATTGACCTTCTCTAACCTTTTTTTAAATCGCATTTGCCCGGGCAAATGCTAAGCTTGCCACAAGGAAAGGGGATGAGGAAATGCCTCAAAAAACAGCTAATAGAAAAAGGCCTATTCGTAAAGAAGTGTACTTCACAGAGCAAGAATATAGGCAGGTGCAACATGTTATGGAACAAATGCAAGTACCTACATTTCAATACTATGCCAAGAATCAGCTAGTACAGGGAAAGCTAGTCCAAATTGATTTTTCAGAATTGAAAAATTTAAGGGTAGCTGTCAATCGGATTGGAGGAAATATCAACCAAATAGCCAAACATGCAAATGAAAATCAGAACATTTCTACTGAACAGCTAACCCAGGTGCTGGATTATTTATCTGAGATAAAGGATATGGTTGCAGTTAAATTGTCTAGTGCAGAGAAGAAAAGTTTACAAGAAAGAAAAACAAAAGAAATAAGGACATATGACGAATGGTAGCTATTAAACCACCCAAACAAATCAAAACATCATCAAATTTAAAAATTGCGGTACGATATATTTTAAATGAAGCGAAAACTTTAGTTGGCATGACAGAAGAAATAGCTGTGGATTTTCCACTAGTCTATCACAATGGCGAGATACAAGTTAAATTGGTGTCTGGTCATGGGATTGAAGATGTTAACGTGGCTGATGAAGAAATGGTCATGACAAAGTTAGCCGCAGCTTTCAAGAGAGGAGATGATGACCTCAAAGAATTAAACTCAGGAAAACAGGTCTTAGCTCATCACATTATTCAATCTTTTTCACCAGAAGATAACCTAACGCCAGAACAAATCCATGAAATCGGCAGACAGACCATGATGGAATTTACTGGAGGAGATTATGAGTTTGTGATCGCAACCCATACTGATAAAAACCATCTCCATAACCATATCATTTTATCAACAACACATACTTCAACGCTAAAAAAGATGCGTTGGCAGAAGAATACACTTAAAAATTTACGAGCCATTTCAGATAAGCATGCGGCCAAATATGGCGCTAAAATTATTGAGCCAACCATGAAAAATTCTTACACCAAATATTCAGCTTGGCGACGACAAAATAATTTTAGTTACGAGATTAAACAGCGCCTCGATTTTCTTTTGAAGCAGTCAATGTCAATAGAGGATTTTAAACAGAAAGCCAAAGCACTTGATCTTCAGATTGATTTTTCTGGGATGCATGTCAAGTATCGATTATTAGCACCATTGAATGGTAAATATCAAGAAAAGAATACAAGAGACCGTACCATATCTAAAAAAGGACATTATGGCTTAGAACAAATTCAAGAACGAGTAAAGAAAAATCAATTGGTTTATGATGTCTCTGAAATCAAGGAACGGTATCAAGAAGAAAGTGTTCAAGCAGACAATGATTTTGAATTGAAATTAGAAGTTGCTAGTTGGCAAGTAGAACAAGAAAGTAGTCATGGTATCTATCTTCAAATGGATTATGGTGTACTCAATAGCGGAACGGTTTTGATTCCGTCACATAAAGTGGATAAACAAGAAGATGGAAACTACATTATCTACATCAAAGAAAGAGATTACTTTTATTTACTCAATCCTGATCAGTCAGAGAAGAATCGTTACATGATGGGGAAAACTCTCGCTCGACAATTAGCCAAGCAAAATGGCGAAGTACTTGTCACAAAAAATGCTCACATCTCATCCATGCGAGAACTCATTAAGGAATATAATTTTTTGGTTGAACATCATGTCACAGATGGTGAACAATTCCAAAATTTAGAAGAACGGTTCAATAACAAAATCGAAGAGACTAATCAAGAACTTCAAACCTTAGATGAACGTCTAGCTTACTATCATAAAGTTGAAGGGGCTCTACTTGCCATTGAACAAACACCAGAAAATAGTTTGCCAGCTATGCAGCTGTTAGATGAATTAGGGCTTCCAAAAGATATTACTATAGCAGATGTCAGTCAAAGCATTCAAGAGTTTGAAATAGAAAAAGATGCACTTCAAGAATTTTTTGAAGATACGCTGAAGACTTATACAACCTACCAGGAAATAAAAGATCGTATCAACTCTCGTGAAGTGAACATCCGCAAAAATGAAACAGAAAAAAAGTCACTCTAGCTAGTAACCTTTTCAGATTCCTACTATACGGAAACATGGTTATTAACGCATAAATAGGAGTGAACGGACGGTTCTATCAGAAAGTAGAACAACCACAAAAATTCAAGTAGAAAGAATTTACTTGGAAGAGGATGGTGTCATGGTCAAAACAATTTCTGGAGGAGATGAGTGACATAATACAGATTTGGCTCAATTTCTAATCCATACAAGAGCAAGGAGAGTTAGTAAAGAAAAAAATAAGCATGAAATTATTCACGCTAATTATGATAAAGCAATTGAGATTAAGTGTTATGAATAGTTCTAGGACATTTACCCCCTTAATAAGAAATTGAAGAAGAGTATATTAGTCTCTAAGCAGAAATACTTTAAAAATTTGGCTTCACAAAGATATTTATAATTTTTCAATATTCAAAGTCACCATTAATAGAAGCTATTTATTCCTATTTTTAGACCATTTGTTCTGGGATAGAATTTCCAGATATAGCAAAAAGATTCAGAAACCGCCTTTGGTACAAACTATTCTGAATCTTTTTCAATATAATGATGTTTATGATGTTTTTTTTGTTAAATCATTTTCCTGTATATATGCTAATGGGCTTGTACCCACCAATCTTTTAAAAGTTCTTGAAAAGTTAGATGGTGTTGAAAATTGAAGTAAATGGCAAATTACAAGTTCAAGTTAGCCATTTAGTAAAAACTCTTTAGGAGATTTATAATCTAGTATTTTTT
>NZ_JRQN01000023.1 GCF_000785785.1 Streptococcus uberis
TCCCACCTCCGCAAAGTTGAGTAGGGCTGTAACAGTTGATTTTCAACGTATTAGAACCCACTCAACCACTGCGTCATATAGACATCAGTCTACCAAAAAGAAGCAGGGAAGATTATCCCAGCTTCTTTTATTAGAAAAAAATGATTTCCTCTTTTCAAACACACGACTTGCTGTTATAATGTCAAAAAAGCAAGGGAGGTAGAAGTGATGATTAAGAAAGTAGGTATTGTCAGTTTATCTAGTGGTATCTTGGGTGAAGAGATGGTCAAGCATGAGATTGATCTTGGTCGAAAGCGATTGAAGGAGATGGGTCTAGAGGTTACATTTTTGCCGCATAGTTTAAATGGGCTTGATTTTATAAAAAATAACCCCAAGGCGCGTGCTGAGGATTTGATACAAGCTTTTTCTGATCCGGAGATTGATTTGATTCTTTGTGCCATTGGTGGGGAGGATACCTACAGACTCTTACCTTACCTATTTGAGAACCAGGCCTTAGAAAAAGTCATCAAACAAAAGCCCTTTCTAGGCTTCTCAGACACAACTATTAATCATTTGATGTTGCACAAGTTAGGGATTGAGACCTTTTATGGACAGGCATTTCTCCCAGATATTTGTGAGTTGGACCAAAAAATGCTTCCTTACACGGAGCATTATTTCAAAGAATTGATTGAAACAGGCAGAATTTCACACATAAAAGCAAGTGATTTATGGTATGATGAGCGAACAGATTTTTCTGATAATGCCCTAGGGACACCTCGTGTTTCTCATGAAAATCAGGGCTTTCAACTGCTGAAAGGATCGCGTCAATTTAGTGGCCCTATATTAGGTGGTTGCTTGGAATCACTCTATGATCTCTTTAATAATGAGCGTCATGCGGATAGTGTAACACTTTGTCAACAATATCAGCTTTTTCCAGATGTGGAGGAGTGGCGTGGCAAAATTCTTTTACTTGAAACAAGTGAAGAGAAACCAGATCCTATTCTTCATAAGAAGATGTTGCTTACTTTAAAGGAAACAGGAATATTTTCTGTAATCTCTGGAATATTAGTTGGAAAACCCATGGATGAGACCTTTGATCAGGCTTATAAAGAAAATTTATTAGAGGTGATTGAGCAAGATATTTCAATTGTCTGTAACCTAAATGTCGGGCATGCGACGCCAAGAGCAATTGTCCCATTTGGTCCAGTTGCCCATGTCGATGCAGAAAAAGGAATCATACGTTTTAGCAGATAAGCAGCCAATATGGCTGTTTAGTTTGTTTTGGCGTTGTGATGAGACTTGAAATGATAAAAAATGGTATTATTATAATAAGATAAAAAAGAAATGAGGGTAGAAGTGGTGAAACAAATCTTAAGGTTTACGACAGATAGATACCAAAAGTTACCAGCTTGGTTAATGATCATTCTTGCTTGTTGTATGACACAGCTTTTTGTGACAATCGGAGTCGTACTTTATTTTGTAGGGTCATTAATTATTTTTTTGATCTACAGCTTAAGCAAAAACGGTCATACAGGAAACATTTTAAGTGTGGTGCAGGGAACGCACTATAAATTATTTAGTTTTCTATGTATAGCACTTGTTTTGATGGCTTGGGTCAAATGGTATGAAAGGCGTCCAATAGCAAATTTAGGTTTTTTTAAAAAGAAATGGGCTTTTGAGATCCTAAAGGGGTGGTTTTATGGGACCGTTCTTTTATCAGCCACTTGTGGTTTGATCTATTTGTTTGGAGGCTTAAGCTTTGACAAAGTTGATTTATCAAGTAAAACAATTTGGTATGTTTTGTCTCTTCTTCCGTTGTGGTTGATTCAAGGTGGTACAGAAGAGTTGATTACGCGTGGCTGGCTTTTACCATTAATTAATAAACGCAGCAATCTAGCTATTGCAGTAGCAGTATCAAGTAGTCTATTTGGCTTGATGCATTTAGGAAATGACCATGTGACGATTACTTCGATGCTTAGCTTGATTTTATCGGGTTTCTTGATGGCTCTTTATATGCTAAAAACGGATAATATCTGGGGAGTAGTTGGCTTGCATGGTGCTTGGAACTTTATGCAGGGGAACTTTTTTGGTGTGGCTGTTAGTGGTACTCCAACTGAAGCGTCAATTCTAACAGTTAAGAGTAAAGCGGGTACACCTGACTGGTTATCAGGCGGAGCTTTTGGGATTGAAGGCAGCCTCATAGCTAGTCTTGTTCTCTTGGTTGGAATAGGCATTTTGGCTTGGCAATTGAAAAAAGAAGATGTTATTTAGAGACAATTTTGACTCAGGAATTTAGGCTTTCTTTCGTGCTATAATAGAAGAAAGACTTTCGGGAGGGATCATATGTCTGATAGGCAATTACTTTGTGATTTACTGGATCGTGTGCAAGACCGTTTTTTGGAGACCATTGATTCAGAAAGTTTAGAAGAGATTATTGACCGTTCTTGGAATTCACCTGTTTCACGGGCCGTGCGTTTGGTGTCAAGCATTGATGATGCTCTCATGCATTCTGGTCAAGCTGTCTACACGAGGCGATTGGTTATAGGGAAGTAGGAATAATGAAAACTATTGAAAAAAAGGAGCTTTGGATTGGGTCACTTTGTGCTATTGGTTGTGAAATTCTCTTTGGCTTAAGTTATCTTTTCACCAAGGAAGCTGGCCAGTCAGCGTCAGCATTGGCTTTACTAGGTTGGCGTTTCCTTGTGGCAGCCCTCTTTATGCTCCTTTTACTGGTATTAAGACTAGTCAAGGTTAACTACAAAGGCAAATCTCTCAAGTATGTCCTTTTTGCTGCCCTTTTTAGTCCTGTTCTCTATTTTCTTGGGGAAACATTTGGAATAAATCTAACAACAGCATCTGAAAGTGGCGCCTTCCTAGCTCTATTCCAGTCATGACCCTAATAGTTGCAGCGCTGATATTAAAGCAAAAACCGAGTAAGCATCAAGTTCTTGGGATTGGTATTACAGTTTCTGGGGTTTTGCTTAGCGTCATGGCCGTAGGCCTGTCAGCAAGTTTTTCCCTGCTTGGGTACACCATGCTTTTTCTAGCAATTCTATCCTATGCCTTCTATTGTGTTTACGTAGACAAGGCTAGCCATTTAACAGGGGTAGAATTAACGGTCGTCATGATTTTACTTGGTTTTCTGGTCTTCGCAAGTCTTGCTATCATGGAGGCCATTAGTCAGCAAACCCTCCAGCACCTAATGACTTTGCCTTTTGAGAACAAGACCTTTGCGCTAGCTATTCTTTACCAAGGAATCGGTTGTTCTGTCTTAGCTTTTTTCCTCTCTAATGTGGCTATTGCTAAGATAGGGGTTAATCGAACGGCTTCATTTATTGGAGTGTCAACGGCAGTAGCCATTGTGTCTGGTATTCTCCTATTAGGAGAATCATTTACGAGCTTGCAAATTTTTGGCGTTTTGGCTATTATGATTGGTGTATATACCTCAAATCGTGGATAAAAGGAGTTGCTTATGGATTTATATCAAGCTGTTGAAGATAAGTTAAATGAGCTAGGCATTGCTTTTCAAATAGTCGAGCATGAACCAGCCTTGACGACTGAGCAAGCTGATGCTTTTATTGAAGGCATCGAAGGTGTTCGAACCAAAACCATGTTTTTAACCAATAAAAAGAAAACACAGTTTTATCTCTTGATAATGGATGATCAAAAGATGTTGGATATGGATGCTTTTAAGGAAATTGTTGGCGCAAATAGAATGCGTATGGCTTCTAGTGAGAGTCTTTATGACAAGATGCTTTTACCACCAGGCGTCGTCTCTCCATTTGGTTTGCTCAATAATAAAGACCACGATATCGCAGTCTACATTGACAAGGAAATTATTTCAGAAGAACGTATGAGCTTCCATCCCAATACCAATGACAAGACAATTTTCATAGCTACCAAAGACTTGTTAAGATTTTTAGAAGCAATAGATTACCCAGCGACAATCATCGACTTGTAAAAAGCCCTGAGAAGGGCTTTTTGCGATAGAGAAATTCCCGTATTTGCAAAATTTCCAATAACAATTTTCTTACAGTGATATAATAAAGACACAAAAGGAGTTACTTTAGGAGAATTAACACCAGATTGGTGGTTATAATGGATTTTAGCTATAATGAAAGAACTAGACTGAATAAGGTCTAGTTTTTTTGATAACGTTAAGATAATGACAGAGGTTCCAGATTAATGTGGACTATTTTTGGTTTAATGTTTGGAAACGTTTTCTGTATACTAGAATTATAGAAGTGAGGTGGGGAATGAACCGTCGGCAAAAGGAACTGTTAAGAGAGTTATTAAATCTTGAAGATTTTGTTAGTGCACGTTATTTAGCTGAGGTCTTTCAAGTATCTACAAAAACTATTTACAAGGATCTCTCATCACTCGAAGACCGTTTGAAACAAGATAGCTTAACATTGGTTAAAACGCCCAGATATGGAATAGCTATTGAAGGGAGTTCAATTGCAAAGAGTAAGTTACTTTTTGAGCTTAGAACGAATAGTGATAAAATTGGTCCTTCAACAGATTTCTCTGAAAGGGAAATGATTTATTTGAGAAAGCTAATTTTAGAGAATGAGGTTCTTGATATTCTTGATTTAGCACTTGATCTCTATATTAGTGAAAGTTCCGTCAGAAGAGACTTAGAAAAAATAGATCAACTCCTTCGTAAGCATAATCTTTATCTCATTAAGACAAATGGGGAAATTACAATAGGAGGAGATGAGACTGCTGTACGTCATTTTTTCAGAACTTTTCTGATTGAAAAATGTGATCTATATCAAAGTGAAACGGACTGCCAAACCTTTTTATCACAAGTTTTTTCAGAGAAACAATTAACTGAAATTGAGACACTGATTACGCATTATACCAGTATATTCACGATTACGATTCCTGGTCACTTAATAAGCTATTTGATTCTAGATTTATTAATCCACGCAACTCGTATTAAACAGGGCCATTTTGTTAGACAAACACATTTGACATTGGAAGAAGACTTGGAAGGATTGGCTATCTTTCCAATTGCCAGTGAGTTATTAAGTAGTGTGACCTCTATTCCAATTAATCAACTCTTAGATGCTGAAATTCATGCGATCTGTTTGACCCTTTTATCTATTGGTTATGTTAACGAAAAAAATAAAGCATCAGACTATAAACACGTGACACAAGGTTGATTGAAAAAGTTAGTGAGTTATCAGGAGTCGATTTCACAGGAGATGATCATCTCAGAGATATGATTACTAATCATATGCGTCCGATGATTTATCGACTTAAAAATAATATTAATATTACAAATCAAACCACTGAGGAAATTAAGAAGCGGTATTCCATATTATTTAATGTTGTTTGGATGGCTTCGAAGTTCATTTCTGATCAGTTTGATATTAAATTCTATGATTCGGAGATTACTTTTTTAACCATCTATTTTCAGATTGCAGTAGAAAAGATTCAAAAACCATTACTTCTCTATATTATTTGTCCTCATGGCTTGGCTACTTCGGAATTAATTATTAATTCTGTCAGTAAAATCATTTCACATTACGATCGTATTCAAAAAGTTGACTTATCTCAACTGACTAATGACAAAGCACTTGCTGCGGATATGATTATTAGTTCGGTTGAATTGAAAAATCTAGAGGTTCCCTATATTTTGGTAAGTCCTGTACTAACGCAAATAGAAATGGATAAGATTCAAGCAACCTATCACAAACTGTCAGAAGGTAATCGCAAGATGCTGTCAGTTATGTCAAATGATCAGTATTTTAATCAGTCTGTTATTTCAGAATTAGTTCAAGATCGTATTTTTTTAAAGCAGAAGCTAGCATCACCTGAAAGCATTATCCACATGTTAGTTCAGAACTCTGGAAAAAATAAAAGTGTCGCAGAGCTCTATTACCAATCTATTTTGCAACGTGAAGATCTTGGTTCGACAAGTGTCTATACAGGGATTGCCTTACCTCATGCAGACCCAAGAACTGTCAGAGCCTCACAATTAAGTTTTGTAACACTAGCAGAACCAATTCAGTGGGGAAGTAATAGCATATCTGTTGTCATGCTCATTGCGATTAAAGAAGGTGAGGAAGAAAGGTATAAAGATGCTCTCATTCATTTATATTCCAAAATTAGTCACCAGGCCTTTGTTAATCAACTAGCCAGGCAAAAACAAAAAATCATTTTATTAACATACTTCTAGGAAAGGAAAGCCAATAGAAACATGGATGAAGAATTAATTTTTTTAAAAGAAAAAGGGATGACAAGTTATCAAGATGTCCTTCATTTTCTCAGTCAACAATTATGTGACAGAGGGATTGTTAAGGAAGGTTTTGAAGAGGCCATCTTAGAACGGGAAATTATTTTTCCAACGGGACTTCAATTTGAGGGCTATGGCGTTGCTATTCCTCACACGGATGCAGAATATGTTAACGAAACAAAACTGGCAATCATGACTTTAGAAAAGCCAGTTACCTTTACACAAATGGCAACTACAGATCAAGCTGTGGAGGTTACTTTTGTGATGATGCTGGCCATTCCGGATGCTCATAGCCAGGTTGACATGCTCCAAAAAGTTATCTCTGTTTTACAAGATAAAGAAACCATAACCACCTTACTTGGCTATTCAGCCAATCAAAAGGCTGATTTTCTTAAACTGTTATCAACATATCATATTATTTAGGAGGCTGTATCATGTTTGATATTTTACAAAAGTTCATCGATCTCGGTGCTATCGTTGTGTTGCCGATTTTGATTTTTATCTTCGGGCTACTCTTAGGAACCCCTGCCCGCAAAGCATTTAATGCCGGTTTGACAGTGGGTATTGGCTTTGTCGGTTTAAATTTAGTGATTGAACTCTTATCTGGTAGTTTGGGAAAAGCTGCGCAAGCGATGGTTGAACGCTTTGGCTTGCAATTAACAACACTAGATGTTGGTTGGCCAGCAGCTGCCGCTATTTCTTATGGTACCCTTCTTGGAAGTCTCGCGATTCCTGTCGGAATTGGTATAAACATCCTCCTCTTATTCATTGGTTGGACGAAAACACTAATGGTTGATATGTGGAATTTCTGGCACGCTGCCTTTGTTGCTTCCCTAGTTTATGCCGTAACACATAACTTTGCTCTAGGTCTTTATGCTATGTCAGCTTATCTTGTGATGATTTATCTCCTTGCAGATATCATCGCACCAGCTATTAAAAAATTCTATGGTTTCCCTAATATTACCTTCCCTCACGGAACATCAGCTCCAGGTTTCTTGGTCGCTATTCCACTAAACTGGCTATTTGACCGCATTCCTGGTTTTAATAAAATTGAAGCAGACCCAGAAACGATCCAAAAGAAATTTGGTATCTTTGGTGAAAGTTCTGTAATGGGTTTGATTATTGGTATTGTGATTGGGATTTTAGCTGGTTATGATTTACAAGGTATTCTACAATTGGGGGTTAAAACGGCAGCAGTAATGTTACTCATGCCACGTATGGTATCTATCCTGATGGAAGGTTTGGCGCCAATCTCAGAAGCAGCTAACGCATTTGTTCAAAAACGTTTCCCAGGCCGCGAAGTTAACATAGGTATGGACTCTGCCCTATCAGTAGGTCACCCAGCAGTCTTATCCAGTTCATTGATTTTAGTACCAATTACTATTATGCTTGCAGTTGTTTTACCAGGTAATAAAACTTTACCTTTTGGAGACTTAGCAACAATTCCATTTGTCGTTTGTTTAATGGCGGCTGTTTTCAGAGGTAATATTGTTCGTACAGTTATTGGTGGTAGTTTATATATGGTATCTATTTTATATATAACCTCTTGGGCTGCGCCACTTGTTACAGCTTCAGCCAAAGCTGCTAAATTTAATTTAGAAGGACATACTAGTATTACTGCAATGGCAGAGGGTGGTTTATGGCCAACAGGTTTATTTATCTTTGCGGCTAATTATATGCATGGGTAGTGATTACGATTATTCTATTTGTGTCCTTAGCCGGATTATATTATGTCAATAAAGTTGCAGTGAAGAAAGAGGTTTAAAATGAAAAAATTATTAGTTATGTGTGGGTCAGGTATTGCCACGTCAACCGTTGTTATGGGCAAAGTTAAAACTTGGCTTCAAGAAAATGGTTACCAGGATCAGGTTAAGTTATTTCAATCCAAAGTAGCTGAAGAAATCAATCATATTGATGACTATGATATTGTTATCTCAACAACAGTTGTTCCAGACAAAGTAAAAGATAAAGTGATTATGGGCTTACCGTTATTAACGGGGATAGGCGTAGATGCTTTATGGGAAGAGGTTAAAAAAGAAATCGAGGCATAAGATGAAAGTTAACATGTCCACTGTATTAGGAATAGCAAAAGACAATAATTTTGCTATTCCTGCAATGAATTATATTGATTATCCAAGTGCCAAAGCCTATTTAGAGGCTAGTCAAGAATGCAAGCTACCTTTGATTTTAGCATTTGCCCAGAGCCACAGTGACTGGCTTTCTCTAGAAGAAGCTGCTTGGATAGGTAAACAGATTCAAGACATTGCTGAAACACCAATTGTTCTTCATTTAGACCATGGGCAAGATATTGATTTTATTAAAAAGGCAATTGATCTAGGGTTTAATTCGGTTATGATAGATGCTTCTTTAGATAGTTTTGAAGAAAATGTTCGCAAAACCAAAGAAGTGGTAGACTATGCGCATCAGCATCAGGTAGATGTAGAGGCTGAAATTGGTTTTGTTGGTGCAAATGAAAACCTTGAAAATCATAAAATAGTTGAATCGGTATATACTAGTGCAGAAATGGCTATGCAATTTTATGAGGAAACAAAAGTTGATTCTTTAGCCATTTCGATTGGAACAGCTCATGGTATTTATAAGGGAATCCCTAACATTAATTTTGAACGTCTCCATGAGATTGCTAAAGCCTTGCCGATACCGCTTGTTTTGCATGGAGGCTCCTCCTCAGGAGACGACAATTTGAACAGGTGTGCCACTGAGGGTATCTCAAAAATCAACATTTTTTCTGATGTGATTGCGGCAGCTTATCAACAAAAAGATGAAGACTTTGTAAAGGATTATCCAAGTTTAACAATTGCTATGAAAGAGTCTATGAAGCAGGTTTTAATGCATTATTATGATGTCTTTGAAACGAAGGAGGTTGACTAGATGACTGTTGATATAAAAACGCCATTCTTTATTTTTAATCCCAAGTCCTATCTATATGGTGAAGATTTGTTGGAGCTTGCAATGAAAGCAGATCAACTTGCTAATCCAGACATGACACTTTTTGTAACGGGACCATATGCAGATTTAGCAAATATTAAGTCTAAGACAAAAAATATTATTGTAACAGCACAGCATTTGGATGGGATTGAGCCAGGTAGAGGAATGGGAGCTGTATTACCCAAGTCTTTGTCGAATATTGGTGTTGGTGCGGTCTTTCTTAATCATGCAGAACATCCTTTAACTCTATCACAATTGGTAAATGCCATAAGAGAAAGTAAAAAGGAAGGTTTGTTAACCATCGTCTGTGCCGATTCTGTAGAAGAAGCAAAGGCCATTGCGATGCTAAATCCAGATATTGTATTATGTGAACCAACTGAACTAATTGGAACTGGTCAAGTGAGTTCCAAGGATTATGTGGCTCAAACCAATCAGGCTATAAAGGCTATCAACCCTGACATATTAGTCATGCAAGCGGCCGGAATTTCAAGTGCAAAACATGTCTATGATGTGATTTTAGCTGGAGCAGATGGTACAGGTTGTACGAGTGGCATTGTGACAGCTGACTCACCTGAGCAAATGTTAACAGATATGATACAGGCCCTTCAAGATGCTAAAGTTGACAAAGGAGACTAAAATGAGTGTCTTTCAAAAAACGTTTTCTCTAGAAACCGTAGCTAATAGGGACTCCTATTTCAATATTACAGAAGATGTGGCGCGTGCTATTCAAGAAAGCAAGATAGACAACGGAATCTGTTTAATTAGTACCCCTCACACAACTTGTTCCATCTTCTTTGAAGAATGGACGCATGATCAGGATAGTAATGGCGATGACTTTTTAAATTTAGATTTATCTGTAGGACTAGAAAAACTCTTTGCGCCTCATGATTCCACCGATGTTTACCACTACCCCGGAGAAGAGCATTATAAAGCAGTTGAATCCTGGCCAAATCCAGAACGATGGTTGCCAAATGGTGATCGAAAAGCCTTATGGAATGCTGATGCACACTTAAAGGCCACGTTAATTGGCTCTAGTGAAACGATTCCTCTTGTTGGGAATCAATTGGCAGTCGGGAAAACAGGTTATGTCTACTTTGTTGATTTTGATCGCACCCGCCAAAGGACTAGAAAAGTTAATGTAACAATCATTGGTGACTAGATCAGTTGTTGTTACAGTGCCAACTATTCTAACAATAGAAGAAAAAAACTCTCAGAGACTGTCGGAAAAACTCGGTTGGTCTTAGGGAGTTTTTTGTTGTGACTTAACGAAATGCTAAGTCCTAGTTAAGATTTACTTAATAATTGACACAGAATTGCTTAAGAAGTTCTTGTTACACTAGATTTACAAAAACGAAAAGAGGTAATGACAATGAAAGATGAACAAATTAAGGTTTCTGTGAAACAGACAATGTCGCATAAGATAGCTGGTCTAGTCCTTGCAAGTAGTGCCTTATGCTTGGTAGCTATGTCAAATCCAGTCGCTGCTGACCAAAAAATGGGACAGTCACAGCAGATGATGACAATGATGATGGGTTCTACATCTGACAAGGCAGCGAAGGAATCCCTTATGATGGTATTTGATCATATAGAAGTACCTGCTGACTATTTAAAAAATGCCCAATTCCCTGGGCCATTCACAGCGGGTCTTAACCAAGTGATTCCTTATGAAAACTTTGGTGGTGATGGGATGTTAACGCGTCTCCTCTTGAAATCTTCAAAAGGAGCAGCTTGGTCAGATAATGGTATGGCTATGAATCCGGCCCTCTTACCAGTTGAGAATTTAGAAAAAGGCATGTATTTCTATCAGGTCAAATTAGACGGTAAAGCAGGAAAATTACAAGACATGGCTTTACTGGATCATTTAAAAATGTTTGGTACAATGACTTACAAGGCAATGGTTGAGGTGTATGGTGCTAAAGATGGTATGGCAGATATGTCAAATAAAATCGCAAGTAAAAATGTCATGATTACCTTAAACCATTCAACGACAGACAAAGAGGTTAAAGAGGGCCTTATGTCAATGGTGAGCAAGACAGCAAAAGTGCCAGTTAAGTACCTTGAAAAAGCTAAATACCCTGGCCCATTTACAGCGGGTGTTAATCAAATTATTCCACTAGAAAACTTTGGTGGTGATGGTATGCTAACACGTCTACTCTTAACATCATCTAAAGGGGCAGCCTGGTCAGATAATGGTAAAGCCAAAAATAAAGCCCTCTTACCTGTTAAAGACTTAGAAAAAGGACGTTATTTCTATCAAGTTCTTTTAGATGGTAAAGAAGGGATGTTGCAAGATAAAGCCTTACTAAAAAAACTAAAAGCAAATGGCAAGATGACCTACAAAGCTAAGGTAAAAGTCTATGGTGCCAAAGATGGCAAAGCTGATATGACAAATATGATTCAAGAAAAAATGGTTAGCTTGATGATTCAATAAGGCTCTTTGTGACCGTCCATAATTTGTCTTCAGCAGAAAGGTCCCTATTAAGCAGGCTATGGAGCTTTAATAATGATAGTGTTATACTTAAAATGGTATAACACTATTTTAACGAATGAGGATAAGTGATGACAGAAAAGATTTTATTAGTTGATGATGAACTTGAAATCATTGATATCAATAGACGGTATTTGGAAAAAGAAGGCTATGAAGTTGCCATTGCAACAAATGGTTTAGAAGCCCTAGCTCTCGTCAAGCAATCTTCTTTTGCAATGATTATTACAGATATTATGATGCCTCACATGGATGGTTATGATTTCATTAATGAGGTGTTGATGATAAAGCCAGAGCAAGCCTTTCTTTTTATCACGGCCAAAGTTTCAGAACCAGATAAAATTTTCTCACTCAGTTTAGGAGCAGATGATTTTATCTCAAAACCCTTTAGTCCAAGAGAGCTTGTTTTGCGAGTTAATAATATTTTAAGACGGATAAGAGGAAGTCGGCAAAACACTGATGAGTTGACAATTGGTGACTTGGTCATTAATCAGATGACAAGAGAAGCCCGTCTTGCTGGCCATCATTTAGACTTGACTAATAAAATCTTTGATTTACTTTGGATTTTAGCTAAACATAAGAATCGTGTTTTCTCCAAAACAGAACTTTATGAACGGATTTGGGAAGACAATTATCTGGAGGATGCAAATACCTTGAACGTCCACATCCATAGTCTTAGAACTAGTCTGTCCAAGTACAGCACAGCACAGTCACCAGTTATTAAAACAGTTTGGGGGCTTGGTTATAAATTGGAGGACAAGGAATGAAACTAAAATATTATATCTTGATTGGTTACCTTGTTTCAATTGTGATCACTGTTGCAGGGGTTTTTGTAGCGGTCAGCCATATGCTGATTAATAGTAAGGAAGTGACTTCTATTTTAGTCATTACCATTGCGGCAGCAACTGTTGGTAGTTTGGTTAGCCTATTGCTCTTGAGTAATGTCTTTTCTTCTCTAAAAAAATTGAAACAGAAAATGCAAGCTATTTCAGCCCGGCAATTCAAAACAGAAACACACATCAAAACGCCTTTGGAATTTAAAGAGTTGGAAGCCAGTTTTAACCAGATGTCGCAGGAATTGCAGGAAACCTTTTTGTCTTTGGAGGCAAGTGAGAAGGAGAAGTCAATAATGATTGCTCAATTGACTCATGATATTAAAACGCCAATAACATCAATTCAAGCAACAGTAGAAGGGATTCTAGATGATGTTATCCCAGAAGAAGAAGTCAGACCCTACTTAAAAACGATTGAGCGACAAACCGAGCGCCTGAACCACCTGGTTGAAGAATTGAACCTTGTGACTTTGGATAATTTGAGTCAAGTCATTAGGGATAATCATGAAGAGGACATTTATTTAGATAAGCTTTTTATTGATATCCTTTCAGAATTTCAACTAGTGATTGAACAAGAAAAACGAGACATCAACATTTCAGTTAGTCCCCAAGCAAGCAAGGTAAAAAGTGATGCCACAAAGCTATCTCGCATCATCTTGAATTTAGTGACCAATGCTTTTAAATACTCCCCTCAAGGCACAAGCTTAGAGATTAAAAGTTACCTCGTTGATGATCTTATTCATATAGATCTGATTGACCAAGGTCATGGGATTAAAGAAGAGGACTTGCAAGCCATTTTCAACCGTCTCTACCGTGTTGAACCTTCTCGTAACATGTCAACAGGAGGCCATGGCTTAGGGCTATACATTGCTAAGCAATTAGCCCACCAAATAGGCGGAGACATCCTGGTCAAAAGCACCTACGGCCAAGGTAGTCAGTTTACAGTCCTCTTACCAAGTAAGTAGGATTACAGTGCAAAACAAGAGAAAAAGCCCATCCGGGCTTTTTTTATATCTTCACACCTCTGATTTGTTAAAAATGATAATGGCGACTGCTAGACTGATGATGGTTAGTAGAATGACGATTAAAGTTGGTTTGAAGAGATCTCCAATTTGAGCAGTACCTGCCAGGTATTTATCTTGATTTTGGATGAGGAGCAATGGGTTGTAATCTTTAGTGACTTTTGAAAAGCCACTAGCAAAGCAGGCGACTACAAAAGCCAAAGTTCCTAGCAAGACACCAACAGTTTTCCTAAAGAGAACTGACAAGAGAAGAATCAAGCTGATCAGGAAAATCCCCATTAACCATGAAGCTGCGTAGACCAAAATTTTATCATCACCTTTGTTATTAAAGTAATAGAGGGTATAGCCATATTGAATAAAAGCTGATATCACATAAGAACTTGTCCAAAAGAAGCTAATCATTGCAAATTTTGACAGGATAATGGCATGCTTAGACAGGCCTTTTGTAATCAGATTAATCAAGGTTCCCTTCAAAAATTCTTGGGTTAAGGTACTACTAAAGAGGAAGACTAGGATGACTAAGCCAAGCTGATCAACATTTTTGAAAAATTGATTATAAGAATCAAGGTAGGTCGGGTCTGGTACAGCATCAGCTAGTGCTTTTGGCAGAAGTCCGGCCATTATATCTGGCATCATGACAGCTGTGAAGGGGCCTAAGATACCAAAGATCGCAAAAACAATCAGAATGGCTAAGCCTTTATGGGTTCTAATCATTTCCATCCACTCTTTTTTAAGCATTACTTGCAAAGATGTCATGCAATTACCTCCAAATAGAGATCTTCTAAGCTATTATCAACCAGATCCAGATAGCTTGGGAAAATCTTTAATTCTAACAGTCTTTGATAAAATACCTCGAGCACTTGACTAGATTGGCTAGCGTCAGCCTGCTCAAGTGTGACTTGGTAGTGGTTATCTTTTTTGATGACCGGCAAGGTCTTGCCTAATTGCTGCGCTTCTTCTACAGAAATCTTAACTAAAACCCTCATTTGGGAAGTTATATTGTCTTGTGCCTTGGCCTCTCTTAAGGCGTCTAAGTCATAGATACCATGTTTAGTCAGAACCAATACATGATCGCAGACTTTTTCAACGTCTGATAAAATGTGAGTGGAGAAAATAACCGTTTTTTTACCTCGCAAGCTTGAGATAATATCTAAGATATCTTGGCGTCCCTTGGGATCAAGGGCTGACGTGGGTTCATCACAAATCAGAATTTTTGGGTCATGGATGAGTGCTTGCGCTAAGCCGAGACGTTGCTTCATCCCACGGGAAAAGGTGCCGATTTTGGCCCTATTACCAGCAAGGCCGACGGACTGAAGGAGCTCGTTGATATCTAGCGCGTGTTTGCTCTGACTTAAACCAGCGCAGAGTTGTAGATACTCTGTAGCCGTCATATAATCGTAGAACTCTGGCACATCAGGTAGGTAGCCGATGATTTGGTTAGTTTTGGTGTGTCCAAAACTAACCTCTTGCCCAAAGACTTTGATCGAGCCGCTATCACAGCTCGTCAAACCTAAAATCATTTTGATGGTCGTTGTTTTACCAGCGCCGTTTGGACCAACAAAGCCATAAATCTGGTTTTCTACTAAGTCTAGTGAGACATTATCTAAGATTAATGTATCGCCAAAGGCTTTATGGAGCTCACTAATTTGGATGGCTGTCATTGGTTTTTCCCTTCAAGTATTAAGAATGCAATGGGTCCAAATAGATTAACAAAACAGATAATCAATACCCAAACGGGCTTGTTTAAGTAGCTGGTTTTTTTGAGGCGACGCAATTTGATTAAGGCAATGATAATGAGGATGCCTTGGAGGATAAACAGTGGGACTAAGAAAGG
Source organism: Streptococcus uberis (assembly GCF_000785785.1). GTDB lineage: Bacteria > Bacillota > Bacilli > Lactobacillales > Streptococcaceae > Streptococcus > Streptococcus uberis_A. Next base: position 15,344 of record NZ_JRQN01000023.1, read on the forward strand.
GATTAGGTTTTCAGGGATAGTTGTGTTCATTTTCTGTAGGCCTCTTTCAGTTCTTGAATTTTTTGGAGAGCTTCTTTATAGCTATTCTCTTTAGCTAGTGTATTTAATGGAGTGACTTGTAGACTGGCTTCAATTTGCTCGATGACGGCTAATTTACTGGTCAGAGGTTGAATGCCCATGGGTAAATTAGTTAACCATTCTGAGATGGCATAGAAGAAATCATCGCCATGGAGTTCAAATTGATTAAGCAAATTTTCTAGACTAATGACTAAGTGATTAATGTTCTCAATGGCTTTGTCAGGATAACTAATGCAGTTATGGACTGCTAGGGCGTAATGACTTCGGATAGCTGTATTGGGATGGAGATTTTCGATATCAAAGATGGTCATCAATTTTTCCAGCCTTTGGCTAATGGATTCTTGCTGCTGTCCATCATCATAAGCCAATAGGCTTGATAGGTATTCACAGAGAAGGAGGACCTGCTGATAACTCTCAACTTGTAGTACTTGTCTGGCCATGGGCAAGTTACCTTTGGCTGCGTAGCTATTGGCTAAAAACAGTTCTTCTCCCATTTTGTAAGGACGATCTTGATAAAGAGTGATAATGTCGTCATAAGCTTGGTTTTGGAACAGGATGACTGTTTTTAGTGTCATGGCAGCTTGCAAATCAGACTCCACGTTGGTTTTGCTGATGATCCGGTTGAGTAAATTTAAAGACCAATCTTTAGTATTTAAGCTATTTGGCGTGTTTAGAACAACTTGGACGAGCATAAGGATGACTTTGCTATCATTAATATACTGTCTGGATAAGTGGTCAATTTTCTGGAAAAAGTCTTCTTGATTTAGCAGTTCCTTATCTTTATGCAAGATGTTGATGAGTTCCTTACGCTCATCAGCTGTTAATAGAGAATGGAAATCAACCAGTTCATCTAAGGTCATATCAAATAGCTTTGCTAGTTGAATGAGGTAATCAATGTCTGGTTTAGCTTGATTGTTTTCCCATTTTGAGATGGTCGACTTAGTGAGATTTAAATAATCACTTAAATTTTCCTGAGTCATGCCAATTTTGATGCGTTCTTTGTAGATATTATCACCAATCATTTTTACTTATCCCTTTTACTTTATAGCCCCATTATAAAGTTTCCCGATGAGAAAATAAAGTTCTAATTTCGAAATCATGTTTTGAAAAAGTTTCCTGAAAAGAAAGCTGGGATTAAGAATTCATTTTTTATCATACGATTCTTAATGACAAATGTCATGTTTAGTGATGACATTTTGTACTAACTTCTAAATAATATAATGTTTATACTAAATCTAATGTTAAGGAGGCTATGAAAATGATATCTATAAATCATGTTGGAAAGACTATTAAAGGGAAGAGTATTCTAAATGATATTACGCTTAAAATAAACAAGGGTGAATGTATAGCATTAATTGGACCCAATGGAGCGGGGAAATCTACACTAATTTCTTGCATTCTTGGTGATAAAAATGTAACGACTGGTAGCATTAAGATTAATGGTAAGTCACCTCGTGATCAATCTGTTAAGTCACAAATTGCCATTCTTCAACAAGATAATACAATTCCTAATAATCTGAGGATAAACGAGCTGATAAACTTTTTTCAATCAATTGCCAAAAATCCGATGTCTAAGAAAGAAATTGATGATCTACTCTGTTTCACTGAAAACCAAAAAAATCAATTTGCTGATAAGTTGTCAGGTGGACAACGACGACTCTTATCCTTTATTCTTATATTAGTTAGTAAAGCAGATATTTTGCTCCTAGATGAGCCAACAGCTAGCATGGATACATCGACCCGAAAACGGTTCTGGGAAATTATTGATTTACTAAAGACAGAAGGAAAAACAATTCTTTATACCAGTCATTATATTGAGGAAGTTGAACATACTGCCGATCGTATTCTTATTCTTCATCAAGGGCAATTACTTCGCGACACGACACCGTATAGCCTAAGAAGCGAGAATAAAGAGAAGGAAGTAACATTGCCAATTCGCTATCAGAAATATCTTCTCCATCAAGCTTTTATTAAGGAGTTGCAAATTGGGAAAGATAGTTTACATTTTAAGACAGAATGTATTGAAGAAGTTTGGAAAAATTTACAAAATCAAGGATTATCTATTAGTGACATTCAGATTCAAGATAAATCATTATTGGACACCTTATTTGAGAAGACGGAAGGGAATAACCTATGAAAGCTTTATTGAAAATTGAGTGGATTAAATTATGGAGAGAATGGCCAATGCTAATATTAGCAGTAGGTATGCCTGTTGGTTTCTTTCTTTTTTACTCAGGAATGACGATGTCCCCTTCTCCAGAAGTGCAAAAAATATTTGTAAGGTCTTATATGTTAACAATGACAGCATTTTCTATGTCTAGTTTTGGTTTTTTCTCGTTTCCAGCTATGCTTTTTGAAGATAAAAAAAATCATTGGTTAACCTACTTGGAGCATGCAAACATTTCAATGTCTCAATATTACTTATCTAAAATAATACGAGTATACTTCAATTTTACCTTTTCAATTTTGGCAACTTTCCTTGTTGCTGCATTTATGAGACATGTGGAGATGTCCTTTGAAAAGTGGTTTGGTACAGCGATTCTTTTATTATTGACAGGTATTGTTTTTCTTGCAATAGGCTTATTAATTGCTCAAATTCCATCTCCTCAATTAATGTCTATTGTAGGCAACGTGTCCTTCTTATTGTTGGCTATAATTGGTGGTTCCTGGATGCCTATTTCAACATTTCCAAAATGGATGCAAGCTATTTCTAAAGTGACACCGACCTATCACGTTAACCAAGTTGTCACTCATTTTGCAGATAAAGGAAGTATATTATGGAATTCCTTGCTTATTGTTATTAGCTATGCCATAATAATAGTAATTTTAGCAATATGGATAAAGCAAAAGAAAGAAGTGACAACAGTTTGAAAAATTGGAAATGGGAGCATCCTCTCTTTTATGTTCCTTTAGTTTTTTTAGGATTTCCTATACTTGGTGTCTTTGTTTTTGGCTATCCCATGTGGACACTGATTTTAACAGCAATCTTTACTATGTGTTACATTTATCTGGTTCATGCGCAAATTTCAAAATGGACTAACCTAGTTTGGTTGATTCTGCTGGCCTACATAGTCTATATGTCACTTTTTATTAATAGTGGTATGCTATGGTTCTTCTTCTATGTTAATTCTTTACTAGTTTATCGTTTTCAAGATACGTTAAAATCCTTTAGATTCATTTCCCAAGAGGTTGTCAGTATTTTAACTCTCCTTTACGGAATTATTATGGGCTATGATTTATCTTTTATCTTCATGGCTACTTTTCTACTCATTGTTAACATTTCGATGTTTTTCTTTTGGACGATTGAAATGAAGAAGGATCAGGTTGAAAAGGCTTTATATGAAAAGAATAAATCTATTAATCTTTTATTGGCTGAAAATGAACGAAACAGAATTGGCCAAGATTTACATGATTCCTTAGGGCATGTTTTTGCCATGATTTCAGTTAAAGTTGATTTAGTTCAGGAACTTTTGAATAGAGGAGACATAGAAAAATCAAAACAAGAAGTAGCTGATTTGCAGCTGATATCCAAGTCAGCTATGAAAGATGTTAGAGAGTTGGTTACAGGCTTGCAAGAGCATACGATAGCTAGTGAATTAATAATTTTACAGAATATGTTAGAATTAGCTGGAATCAAACTAGACGTAAAAAATCAAGAGGCAGCTCAAAGTTTAGAAACTAGTCTTCAAAATCGTGTTAGCATGATACTCCGAGAACTGGCAAATAATCTTATCAAACATAGTCAAGCACAGCATTGCTTTTTAACATTTCAAAAGGAGGATCAAAACTTTTGCTTGACCTATCAAGATGACGGAGTTGGTTTTTCTCAACTGACTGGTCAGGAATTGCATAGCATCAAAGACCGTTTAGTACCAATTGAAGGGGAATTAACCATCAGTTCGCTGGGGCAACCCACCCAAATTGACATTATTATACCATTGAGGAATTAATATGAACTTATTAGTAGCTGAAGATCAATCTATGCTTAGAGATGCCCTTTGTCAGCTCCTTGAATTTCAAGAGGAAGTTGACAGGGTCTTTCAAGTAGCAAATGGAAGTCAAGCCATTACATTACTTCAAAAAGAATCCATTGATGTGGCTATCTTAGATATTGAAATGCCTGAAAAGTCAGGTTTAGATGTCTTGGAATGGATTCGGCATAATAAAGATATCAAAGTTATCATCATGACAACCTTCAAACGGCATGGTTATTTTAGACGAGCTCTAAAAGCTCAAGTTGATGGGTATGTCCTTAAAGACCGTTCGATTTCAGAGTTAATGTCAACTATTCAAACGGTTCTTTCTGGCAAAAAAGAATATTCTCCAGAATTGATTGAAGATGTCGCCATATATGCTAATCCTTTAAGCACCAGAGAACAAGAATTGTTAAATTTGGTAGCTCAAGGTGCATCTAATCAAGAAATTGCGGAAGAACTCTTTCTTTCTAATGGAACAGTTCGAAATTACATGACCTCATTATTTACCAAACTCAATGCTAATAATCGCACAGATGCAGTTCGGATTGCTCAAGAGAAAAATTGGTTATAAGAAATCATGTTTTGAAAAAGTTTCCTGATAAGAAAGCTGGGTAAAAGAAAAACCAAGTCTCTCTTAAAGACTTGGTTTTTTGATGCTATCATTTACTGCGCGTTCTGCCATTTTTTGGATTTTGATAGTGGAATTGTTTTGGTAAATAATCCCATTAACTAAGGCACCATGTGCAAAGAGTGTTGGTATTGAGCCGTACTTAGGTGAGATGACTTGCATTGTGTCTGGGTCGACAGATAAGCCGCCAAGTTCATCAATTTGAGCTAGCTTTTCCTTCACTAAGTCCTGTAAAAGGGGGCTGGCCTGGTCAACTGTTTTATCAGTCAGTTGATAGCCTGTAGCATTAATAACCTTGTCAGCAACTAACGCATCGCTCACTAAGAATTGGTCCCCATGGATTTTGATTTCCTCAACTCCAGAAATAATCTTCAGCCTGCCTTGTGCTGCCGCTTCTAAAATGGCTTGGGCAGAGGCTTCAGGCATAGGGTTTCGTAAATTCACGATGGCTTTTCCATAGTTTTCTTGGTAGGAATGGCGGTCCGCAGGGGACATTAAGGGCCAAAGGTCAGTTAAACAGTCCACCAGCCTGGATGCTAGTTGCTGCAAGTGGTAGAGCTGCTCGGCCATGTCAAGCGACAGCTTGATACCAGCAATCCCTTCTGACAAGAATTGGCTTTTGGTCTCTTCCCAGTTACTGAAGCCCAGTGCTTGTAATTCTTTTTGGAAAAGAGCATCAAGTTCTTGATAGCTAAGGTTTTTTTGATCAATGAGGGATTGGACCGTCTGGTCTGTCAGGTGGTGCCAAGACAGTTTTGGGCCTTCCGTGATACGGACGGTCGGGAAGTAGTTGCTTCGTGAGAAGGCGGTGATAGTGGCCGATGTTTGAAGGATGAGCCATTTGATGACATCAACAGCTGCTAGTCCAGTACCAATCACGGCTACGTGAGAGTTATTCCAGTTTCTTGTGGCCAATTTCTGCTGAATGGGGTAGGGGTCGGCTATATAGTTAGGGCGGCCGGTTAACTGATAGGGATCAGCGACGGGAAGTTCTCCGCAGGCTAAATGAATTTGGTCAAAGAGTTGAGGGAAAGTTTGGTCTGAGATGGTTAGCTGCCACTCTATTGCAGTTGGTTTGTATGAGATATGATCCACGGTCTGATTGATAATAGTGACGGGGAGTTGGGCAATCAGTTGATTAGCTCGCTCGCTCATATATTTGCCGTAAAGGGCACGTGAGGTATAGGTTACAGTTGTGTCGTACCTATTTTCCTTAAGCCAGTCCATAAAGTCAGACATGTGCTGGTAATCAAATGAAATATCATCCAAAGGAGAATTGATTAAAGCAGAGTCATCATCTTTTTGAAAAGGGATACCACGTCCAAAATGTTTCTGGTCGTCAAAACAATAAATGTCCAGTTCCTCTAACTGATCTTTTTTCAGACGGGAAATTGCCAGCAAAACAGCTAAACCACTAACACCCATCCCAATAATTGCAATCTTTTTTGTCAACATGTTATCCTCCGCCTATTTATCATAGCATAAAAACGAGGTTAAAATCAGTTTTTTTTACAAGCTTATTGTGAGCTTGGACCACTTTTTGAACCAATACTTGAATAGTTGATTGTTAGAAAGAACCAACTAGATAAAAGTGCTAGCTGTATCGTAAAATCTCTGGCACTTTATCTGAATCTCTCTGACTATGATAATTTAAAATATCAAAGATCAGATTAAGCATAGTAAATGAAGAAAAAAGATTCAAGAAGTTTTACACCTCGTAGGACTTATAGAATTAGTGGCTATTCCAACTTTAATTGCCATTTCCATTGCAGTTACCATTTATATTGTCTTGCTTTGTGTTTGCCTCATAACATTTTTTCATTAAATACTGATAGAAATAACTCAAAATATTAACTCGCTTTTTCTAATGAGTTAACTTAACTATACAAAAAAGCCTATTTGATAGGCTTTTTGTGTAAATTAGTAGCTATATTAATAGAGTAATAAGGCAAATAGGTAGGGTAGGCAACTAAATGAAATAATGCTATAGAATAGACCATACCGGATGGCTTGAAAGGGTTTATGGAGTCGAGTAATGGTAAGTACTGTCCAAAAAATGAGGACGGTAATGAACCAACCAGAGATTAGGCGAAGTGGTGTTAACCCATAGAGCAGGATATAAATACCAAATAGCTTCCAAGAGGCTATGAGGGCAAAGACTAATGTATAGCTGAATAAAATAGTTAACATGCTTTTTCCGAATTTTGTATTCCAAATAGGAATACGGGAGAAAAAGTAACTTGCTACTAGCGTTACAAAATTGAGCAGTGCGACACGAACAAGTTGCCAAAAGCCTGAAACAGCTGTGTGGGAAGCATTCTGTGGACTGATATGTTGGACTTGAAAGAGGGATTGTAAATCAAGAAAACTGATCATTAAAAATAGAGAATAGATCAAGCATAAACTACCAATAATGAGATAGCTACTAAAGAGTGGTAATATGCGATTTTGATTGAGTTTTTCTTGAACAGTTTGGAAAGTGATTACTGATCTGGACTTACTAATAAGTGGTCCAACGATTAGTCCGTAAAGGTAGGCTCCTAAAGGTATTGAAAAAATCAAATATATGAAACTATCGACAAAGGAATCAAACCAATAAATTTGTGAAAAAAAGGTCTCAAATAGACTTGCCCAACCATTAGTCACTTGTTTAAAGGTAGTAGAGACTTCTTGCAACTGACTGATAGCAAAGAAGACAAGACTTAGGGCTACAAAAATTGAACCTAAAGCAGTTACTACTAATAGTGGGGTTCCTGAAATTCTCTTTTGGAGGTTAGGCAGTTGGTTTTTGAGAATTTTTGACCGGTATCTAAAGTGTTTCATTGGAATTGTCCAGAACCCATGCCATGCATCTAAGAGAACTAAGCTACCAAATCGTCCTTGAATAAAGCTGTGGTTTCGTGACAAGATATAGTAGAGTAAGGTTAGATGCAGAGTAAAAAATTGAAGGACGATTAATTCTTCTGGGAATCCCCAAAGTCCAATAGCTAAGAGCTGTACTAGCAGGGCACCTAGAAGTAAGTTTTCTTCTGGTGTTTTTTGTCTAAAATGCTGACGGAGGTTGTGAATTGGTTGATTTATTTCCACAAGGATGATTATCAAGAGATATGATAATACTAAGTAAAAGTTACTCTTTTGAAAGACGTTTACGATATAGAAATAAGCTGGGATAAAACTGAAAATGGCGCTCAATTTAAAGTGTTTGAGGTCGGCATCTGAGTGCTTTTGAAAAAGTAATGGGGCTATTGTTTTTTTATTGGATGGTTGAGGGTTCATGCTAAGCTTACTCACTTTCATTATCAGGGACATACTCTAAAATGTCCCCTGGTTGGCAGTTTAATTCACGACAAAGAGCATTTAAAGTAGAAAAACGAATGGCTTTGGCTTTATTATTTTTTAAGATGGATAAGTTGGCGGGAGTGAGATCAATCAGTTCTGCTAACCGTCCAGCACTGATGCGTCGTTGCGCCATAACAAGGTCTAAATTAATATAAATCATAAGGCTCCCTCCTTCTTATATAGTGTAATCAATTTCATCTTGAAGCTCGACTGCTTTTCCAAATGCATTGCGAATGACACGGATAACAAGGGTTAGGGAAATGCCAGCGGCTGTTATGAGAAGTACAGGGATGTAAGTAGTTGCCCCAATGATAAAGGATAAAAGGGTAATAGCTGCTGCTTCCCATCCTAAAAGTTGAAGAGTACGAACATTTTCAATGATAAAAATGAGATTATGTCCAAACCGACTGACAAGTTGATATAAGTGAAAGATGAAAATCAAAGAGAGAAAACCAATACCGTAACCGAGAATTAGCATGGTTAAATAGCGTTGCGTCCCTCGGAGGAGTGGTGAGGGGTAAATGATTGCTAAATCAACAACCCAGGTTCCTGTTGATAGTAAAATAATAGCTCCAATAAAAAGGGCAACCAAAGCAATCTTGGTTAAAGTAATACTAAAATCTTCATAAGTCTTCATGGTCATACACTATCTCCTAATTTAATAATTGACTATAGTATAACACAAAATTATCGAATATCAATAAAAAAATATTGATTTTAAATAAAAAACAAATGATAAACGATATGTTTTAGTAGAATCTATTGAGAATTATTATCATTCAGACTAATAGCAATAATAGCAGTGATAGTTATTGCAACGATGATTTATTAAGTGATGTATTGCTATCTAGTCTAATTTTTATAAGAAAAAAGCCTTTGAATAAAGGCTTTTTGACTGTAGCAATTGGCATACTAGCAGTAATTTTCTGATTTGGAAAGGCCTTTGGAATAGCTAGCTGCGGAGGTCACTAGAAATGATATAGGGATCGGTTTCTAATAGATTGACAGTTTTATTGTCCAACTCATTAATTAACATCTGGCAAAAAGTTGATTTACCTGAAGCACTATGTCCGTAAATTCTAATAATAAGGTTTTGTTTTTTCCTAATAATCTCTTTAATATCAGTTAGGTGGTGTTTAAAGTTATCCATTACGTTCCTCTCATATATGGCTGTAAGTTGAACGAATTACTAGTGTCAACTTATTTTCCTGATGTATATGATTACTATCATGGAATAAAAGAGGGTAAATGAGGGGGCAGATATCAATGGTATTTGTAAAAAAGAGTAGCTCAAAATAAATGACGACTCAGAAATAAGATGACTTTTTATGTAAACTGTATTTACAAATGTCCAAATTGTTAGATACACAATAGAACAATTCCTTAAGTAAAGATTAAAAATTAAGGAAAGAGGTGGTTATTTGTCTAAATATAATACTAATAAGAACTAGTTTTTTCTCACTTGTGATATAATAAATAAGAATTTTGAGAAGAAGGAATTTTAAAAATTGACAATATATGTGACAGATGAAAAACTAGATAAAACCGAATTCGATTCATTTGTTGAAGCAAGTAACTATGGTAATTTATTACAGACAACTAGTTGGGCCAGAGTAAAGAGTGATTGGGAGTCTCGACAAATTATGTTTTATTCCGAACCTAATCATGAATTGGTAGCATGTGCTTCTTTGTTAATCAAAAGGATTTTTAAAAAAATCAAAGTGGCTTATATACCAAGAGGACCAGTAGTTGATTATAGCAATCCAGACTTAGTGGTTAGTGTCTATGAAGCCTTGAAAAATTATGCTAAAAAAGAAAAAATCGTATTGGTAAAATGTGATCCAAGTTTTCTATTTGACAGAAATGATTCAAAGCAAACGGATTATTGTATGCAAACGATTAGTGCATTAAAAGCAATTGGCTATAGTTGGACAGGATTGACTATGGACTTGTCTGAAATGGTTCAACCACGTTTTCAAGCTAATAAGTATCTGACTGATCAATCAGTGACAGATTATAAAAAACATGCGAAGCGATTGAAAAATAATGCTTCTAAAAAAGGTGTTGAAATTATTAGTGGGCTTGAAGATGAAGTTAAGGTATTTTCTGATCTTGTGGTCTATACGGAACAAAGAAAAAATATTAGACTTAGAAATTTTGATTATTTTAAAAAAATAAAAGATAGCTTTGGAGAAAAGGCGGTATTTTATTTTGCTCAAATCGACATTAGCAAGCAACAAACAATTTTGACAAATCGGTTGTCTGATTTAAGTAAAGCAATAGAAGATACCCCCTAAATCAAAAAAATCGATTAAAAGATTTAAAACAACAAGAACTTTCGGTTATTAAGCAGCGTGAAGAGTTATCTCATATTGAACAGTCGGACACTGACAAGGTTATTGTTGCTGGTGTTTTAGGCATTCACTATGGTTCAGGAGTAGAATTACTATACGCAAGCATGGATGACCGGTTTAAACAGTTTTATCCCCAATATTTACTTGATATGGAAATTTTTAATCGATGCTATCAAAAAGGACTTAACTGGGCCAATATGGGAGGAGTTGAAGGCAACCTCGAAGGTGGACTATCCACTTTTAAACTATCTTTCAATCCAACCATTGAGGAATATATTGGAGAATTCAATTTGATTGGAAATAAATCTCTTTATTACATAGGAAAAAACCTATTAAAATTAAAGAAACACCTAAAAAGATTTAAAAAATAAATGAACTAGAACGAAAAGAATAGCACATGAAAAGTAAAGGATTTAGCTCTGTACAGTACAGGACTAAATCCTTTTAACCTTACATTGATTTATTTGTTGTTGTCAATGATCAGTAACTTCTTGATTTTGAGTTTAATAGAATATTATTAAAAAAATAGATTTTTTTTGGGAATAAAAATCTATTTGTGCTATTATAAATTTAGAAAATAATAAGTTATGGTTTATGAGAAATCGGAATTAATTGACTGTTTGCAGTAATTATTAGTGATATTTAGCTTCTTTGATTAGTAGGCTAATGTGCTCGTTACTAATTGTATGATATTAGTGTTATCTATTCTAAAAAAATATTAACGGGAACATAAGAGGACAATGACTCTTTACTTTCTCAAACTCTTCTTATCGAAAGTATATATTGCAGCATATGATCACATTTACCATCTCATTATTATTTGGTGCACCACTTAAACACGGTTTGCTAATGAAGTCTATTTATTTTAATTCAGAAGGAGTGTATGTAAATGATTATTTGGAAAAGATAAGGGGGACTCGTAATAGTAGTAGCAGCTTTGTCTATGGTAACATTTGTTGGATTAGTTTATATGATATATGGAGCTGCCCCATCAACGGATACCTACCAAATAAACCTTAGTAAACTTCTGAAATTTTTGTTTTGGATTCCTGCGCTTTATAATTTTATTTTAGAGAAAATTTTTTGTAGAAAAGAAAAAGAGATAATCACCACTGATGAAAATGGCAAAGAGTATATAATTAACAATTATAGTTCTTTATTTTTTATTAGGAATAAATATTGGACAATAATCTTATTAGTAATTTATGCTTTCATGGCTTTTATAGCACATCCCTAAACCTATTATCCTTAATCTACTGCTTTTAAATATTCCTTATTTATATTATCCAGTATAGATTAGGAATATTTTTTACTTTATTTTAATGGATACAGAGAAAAATTCAATAAATTAAAGGAGATATAAAAAATATATTTGTATAATGTTGTTGTTTCAATATTTTTAATAATATATTTTGATATAATAACATTAAAGAAATTAAGTGATTGTAAGAGGTTTATATGCAAAAGTATGTTAAGGGTAATAAGTTAGATAATTCTCAGATGAAGCAACGATTTTCACTAAAGAAAGTTAAGCATGGTCTTGCATCTGTTTTAGTTGGATTATTATTTTTAGGTTTCTCTTCATCAACAGTTTTATCAGATGAATTGACAAACACTGGGACGACTACAAAATCAGATCTATTAGACTCTGTTTCTCTCGGCTCAGTAACTGATTCGAATTTAGTGACAACTGATCAATTGATAGATTTAGATCAAACGCTTGAAGCAAAGAACATGGGGATCGTAAAAGAGGTAACTTCTCCGAGCTTGGTTGAGCCGCAAGCTGTAGATTCAACTAATGGAATGGTTAGTGGCTCTGAAAAAACTACTGAAATTGCAAGCTCATCTTCAATGACTAGTGCCAACGATGCCAATGTTGGCGTTATGACAAAAGAAGAAGCGGCGACAATGTTTAAAGATATCAGTAGCTTCACAAGCAAGCGAAATGAAACTGATTTTAATATCAATATGGGAAACCGTGATGATAAGGAAGTCGGATTTGGAGTGAAAGAAGTTGAGCTTAAACCGGGTCAAGAATACACGATTTCATTTAAAGATGGTGATGTAATCAAGACTCCAGATTTATACCTATATCAACCTTATCCAGCATTTTTGAAAAGGCCGATGGGGCTGTTGAAGGAACTAATTCAAATTTAACTGCTGTAACCTATGATCGCAATAATCGTACCATCAAAGCTTTAACCTTGGATAATGATGCAAGTGTTGAAGTTTGGACCCATTATAATGATAGACTTTATCGTTTACACATAAAAGTTTTAGGTAAAAATTATGTTGACTATATCGAAAAAGTCAAAGAAACTGAGACTAAAGCAAATGAAATTATTGCAGATTTTAATAAGCTTGTTTTGCCAACGGAATATGACAAGGTTAAAGTAGCTCATGACTGGATTATCAAAAATGTAGAGTATAATTATGAAGCATTAACGGTAAGGTGGAGTTGGACAGATAGTCATGCCTATGGTCCATTAGTTTTGAATACAGCAATTTGTGGTGGCTATACACTAGGATTAAAATATCTCTTACATAAATTGGGGATTGAATCTTATTATATAACTGGGTATGTATCTCCAAGTGCAATTGCTCAAAATGGCTATCATGCCTGGAATTTGGTTAAATTAGATGGAAAATATTATCATATCGATAGTACATGGGATGACCAAACAAAAGATGGAATTAAAGGAATTTGGAAGTCCTATGATTACTTCTTGTTATCTGATAATTCCATTCAAGAAAAAAAACATCTTAGTGACAACCAAGTTCACAGTGCTGATGATGGAGACTATATCCTAAAATATATTAAGAATATCAACAATTTTGCAAGTACCTTAGGAGATGTTGCAACTGCCATAAATAATCAATATCAAAAGAATGAGTATCTACCTGGCACTCTGAGTATCTCTATTCCGAAGATAGCAACCGAGGAAAACACTGTTGAAGAGATGAAAAAACTCATCCAAGATAATTTTTTGACAAAAGATGGCAAACGGTTAACGGGGGTTATTGAGAGACGTGAATTCAGTACAGTCTATAGTTACTTATTCCACTACACTGATGAAAACAAGGCAGTCGATCCTGTGTTAATCAAAATTGGTGAGGCTAAAGAAGGGCAAGAGGAAGCCATTAAAGCTTATGAAAACTTCTATAATCCAACAGTGACATCTGAAAGTGGCGTGGATAGTCAATCGGAGAAAAATACAAGTAAAGAAGCAGAAACGCCATCAGAAGTCACAGTTCAGCCAGAAACTCCTGAGTCAAAAGAAACGCCATCAGAAGTCACAGTTCAGCCAGAAACTCCTGAATCAAAAGAAACGGCTCAAGAACCTGAAATGGAAGTCACCCCCCATCTCAGGAAGCAGAAACGCCATCAGAAGTCACAGTTCAGCCAGAAACTCCTG
>NZ_JRQN01000024.1 GCF_000785785.1 Streptococcus uberis
AGTTAAGACCAAATGCCTTTAGTTATGATGAGTATTATGATTCTTATCTTTGTCCTGAAAACCAAGTAATGTCTTATACAACAATAAATCAATCTGGCTACCGAGAGTATAAAAGTGACCCCGAAATTTGTGCTTCTTGTCCCCTTCTAGGAATTTGTACTGACAGTAAGAATCACCAAAAGGTGGTGATCCGACAGATCTGGATATTTGTGAGGATATTCGGCATCAAAGAAGTATGAAAGAATTTTATAAGCTACGTAAGCAGAGTATTGAGTGGATTTTTGGAAGGGTTAAAGAATACCACAACCTTCGTTATACGAGAGAAATTGGACTGTCCAAAATGAAAGCTAAGGTTGGACTGACTTTGGTGTGCTTAAATCTCAAAAAAATTAGTTAAAATAATGGCAGGAAGGCTATTTTATTTTGCCTTAAAAAGCATGAGTTATCTGATTTTAGAGAAACTATAGTTAAACAATAAAAAACAAACTAGCAGTTTTACTAGTTTGTCTTCAATCTGGGTATAAAAGGTGTTACTTCTATACCTTTTTGTTCTGGATGAAGGCTTGCTGGTCAGTCTTCAGGGTCTGTTGGCTTGAATCAAGAGCGCAAGCCTTAAAAGGATCAAGTCCTAAGAGGAGCAAGTTTAGGAGAATCACGGTCCGTCCCTTTTTGGTGTGGCCTTCTTTCTACCGGAGAAGGTCTAGGTTGGTTGTAACGGCTAGCAAGAGCTTTTTCCATGTCTGCGACATAGTCTTCAAGACTGGCAAAGGAGATTTGAACGGCCTTGTTATTACTATAACCGTAGGTTTGGCTCGCCCTTAGAGATCGAACGGCTTCACTGGCTGAGTCGGATATAAGTCTGGCGCTACGAGAGGGCTAGCAGCAAAGAGATAGGTGACAAACCACTGATACTTAAGAAATTGTTTAGCCAACTTCAAATAAAGTTGGTTTTTAAAGGCAATTTGTGAATCGGCTCCACAGACGTGAAAAACAGGAGTGATTTATTCTAATTGGGCTTCGTTAAAATCAGTTTGGATATAGGGGTGGTAAGAGCGAGCCTAGTTTTTTAGGGTGCTCGGTCTAAGCTCGTTGCCCTTCAGCAGTGATATGTAGACCTTATCGTTCAATGCCAAAGTTTGCTTCTAAAATATTAGTTTGTCTTGGTAGTTTCTGCAATAAGTCGTTTAAAATCAACTGCTGAGTCACCTTTATGTTTTTTCTTACAGTGTATAATTTTAATAGTTGAAATACAAAAATTTGACATGGCTCGGCTCATGCGAAAAAGGAACTTAACCTTGACTTAACGAAACTTTTGACCTTGTTTTTAGTCAGCTTTTGCTCGCTTGTCAATACCAAGAGGCTAGCTATTTTTGGAGATTAGAGGGAGCTGTTCTGGTCTAAAATGCTGTCTAGGGCTTTCTGATATTGCTTTTCTTTCAAGTCCCCGATGACCTGTGCTAGGTACCTAGCTTGATGTCTCAAGAAGTCAAAATTAAGACCAATTATGGTGGTTTTAGGCGGAATGGCTAGCTGTTCTTTAATGAAGGGTTTTAATTCTGATGTTGTCATAATGACATCCCAATCCTGTCGAGCAATGTTTTCTATTTCTTCGGATAAAAAGTGAAGGTGATAAATAGCTACTGAACGCGGACAAACTTCTTGGATGGCTAAACTGTATAAGATATCAATATGCTTTTTATTTATTTCAATAATTGCAATCTTTAAAGGAGGAAGGCTTTCTCTGATGAGTTGCTCCAGACGTAGGCAGAATAAGTATAGGTTAGAGCCTGTTAGCAATCCAACACCTTTGCTACACTTTCCCCAATTGTTAAGGGCTTTTTCGACGGTTTTAACTAACTGGTGGCTTCCTTGATAGTTAGAGGCGTAATAGTATTTTTCTGGAATAAAGATTTGCAACTCAAACAATGTTTTTCGCAAGTAAGGCATTAAGGATCGGATACAGTCTTTATCAAAAGAAATATATTGGCCAAATAATTGTCTGAATTGCTGTAGTAATTCTTGATAATGGGAATCTTGGTCAACAATGTCATGTAAGATTGAAAAATCCTCTTCGGACCATTGTGTCAGTAAAAAAGAGTTGTTCACAGTGAGGTAGACGAGAAAGATATAGTCAATCTCAGAGCTTGGAAAGGAGATGCCAAGCAGCTCTTTTCCTTTTGTATTGAAAAAGGAATCCAGATAGTGATAAATGCTTAAAGTTTTAAGTTGCCTAAAAATTGGCTGTCTAGGAACAGTAACTCCAAATTCTCGCCGCTTCCAAGATAGGGTCAACAATAAGTCAAAGAAGAGAAATTTCTTATCTAAAAAGGGCGAGACTTGTTTGTAATTTTTGATGGAATAAATAAGGCTGTGAATAACGTCTAAATCAGTCTGCGAGATATCATAGATAACAAGCCCGTATTTAGCGTGTAGGAGGGCAATCAAATAGCGTAAGCGCAACTCATCACCAAAGATATGATTATCTTCTAGTTTTAAGCCACATTCCTCTATGAAGGGGTTCATGGATTGAATCAGCCGATAGGCTGATGGCGTTGAAATAAAATGTTTTTTAGCAAAAGCTGAGACGGATTTGACTTTGTGATGAGGTGTTTCTGTTAACAAAAATTTTAAAACTTGGAGACGGGTAGACTGCTTATAAATAGTTGTTAAAAAATCAGACCTTTCTTTTGTCAAAACAGTACAATGAACAAGGTCCTTATTCCATTCAAAGTGGATAGCTCCTTGAAAGAGTTTTTCTAATTGTTGGAGGTAGACTTTGATTTTTGAAGGACTGAAGCCAGTTTTTTCTTGAATGCTTTGAAGGCTCATCCGATCTTTGTTAAGCAGTATGCTCAAGAGTAAAATCTGATGATTGATGATGGGTTCCAAATAGTTTTCAAGCAAAACGATTCTCCTTTTATCAGCTAGTATTAATAATATTATAACGATTTTTAATGTAAATAGAAAGTCTTTAATATTCTAATGTTCAGATTTTTCTGTCAGACTTTATTAAAATCTTGGTTAGTAGCATGGATAAAATGATAATGAAATCAGTACAAAATGGTTAAAGCATTTTTGATTTTGTGATATAGTAAAACGAGTGCCTGAACCCAGTGATATGGGAGTTGTCGAAACGTTATTTTGAGAATAAAAAGGTATGAATGAGTAAGAAGGGAGAAAGATTAGTAATAATTTTTTTATGAGAAAAACATTAAGAAAAAAGGTCTGTCACCTCGTTGTTCTTGCGGGGATGCTTGGAGGCCAATTAGGGGCTTTATCACTACCAATTAGCTATGCTGAAACAAATACTAGCATCAGTAACTCTGTTGCTAGTGATAGCAAGCCTGTAGATTCTGTAAAAAAAGACGATAGTGAGAAAACTTCTGATGTAGCTCAAAAAGAGCTAAAATCAAATAGCAGTGAAGAAGCCTCTCCTAGAGCTCAAAAAGAGCTAAAATCAGAAAATAGTGAGTTGAGTCTCTCTATCACGAGTCAGCTAGGATTTCAGTTGGATGACAGCCTTACGGCTTCCCTAAGCAACTCTAAGGAACATCATAGTTACGGTCAAGATATTGCAAAGCTTTCTCGACAATTGAGAAAAGAAGGGCGTTCCCTAGTCGATCTCCGTCTGGTTACAGTGGATGCCAAGACTCAGCAACAAGAAGGATTGGAAACGCGGCTGGACTTTAAGAATGGCTTGGCCTTGAAGGGGCTTTCCACTGGAGATAAGAATGTAAGTTTGGCTGTAGTTTCTAATAACAAGCTCCAACTCGTCAAGGCTACTGTTGAGACAGGAGGGACTAGCCAGATAAAGTCTGTTACTTATAATGCAGATCTGGGTCAACGTATTATTTTTGCCACTACGCGTGAGTTGAGGGAAACAGAAAAATTGGATTTGGGATCTTACGGTCAATTGGTGATTGATGGTGCAGTTAATAAGCGTGACAAGACTGATTCGGCCGACCGTTTGGGCGAGGCTATTACCGTGAACATACTGCTTCCTAAAAAGTCAGCCGTTGAAAGTTCACGGGATTCAGCTGATTTTGACCTTGTTCAGACTATTGACACGCTCTACACATGGGATAATCAGTTTTATGTGACAGATTTTAGTTCGACAGGCTACGAAATTGTGAAAACGGACTATCAGTCTGCCAAGGATTCGGTGCCAAGGCCACTGGATACCCCCTTTGGGGTCTATCAAGCGGAGCCATCATCAAGCGGGGCAAACACGGTGAATCTCTACCTGCGCTCGACTCTTCCCTTGACCCTAAAGCCTATGTTGGCAACGCCTCGGGGGCCGCAGCCGCGTGCCTTTAAAACGAAGGTCAAACGCGCTGCTCAACTTGCTGAGCCTAAAGGAGAACTGGAGCACCATAAGCGTATCGACTATCTGGGTGATGGGCAAAACAACCCTGATACCAGCCTAGATGATGACTCGGCTAATAAACAGGATACCTCAGACCTCTACCGTCTTTATCTGGACATGACCGGCAGCCAACAGGCTCTGGACGTTTTGGTTGTGGTGGATAAGTCTGGCAGTATGAGAGATGGGATTGGAACGGTTGACAAGTATCGTTACTATGGCTACCAGTGGAACTCTTATTATCAGTCTTGGTCTTATTATAATACTCAGGATTATGATACTTTTCAAGGTGACAGTTTTGATCAAGGGTCAATTCGCTATATTTATCAAAGTAAGGTTCAAGTTTCCTCTGGTATTCAACGTGATCAAGCCGTAAAAGATGCTTTATTGGGAGACAATGGGTTATTGCAAAAATTTATCAATATTAATCCTAAAAATAGTTTATCTGTTATTGGTTTTCAGGGTAGTATTGATTATCAGTCCGGGAAGCCTTATCAGAAGCCTAACGGAACCACCGGTTACCAACCTAGTGAAGAGACAAGCCTAGATGCAGATATATTAAAAAGCTGGAGTCAGGATGCGACCCTAGATCCAGATTTATTAACGGGATTAGATCGCAATGGTACCAATTACCATGCTGCCTTATTAAAGGCTGATCAGATGTTGCAACAGGTGGTTGGTAACGGCCGGCGTAAAATCATGGTCTTTATTAGTGATGGGGTACCGACCTTCCACTTCGGGCCAGATCATTACCGTGAGGGGAATGGTACCTTATTGGGAGATAACGTACTCAACTCTCAAGCAGGTACAAAGCTTGCCATTGATGCCTTTAAGCAGAAATACCCGGACTTGACGACTTATGCTTTAGGGGTTTCCAAAGATATTAATAGTGAGTCAGCTAGTTCTAGTCCCGTGGTCTTGAAATACTTATCAGGTGAAGACCGTTACCATGGTATTTCAGATACAAATGAACTAGAGAACACCTTAAATAAGATTATTGAAGACAGTAAGGCGTCTCAACTTGAAATATCAGATACCCTGAGTCAGTATGTTAATTATTATGAGCAACAGCCAGATGTGCTAGTGACCAGAACCTCAAAAGAAACGACGGTCAAAGAGGTTCTCTATCAGACAATCAAGTCACAGAAGCAGGAAAAAACATCATTGATAAGGTCACCTTTACGCCTAAAACAACTGTTCAGCCATCAGGCAAGGTGACAGTAAGCTTCAAGTCCGACCATAAGGTCGATGACAAATACACCTATACCCTGTCCTTCAATGTTAAGGCCTCAGACAAGGCCTACGAAGACTACAAGGATCAAAAGGGCGTCTATGCGACAAAGGGTGAGGCAGACACTGACCATGCAGGAAATCAGACCAGCTCGGGCAAGGGTGGTTTCTATGCCAATCAGGAGGCTTCGGTGAATTACAAGGCTGATGGCCGTGACCACAAGTTGCCTTACAAACACCCTGTCATTCAGGTGAAGCCCCTACCCATCACCTTTACCAAGGTAGATGCGACGGATTCCAGCAAGCTTTTGGAAGGCGTTGCCTTTGAATTACGCAAGGCTGACAAGAAAACCGTTTGGGAAAAGGGGACAACGGACGCCAAAGGCAAGCTGACCTTTTCCTATCTTCAAAAGGGGAAAACCTATTACCTTTACGAAACCAAAGCCCGGCTTGGCTATACCCTACCGGAAAACCCATGGGAAGTAACCGTTGCCAAGGACGGCAAGCTAAGGGTGAGCCACCCGATTGAAGGCGAAGTGGCGCCTACGGCTGGTGCTTATCAGATTAAGAATCATAAGCTTTATCAGCTACCCTCGTCTGGGGGAAGGGGAAGCCAATTCTTCTTGCTCGTTGGGAGCTTGCTGATGACGGTTACCTTCTTATTGTATAGACGTCGCTTGAAACTTAAAGGGACAAGATGCTAAAACAAAATAACAATCACTTAGTTTATGAACGAAGGAGAGAGAAAGTGTTAACAAGAATAAAACGAATCCTGGTAGTCTGCTTGACTATCCTAGCCTCGGTGGGCCTGAGCGCGGCACCGGTATCGGCCGTCTCTAAAACAGACACCGCTGAATTGAAAATTACTAATATTGAAGGAAATCCAAAAGAGGTCAAGCTGTATAAGATTGCTTCAGGCGAATACAACGATGTAGGAGACTCCTTTGTAAAATTTAAATATGCTGATGGTGTAAAACTGACCGAAACTGGTCCAACCACTGCGGAAATTCAAAAGATTGCTCAAGGTCTCATTGACGGAACAATCACATCACTGGAAACGCAGACTATGAACTTATCCGGTACTGAAGCAACTAAAACTGTAACAGGTGCTGGTGTGTATATCGCTTTGATTTCTGGCTCAGTAACTCATACGTTCAATCCAATCTTATTAGCAGCTTCATATGATGGTGAAAATCCATTGAATGCTAAACCGATTTCTGCAAAATCAAGCTATCTGTTTGGGGAAACTGCTGTAGCTAAATCTTCAGAGCCAAGTATTAAAAAGGAAATTACTGGTGGTACGATAGCAGACGGTGAAAAAGCTACTGCTGGCCTTGGTGATAGGGTCGATTACAAACTTCTGTCGTGTTGCCGAGCTATTCAACTGCCGCCATCAACAAAACGGTTTTTGTATCAGATATACTTTCGGATGGTTTGACTTTTGATTATACTTCATTAACTGTCTCTTGGAAAGGGCAAACTTTAAAGGCAAATGCATCTGGTGAATTTACCAATAGTGCCGGAAAGGTCATCGGTAAAGCGCATAATGTTGGCAATGGTTTCAATCTTGCCTTCAATTATGACAACCTTGAAACAATAGCTCCAACCATTGCTTATAGTGGAACTGTGAATGACAATGCTAAAGTAGGTTCTATAGGGAATGCTAATACTGCAGAATATTTCTATACTAATAATCCTAACAATGGTAAAACTTACGATAATCCAAATACAAAACCAGATCCTCAAACTGATGAAAGTATTACCAGAAAAGAGGATTCAAAAACAGTTTACACGTATCAATTGGCTTTCAAAAAAATTGATTCTCAGACGAAGGCACCATTGAAAGATGCAGTCTTTGGTATCTACTCAGATGCAAGTGCAAAAAACCTTATTGATATTGTAACGACTAATCAAGATGGTTATGCAATTTCAACTAAGGTTGGTAAAGGGACATACTATATCAAAGAAATTACCAGTCCAAAAGGCTACTCGTTGAATACACAAGTATATGCTGTGGAAGCTAGTTGGAGTACAGCAACTACAGAAACTTCAGCATCTTCAACTCGTAGTACTTATACCTCAACTGATAATGGACAAGGTCAAGTGGGGTGGTTAAAAAATAATGTATTTTATGCAATGAACAAATTCCAAGGAACAGAAGAGGGCGTAACGAAAGCTTACCTTAATTCTACAACTACCACTCCAACGGGAACTACTGTAACTGAGAAAAATACAGCTGGTTTGGGGACAATTCTAATTGCCGATATTCCCAACACAAAATTGGGTGAGCTGCCGTCAACTGGTAGTATCGGAACTTACCTGTTTACTGCTTTAGGGTTGGCTGTTATGGCAGGCGCTATTGGCATTTATGTGGTGAAAAGACGTAAGGCATAAGCCTAACTGACCAGACGAGCAAAAGGATTGAGACTGTCTAGCTACAGTCTCCTTTTTAAGGACAGGGAGATATTGTGACAGAAAAACTAAAAAATCTTGGTCTACTCTTCTTATTTTTAGTGGGTACTGGCATCTTTCTTTACCCTAAGTTTAGTAGCCAGTGGAATGCTTACCGTGATGGCCAATTGGTGTCCTCTTACCAGCGACAAGTCAGCCAAACAAAGCCTTCAGAGACAGACCGTATTTGGCAAAAGGCAGAGGCCTACAATAAGAAACTCGGTATCCAGCCCGTGCCAGACGCCTTTTCATTTCGAGAGGGGGTTGAGGACAAGGTCTATGAAAGCTTGCTGGGAATGGAAAAAGATGGCATGATGGGGCATGTGGAGGTTCCTGCTATTGGAATCAATCTGCCCATCTATCACTACACCAGAGATGCTATCTTATCAAAGGGGCGGGTCATTTATTTGGCAGCGCCCTACCGGTTGGTGGTCAAGGGACGCATGCTGTTGTTTCTGCCCATAGAGGCCTTCCCTCGGCAGAGATGTTTACCAATTTAAACTTGGTAAAAAAAGGGGACATCTTTTATTTTCGTGTCCTCAACCGAACCTTGGCCTATCAGGTGGACCAAATCGCCACAGTTGAGCCAGACCAAGTGTCTCTCCTTTCTGGAGAAGTTGGCAAGGATTATGCCACTTTGGTGACTTGCACGCCCTATGGGGTCAACACCAAACGCCTGTTGGTCAGAGGGCATAGGATCCCTTATAACCACAAGCACTACCAAAAAGCCCACCAAGCCGCAAAGGGTGTGGACAAGGCTAGACTGTGGATTGAGCTACTGTGTGCCCTGATTGGCATAGTTGTCGCCCTTATCCTTGTCACCCTCTATGCCACCCTAACCAAAAGAAGAGGCAAACCATCACCCAAGGCGTGAGCCTCACTTATACCTATCAGCCCTGTTCTCTATGCCCTGATTCATGTGGCTTTGGAGATTGCAGGGCTTATGGATAAGCTATCAGGTGACGCTTGGATAAAAGTGAGCTATATTAGAGAGACTAGAACTAGCTTGATGGAAGAAGCACGCCGATGCTTGAGCAGATCAATGAATCACAAGGCGAAGGGAGACAATGATGGGGGTGGTATGCGTATATGGTAAGGGCCGGTGAACATGCAAAAGGTGATGGCGATTTATGGTTTAGCTATCTCTACAAGGTTATTCAAGACGATGGCATAGCTCTCTCTGTAGAAGATGTTGAACGCTTAGTAAAAACCGCCACCCTAAGCCCTTTTCAAAAGATTACCTTGCAAGCTGCCTTGACTGATGGCGCACATACACGTGAACACGTCTTATAGGCCAATCGAAAAAGCAAGCCCAAGGACATTTTAAAGTTCTTGAGAGAGGGAAATTATGGATAAGCCATCAATGCATTCAAACTATATTAACAAACAATTTCATGGAGAAGTCGTTTTTTAGGCTCTTTTCTACAATCAAAAAGCTCTATAATCTCTATAGTGGTTTTGCCCACTACATAAATTATAGAGCCTTTTTTTATTTAGCCAAAGGTGAGACCCGATACAGCGCTGACAGTTTTAATCTTCAGAATTTTAAGACGCTGTTTATTAAAATTAATGCTATGAAAATAATGAACTGATAAAGATATTATTCTAAAATTGTCAGTTACTGCCCTTCTTTGTGAAATAGTAATTAGAATGCTCAACACAGTAGTATTGGGTCAATTACAATCATAACTCATGGAGGATAGAAAATTGTATCCAAGATTGTTTAAAACGATGTTAGTAACATCTGCCAGATTGAAAACATAGTCTCTAGAAATTCATTTTTCTAAGCCTTTTTTGTTTTCTTAACTTAAGTGAATATTGGCTTGAAAATCACGCTTTATCGTGATAAACTATTAGAAAGCAATTATTAAGGAGAATATAATGTCCGAACGTGGTTTGTTGATCGTCTTTTCTGGACCATCTGGAGTTGGGAAAGGGACGGTTAGACAAGAGATTTTCTCAACGCCCGATCATAAATTTGAATATTCAGTTTCAATGACCACACGTGCACAAAGACCTGGTGAGGTTGATGGTGTGGATTATTATTTCCGTACTCGTGAAGAATTTGAAGAATTAATTAAGAATGGTCAAATGTTAGAGTATGCAGAGTATGTTGGTAACTATTATGGAACACCACTCAGCTATGTTAACCAAACGCTTGACAAAGGTATTGATGTTTTCTTGGAAATTGAAGTACAAGGAGCGCTACAGGTGAAGTCAAAAGTACCAGATGGTGTTTTTATTTTCTTAACACCTCCTGATTTAGAAGAATTAGAAGACCGTTTAGTTGGTCGAGGAACAGATAGTCAGGAAGTCATTGCTAAACGAATTGAACGTGCCCGAGAAGAAATTGCTTTAATGAGAGAGTATGACTATGCAGTTGTTAATGATCAAGTACCATTAGCTGCTGAACGTGTCAAACGAATTATTGAAACAGAGCATTTCAGAGTAGAGCGCGTCATCGGTCGCTACGATAAAATGATTACAAATACAAAACCGATTCGCTGATAAATAGAAAAGAGTTAATTCCTATGATGTTAAAACCTTCAATTGATACTTTACTTGATAAAGTACCATCAAAATATTCACTTGTTATTTTACAAGCAAAACGTGCACATGAACTTGAAGCAGGCGCTAAAGCAACTCAAGGCTTCAAGTCTGTAAAATCAACTTTACAAGCTTTAGAAGAAATCGAATCTGGAAATGTTGTTATCCATCCAGACCCTTCAGCAAAACGTGCAGCAGTAAGAGCTAAAATTGAAGCTGAGCGTATTGCAAAAGAAGAAGAAGAACGTAAGATAAAAGAACAAATTGCCAAAGAAAAAGAAGAAGAAGGAGAAAAAATCTAAGGTTGATAAATCTTAGTTTTTTTCATTTAACTTGTAAGGAAAGGAGAAGAGATGAAAGTAGCACAGATTATTGTTGATGTTCCATTAATGCAAACAGATAAACCCTTTACTTATGCCATTCCAGAACAATATGATGGTCTCGTTGAACTTGGGTCACGGGTTCATGTGCCATTTGGAAGAAGTAATCGTCTCTTACAAGGATTTGTCATAGGTTTTGGTGAAGCTGAAGGTGACTATAAAGAAATCATTGACTTATTAGATGCTGAACCAGTTCTTAATCAGGAGCAATTACATTTGGCAGATTCTTTAAGAAAAACAGTCTTTTCCTATAAAATCACCCTTTTGAAAGCGATGCTTCCTAATCTTCTTAACTCTCATTATGATAAAGAATTGCATGTTACCGAACACCTTGCCACAGAGGAACGCGAAAAAATTTTTGGTAAAAAAACTAGTGTCCTAATGTCGCAACTGGCATCTACTCAGGAAGCACTTGCATTGAAAGCAATAAAAAATGGTCAGATAGAACTAACTTATCTGGCCAAAGATAAAAAAACAGTTAAACAAATCTCCTATTACAAAGTTAATTGTCAAGCTTTACGTGATTCAGAAATTTCTACGCGCGCAAAAAAGAAATTACAACTTAAAGATTTTCTTTTGATGAATTCAAGAGATGGTAAATTAAGTGACTTGAGAAAGGACTTCTCAAGTGATGTCGTAAACTATTTTATCACTAATCAATTAATTGATATCTATGAAGAAGCTGTAAATCGAAGTGATGCTTATTTTGATAAGGTAGAGTCTTCAGAATTTCTTAAATTAAATCCGCAACAAGATGCTGCTGTTAAGCAAATCACCCAAGCAATAGGACAGGATTCCAAACCATTTTTGATTGAGGGAGTTACAGGATCTGGTAAAACAGAAGTCTATTTGCATACGATTGATTTTGTTTTGAAGATGGGAAAGACAGCAATTGTTCTTGTCCCTGAGATTTCTTTGACGCCACAAATGACAAATCGATTTATTTCACGTTTTGGAAAGCTGGTTGCTATTATGCACTCAGGTTTATCCGATGGGGAAAAATTTGATGAGTGGAAAAAGATTAAAACAGGTCAAGCCAGAGTAGTTGTTGGTGCTCGCTCAGCTATTTTCGCACCCTTAGAAAACATTGGTGCCATCATTATAGATGAGGAACATGAAGCTACCTATAAGCAAGAGTCAAATCCTCGCTATCATGCACGTGATGTCGCGCTTTTAAGGGCCAAATCTCATCAAGCTGTTTTGGTAATGGGATCAGCAACACCAAGCATTGAAAGTCGTGCTAGGGCTAGTAAAGACTTGTATCATTTTATTGAATTGACCCAAAGAGCAAATCCATTAGCTAGAATACCAGAGGTGGAAATTGTTGATTTCAGAGATTATATTGGAAAGCAATCATTAAGTAATTACACTCCCTATTTACTTGATATGATTAAAGATAGGCTTCAAAAAAAGGAACAGGTTGTTCTTATGTTGAACAGACGAGGTTATTCTAGTTTTATCATGTGTCGGGATTGTGGCTATGTCGATGGCTGTCCCAATTGTGATATTTCATTAACCTTGCATATGGATACTAAAAGTATGAATTGTCATTATTGTGGCTATCAAAAAGACATCCCGAGAACTTGTCCTAATTGTCAAAGTAAGAGTATTCGCTATTACGGTACAGGGACGCAAAAGGCTTATGATGAATTACTTGAAGCAATTCCAGAAGCGCACATTCTTAGGATGGATGTGGATACGACCCGAAAAAAAGGTAGTCATGAAAAAATATTAGCGCAGTTTGGCGATCATGAAGCAGATATCTTACTTGGAACGCAAATGATAGCTAAAGGGTTAGATTTTCCAAATGTAACCCTTGTTGGAGTCTTAAATGCTGATACGTCATTGAACTTGCCAGATTTTAGGTCATCTGAGAAAACCTTCCAATTATTGACACAAGTTGCAGGTCGAGCAGGTCGAGCCGATAAACCCGGTCAAGTACTGATTCAGACTTATAATCCCAATCATTATGCTATTCAGATGGCCAAAAATCAGGATTACGAAGCCTTTTATGCTTATGAAATGGGAATACGCCAAAAAATGGCTTACCCACCCTATTATTTTACAGTTGGAATCACTTTATCAATGAAGGACGAACAGGCTCTAGTCAAAAAAGCCTATCAAGTAATGTCTATTTTAAAAGATAATTTATCTGACAAAATTAAAATTTTAGGACCAACACCCAAACCGGTTGCTCGAACACATAATTTATATCACTATCAAATTATTTTGAAGTATCGTTTTGAGGATAAACTAGAAGAAACGTTAAATGTAATTCTTGATTGGACACAAGAAAAAGAGAATAAAGACTTAAAAGTAATTATTGACCAAGAACCTCAACATTTCATGTAACTAATGTTAGAAAGATAACCTCTATATATTAAAAGGAGGTAGTAAGGTAGAAAAAATGACAAAAATACTCTTTATGGGAACGCCACAATTTTCGGCCACAGTATTAGAAGGCTTGTTAAAAGATGGTAAATATACAATTTTGGCCGTTGTAACTCAACCTGATCGTGCTGTTGGGCGAAAAAAAGAAATTAAAATGACACCGGTAAAGGAAGTTGCTTTAGCCAACCAATTACCTGTTTATCAACCTGAAAAATTATCTGGATCAAAGGAACTAGAAGATATTATGGCATTGGGTGCAGATGGTATTATTACAGCAGCCTTTGGTCAATTTTTACCAAGCAAATTATTAGACTCAGTAGACTTTGCTTTAAATGTTCATGCTTCTTTATTACCAAAATATCGGGGTGGAGCGCCAATTCACTATGCCATTATTAATGGCGAAAAAGAAGCAGGTGTGACCATCATGGAAATGGTTAAAGAAATGGATGCCGGAGATATGGTTTCAAAAGCAAGTACAGAAATAACAGAGTCTGACAATGTTGGTACCATGTTTGATAAATTAGCCATTATTGGCCGTGATTTATTACTTGAAAGCTTACCAGGTTACTTATCTGGTGATTTGCAACCAACTCCTCAGGATCATTCCCAAGCGACATTTTCACCAAACATTTCTTCAGAACAAGAAAAAGTTGATTGGACAAAATCTGCGTTTGATGTCTTTAATCAAGTTCGTGGCATGAATCCTTGGCCGATTGCTCATACATACCTATCAGGGCAACGCTTTAAGTTATACGAGGTTGAAGTGGTAGAAGGTCAGGGACAACCAGGCCAAATTATTGCTAAAAGTAAGAAAAGTCTGGTTGTAGCGGCGGGAGACCAAGCTGTCGCATTAAAATTAGTACAACCTGCTGGCAAACCTAAAATGGCAATTTCAGACTTTTTAAATGGACTGGGACGTGAACTAGAAGTGGGTGATCAATTTGGCCAATGATTGGAAAAAATTAGCAAGAGGAAAAGCACTAATTGTCTTGGAAGACATCTTTGACAATGAAGCCTACTCAAATCTCGCCTTAAATAACCAATTGACAAACCATGCTTTATCTGCTAAAGACAAGGGATTGATAACAGAAATTGTTTATGGGACGTTGTCACGAAAGATGACATTAGAATGGTATCTGGCTCACTTTATTGAAGATCGTGACAAGATTGAGAAGTGGGTTTACTATTTATTAATGCTCAGTCTATATCAACTACTCTATTTAGATAAGGTACCAGCGCATGCTATTGTTAACGATGCTGTTAGTATTGCTAAAAATAGAGGGAATAAACGTGGTGCTGAGAAATATGTGAATGCCATCTTACGTCTATTAAGTGAGAATGAGATGCCGGCTATTGAAGCAATTAAAAGAAAGAACAAACGCTATTCTGTTCAGTATTCTATGCCAACCTGGATGGTCAAAAAATTGATTGATCAACTTGGTGAAGCGCGCGCAGTGGCCGTTATGGAGAGTCTCTTCATTCCTAGCAAGGCTAGTATTCGGGTGACCAAAAAAGAATACTATGATGAGTTGAAAGAATCATTAGACGCAAAAGCATCACTTCTTTCTCCTGTGGGCTTAATAAAATCCTCCGGCCATTTTGCTTCAAGTCAAGCCTTTATAGATGGTCTAGTGACTATTCAGGATGAGTCAAGTCAGCTAGTGGCTCCAACGTTAGAGATTAAAGAAGATGATCAAATACTTGATGCCTGCAGCGCTCCTGGAGGAAAAACAGTTCATATGGCATCTTATTTATCAACTGGAAAAGTAACTGCTTTGGACATTTATGACCATAAACTTGAATTAGTTAAAGAAAACGCCAAAAGATTAGGGTTAAGTGAACGTGTTAAAACTGAAGTGTTAGATGCCAGGAAAGTTCATGAACGTTTTTCAGCTGATTCTTTTGATAAGATTCTTGTTGACGCACCTTGTTCTGGAATTGGCTTAATTCGTCGCAAACCAGATATTAAATACACCAAAAATGTACAAGACTCTCAGTCATTACAGGCAATTCAATTAGAGATATTGTCTAGTGTTTGTCAAACGGTACGTAAAGGTGGTATAATAACCTATAGCACTTGCACGATTTTCGATGAGGAAAACTTTCAAGTTATTGAAAAATTCTTGCAAAGTCATCCAAATTTTGAACAAGTAAAACTAAACCATACACAAGCAGATATCGTAAAAGATGGTTGTATAGTCATTACACCAGAACAGTATCAAACTGACGGATTCTTTATTGGACAAGTCAAACGTATCTTGTAGTATTTAGGAGGAAACTGACTCTGTCAGACGGACACATATGAAAATTTCATTAATTACTGATATTGGGCAAAAACGCTCAAATAATCAAGACTTTATCAATAAATTTGATAATAAAAAAGGAATTACCTTAGTTATCTTAGCTGACGGTATGGGTGGTCATCGTGCAGGTAATATTGCCAGTGAAATGACTGTAACCGACCTTGGCAAAGAATGGGTTCAAACTGAATTTACAGAACTAAATCAAATCAGAGATTGGTTACTTGAAACGATTGAAACTGAAAATCAACGTGTTTATCAAATGGGACAAACTGAGGACTATAAGGGAATGGGAACAACAGTAGAAGCAGTTGTTTTGGTTGATAATAGTGCCATTTTTGCTCATGTTGGGGACTCTCGAATCGGCTTAGTTCAAGATGGTCAATATAAACTGCTAACTAGTGATCATTCATTGGTTAATGAATTAGTCAAAGCTGGACAAATTTCAGAAGAAGAAGCGGCTATTCATCCACAAAAAAATATTATTACCCAGTCTATTGGGCAAGCCAATCCTTTAGAAGTTGATTTAGGAATAAAAGTTTTAGACAAAAATGATTACCTCGTTATCAACTCGGATGGTCTGACCAATATGGTGACGAATGATGAAATCGTAGAGATACTTTCTCGTAGTATTTCTCTTGATGAGAAGAATACTGCCTTAGTTGCTTTAGCAAATGAAAGAGGCGGACTAGATAATATCACGATTGCTTTGGTTCATAACGAAAGTGAGGATGAGGAATTATGATACAGATTGGCAAGTTATTTGCTGGTCGTTATCGTATCCTGAAGTCTATTGGCCGCGGTGGAATGGCTGATGTTTATTTAGCTAATGATTTGATTTTAGATAATGAAGATGTTGCAATTAAAGTTTTGCGGACTAATTATCAAACAGATCAGGTTGCTGTAGCGCGTTTTCAAAGGGAAGCGCGGGCTATGGCTGAACTAAATCATCCAAACATCGTAGCAATTAGAGATATTGGAGAAGAGGACGGACAGCAGTTCTTAGTAATGGAATATGTTGATGGATATGATCTTAAAAGGTATATTCAAGAAAATGCCCCGATTGCTAATGATCTTGTTGTAAGAATTATGGAAGAAGTTTTATCTGCTATGACGCTTGCCCACCAAAAAGGCATTGTACATAGAGATTTAAAACCTCAAAATATCTTATTAACAAAAGATGGTGTTGTAAAAGTTACTGACTTTGGTATTGCTGTTGCGTTTGCAGAAACAAGCTTAACGCAGACAAATTCAATGCTAGGTAGTGTCCATTATTTATCGCCAGAGCAAGCAAGAGGTTCAAAAGCAACAGTTCAAAGTGATATCTATGCAATGGGGATTATGCTCTTTGAAATGTTAACGGGTCACATCCCATATGATGGAGATAGTGCTGTAACGATTGCGTTGCAACATTTCCAAAAACCACTTCCATCAATTATTGAAGAGAATAAGAACGTGCCTCAGGCTCTTGAAAACGTTGTTATCAAAGCGACAGCTAAGCGGTTGAGTGACCGTTATGCCACAACATTTGATATGAGTAGAGATTTAATGACTGCTCTGAGCTATAATCGTAGTCGTGAACGCAAGTTGGTTTTCAATGATGTAGAGAGCACAAGACCTCTACCTAAAGTAACCCCAACGCCAGTTACACAAGTTAAATCGACAGTTTCGCCACAGCAGGTTGCTCCAGACAACATGGAGGATAAGGGCGTGCCTGTCATCGGTAAAAAACCAAAGAAAAAACGGGGCCGTTTTTTAGGAACATTACTGAAGATTTTCTTTGCACTTTTTGTTGTTTTAGTAGCGATTTTCGCCTATTTAATTCTAACCAAGCCATCTACCATAAAAGTGCCAGATGTTAATGGTGTCACCTTAAGTGTGGCAAAGAAAGAATTAACTGATTCGGGACTTCAAGTTGGACAAATTTATAAGGAAGAAAGTAAAACCGTCGAATCTGGAAAAGTGATAAGAACGAATCCAGAAGCTGGAACACAACGACGAAATGGTGCCCAGGTTGACCTTTTTGTATCAACTGGAAAACCTAAAGTTAAGAAGAAGAAACCTAAAAATGAAAAAGAACCGATGCCGATTTTGACAAACTTAACATATGGGGAAGCTGTGAAGAAATTAACTGATTTAGGTATTGTTTCAAATCGAATTGTAGCTTATTATCCAGATGTCAATTCAAGTACCGGTTATAGTAAGGTACATAATCCGAAATCGACATTAATTATCAGTGCTCAATTTCCGTATGCTGGTGAAGATATCATTGTGTCAGATAGTAGCGAAATTGCACTTTACCTCTATCCGGATGCAGAAAATTCGACTGATCAGTCTTCGTCATCTTCATCTAGTTCAAGTGAAACAAACACTAACACAAGCTCGGGAAGTTCTTCAAGTTCAGATGCAACAAGTGGTTCAAGTAGTAGCTCAAGTACAGCTACGACTGATTCCACTACTTCAAATGCCTCTATGGGAACGCCTTAAAATAATCAGCATCCACAGTACAAATGATTAGACTTCTATCGAAGTCTCTGAGTACAAGTGGTATGCTGTTTTTTGTTTTTGGTTTCTAAGACTTTAAGATGAATTTTCAGTTAAAATTTGATAAAATGTCAAATGATGGAAGGAGTCCAATGAAAAAATTTCAGTTCTTTTTATTAGTCGAATGTATCTTATTAGCTATGGGGATATTGACTATTTTAGAAAATGATGTGACGAGTTTTATTTTTATATTAGTTATCATTCTTTTAGCTTTACGGTTTTATAATCAAGACAATAGAAATAATTTTTTGCT
Source organism: Streptococcus uberis (assembly GCF_000785785.1). Lineage (GTDB taxonomy): Bacteria > Bacillota > Bacilli > Lactobacillales > Streptococcaceae > Streptococcus > Streptococcus uberis_A. The sequence continues at coordinate 18,460 of NZ_JRQN01000024.1, forward strand.
GACAGTTGGCTTATTGTTGCTATTTCTTATTTTTATGTTAAATCCATATATCATTTTAGCTATTCTGATAGCAATAGTTTATGTTGTGATTAATCATTTTTCACAGGTGAAAAAGAAAAATAGATTTGCATTAATTCGCTTTGGTCAAGAAAATATCGCCGTTAGAAAAACTAAACATCAATGGATTGGCGCTGCCACTTATGATAGTGATTATTATGCCTTTGATGATATCAATATTATTAGGATAAGTGGTAGTGACACAATTGACTTATCAAATGTTATTGTTCAAGGCGGAAATAATATTATCCTTATTCGAAAGATCTATGGACCGACAAAAATTATTGTACCTATAGACGTTGCGGTTACAATTGATGTTAGCTCTATTTATGGCAGTATTAATTTTTTTAGTTGTCAAGAATATGATTTACGAAATGAATCTATTAAGTTAGGCTATGACAGTGCCAGTGACAGTTTGAAAAAGGTCAAAATAGTTGTTAACACCTTAGCTGGAGCAGTGGAGGTGAAAAGACAATGAACAAACGTTACTATTTTCTAGTTTGGTTATACTCAAGTATTACAGTGCTTTCCATAGTAGTTGTGGTTATGAATAATTTAGGATTGACCATAAATGATTTGACAGTTGATTTATGGAAAACAGAACGTCTCTTGTTTTCAATCTTACTTTTAATTGTTTCCGTCACTTTGCTTCTTCTCTTATTATGGATTATTTTAGATGATAATAGTAAAAGAGGAACAAACCAAAACTTACGTCGAATATTAAATAATCAGTCAATCACACTAGAAGAAAATTCTGAAATTAACATTAATTTGATTCGTTTGTCGAAAAAGATGGCTCATATGACTGCGAGTTTACAAAAAAAAGAAAGTGCCTACCTTTTAGACAGCCAAAAAATTGTGCAACGTGAAAGAAAGCGAATTGCTAGGGACTTGCATGACACAGTGAGTCAAGAATTATTTGCGTCGTCTATGATATTGTCAGGGGTTTCCATGAGTTTGGATGATTTAGAAAAAGATGAACTGCAAACACAAATTGTAACAGTGGAAGCGATGCTGCAGAATGCACAAAAGGATTTACGTGTCTTGCTACTCCATTTAAGACCAACAGAGTTAGCCAATAGAACCTTAACTGAAGGCTTTCACATGATTTTAAAAGAGTTAACAGATAAAAGTGATATTGAAGTCATTTATAAAGAAAATATCAGTAAGCTACCGAAATCAATGGAAGATAATTTGTTTAGGATTGCTCAAGAATTTATTAGCAATACCTTAAAACATGCTAAAGCAAGTCGTTTAGAAGTCTACTTAAATCAATCAAAAAATGAAGTCCAATTAAAAATGGTTGACAATGGTGTTGGCTTTGACATGGATGATGCGAGAGAGTTAAGTTATGGTTTAAAAAATATAGAAGACCGAGTAGATGATCTTGCAGGTACTATTCATTTAATTAGTCAAAAAGGTAAAGGGGTCACCATGGATATTCGATTACCACTGGTATTGGAGGAAGATAATGGATAAAACACGTGTCATTTTAGTAGATGATCATGAGATGGTTCGATTAGGGTTAAAGAGTTTTCTTAATATGCAAAAGGATATCGAGGTTGTCGGTGAAGCTTCAAATGGCCGACAAGGGATTGACTTAGCTTTGGACCTGAGACCAGACGTCTTAGTGATGGATTTGGTAATGCCAGAAATGGGTGGTGTAGAAGCCACACTGGAAATATTAGAGCAATGGAAAGAGGCTAAAGTTCTCGTATTAACATCATACTTAGATAATGAAAAAATTTATCCAGTTATTGATGCTGGAGCAAAAGGCTATATGCTAAAAACATCTAGTGCAGCAGAAATTTTAAATGCTATTCGAAAAGTTGCAAAAGAGCAGTTGGCAATTGAAACAAAAGTTGATAAGAAAATTAAGGAACATGATAAAAATCCTGATTTGCACGAAGAATTGACAGCTCGCGAATTTGATATTTTGTATCTGTTAGCAAAAGGATATGATAATCAGACGATTGCTGATGAATTATTTATATCTTTGAAAACGGTCAAAACCCATGTCTCAAATATCCTTTCTAAACTAGAAGTGGATGACCGAACGCAGGCAGTTGTTTATGCCTTCCAACACCATATAGTGCCACAAGACGATAATTAATGATATAATAGATGCACTGTATGGGAGGATAACATGGATGCAAAATTAAAATATAAAGCAAAGAAAATAAAGATGGTTTTCTTTGATATTGATGATACCTTACGAATAAAAGATACTGGCTTTATGCCAAGTTCGATTGAGAAAGTTTTTAAAGGATTAAAAGCAAAAGGTATTATTACAGGTATAGCTTCAGGAAGAGCGCGTTACGGTGTGCCTGAAGAAGTTCAAAATCTGGATGCAGATTACTGTGTTAAATTAAATGGTGCTTATGCTAAAGATAATAAAAAAAATATTATTTTCCAAGCACCAATTCCTGATGAAGTTGTCGTGAGATACAAAGAATGGGCAGATGCTTCAGGTATTCACTATGGTATGGCTGGTCGCATGAAGCGGTACTTTCTGATCGGAATGATTTGATTAATAATGCTATTGATAATGTCTATGCCAACTTAGAAGTCGTACCAGATTATAATGAGAAGCATGATGTTTATCAAATGTGGACATTTGAAGACCAAGGTGATGCCTTACAATTACCTGAAGATTTAGCTGAACATCTACGTCTGGTAAGATGGCATGATAACTCATCAGATGTTGTATTAAAAAATACTTCAAAAGCATTAGGTGTCTCTAAAGTTGTAGAACATCTAGGTTTAAAACCAGAAAATATTCTAGTTTTCGGTGATGAATTAAATGATTTAGAATTATTTGATTATGCTGGAATCAGTATTGCAATGGGAGTATCACATCCACTTGTTCAGGAAAAAGCTGATTTTATCACAAAAAAAGTAGAGGAAGATGGCATTCAATATGCCTTAGAGGAGTTAGGATTGTTAGAAAAAGAATTAGAATTTCCACAGTTGGGACTTGAATCACATCAAGGTCCAAAAGCAACTATTAAAACAAATCATGGTGATATGGTACTTGCCTTATTCCCAGAGCAAGCACCAAAAACAGTAGCCAACTTTATTGGACTAGCTAAAGAAGGTTATTATGATGGCATTATTTTCCACCGTATTATTCCTGAATTTATGATTCAAGGTGGCGACCCAACTGGTACAGGCATGGGTGGTCAGTCAATCTATGGTGATAGTTTTGAAGATGAATTTTCAGACGAATTGTACAATCTTCGTGGAGCCCTTTCAATGGCCAATGCCGGACCAAATACCAATGGTAGTCAGTTTTTCATTGTTCAAAATTCAAGTATTCCATATGCTCAAAAAGAACTCGAGCGTGGTGGTTGGCCAAAAGAAATTGCATCTTCTTACTTTAAAAATGGTGGAACACCACACTTAGATCGTCGTCACACTGTATTTGGACAACTGATGGATGCGGAGTCATTTGCTGTGCTTGATAAGATTGCTTCAGTCGAAACTGGTGCCCAAGATAAACCAAAAGAAGATGTTGTTATCGAAACAATTGAGGTTGTGGATTAATGAAAATTGGCGACAAATTGCATGGTAAAATTACTGGTATTAAACCTTATGGTGCCTTTGTTGCCCTAAAAGATGGGACAACAGGTCTCATTCATATTTCAGAAATAAAAAGTGGTTTTATTGATGATATCAATGATATATTATCAAAAGGACAAGAAGTCTTGGTACAAGTTGTTGATGTTGATGAATTTACAAAAAAAGCGAGTTTGTCACTGCGGACTTTAGAGGAAGAAAAGCATACCATTACTCATCGGCATAGATTTACAAATAGTCGGTTGACCATTGGTTTTCAGCCTTTAGAAAAAGCTTTGCCCAAATGGATTGATGAAGGCCTTAAAAATTTCAAACAATAGTAAACCCCTTCCCAAATTATTTGGGAAGGGGTTTTACTGTGTCAATTAGGAGTGAACGCTATTTTTTAGTTATCAAATTGATAGAGTTCGGTAGATAGGTAACGTTCGCCGTTATCTGGGAGTATGGCAAGAACTTTTTTACCTTTACCTAATTGTTTGGCAACTTCAATAGCGGCGTAGATTGCAGCTCCTGAAGAAATTCCAACTAAGAAGCCTTCTTTGCTACCAATTGAACGTCCAGTGCCTAGTGCATTTTCAGAAGTAACACGAATAATGTCATCGTAAGATTTAGTATCAAGGGTTTCAGGAATAAATCCTGCTGAAATACCTTGAATTTTATGTGGACCTGGTTTTTCTCCAGAAAGTATAGCTGATTCATCTGATTCAACGGCATATACTTTTATTTCAGGAAATTTAGCTTTTAGAGTATTAGAGACACCGGACACTGTGCCCCCTGTACCTACACCAGCAACAAAAGCATCCAAGCCGATTTCTTGGAAAGCGTCCAAGATTTCTTGCCCTGTTGTCTCTTGATGTACTTTTGGATTGGCAGGGTTACTGAACTGCATAGGAACCCAAGCATTGATTTCGGCTGCTAATTCTTTTGCTTTAGCAATTGCGCCATTCATTCCTTGGTCAGCAGGCGTAAGGACTAGTTGAGCCCCGTATGCTTTGATGATTTGACGTCTTTCAATACTCATTGTCTCAGGCATTACAATAATAACATTATAGCCTTTTGCTGCTCCCACCCAAGCTAAACCGATTCCAGTGTTTCCACTAGTTGGTTCAATGATAGTATCACCAGGTTTAATCTTGCTCTCTTTTTCAGCATCCTCAATCATTGACAGAGCAATTCTATCTTTAACAGATGATCCAGGATTAAAGGATTCGATTTTAACATAAACGTCCGCAGCATCTTCAGGTACTAAATTATTTAATTTTAAAATTGGTGTTTGACCAATGAGTTCTGTGATATTTGTATATATCTTTGTCATATGACAGTCTCCTTTTTGGAATATAAATAGTGATGATATAACATAAGTATAGTCACAACTTAAGCAAATGTAAAATAATCAAACTTTATCAAAGCAATAGTTGAAGACTATCATTCCTGTGACATTTCTACAATTTTACAGCGATAATCTGCGAATCAACTTTTTGAAAAGCAATCTTGCCATGATAAAAATCTTGTAAATTATGACAGATTTCGTTTTCTTGCTCTGGGTTGAAATATATGGTTACAAGGACTTGGTCTAAGAAGGAAACATTAGCTTCGCACAGCTGATTCTCTTCTAAAAAATGAGACAATGTCTGATATTGTGCGTAAGTTAAGGTTAAGATAAGCCCATTTTGTACTTTCATTTCGACCAGACCACTGCCTTGGAGAGCTTGAGATGTTGTCGATGAATAAGCGCGGATGAGTCCACCCGTTCCTAGTTTTATACCACCGAAATAACGTGTTACAACGGCTAGGACATTGGTTAAATTTTGCTTTTCTAAAACTGAAAGTATTGGTATCCCTGCTGTACCAGAAGGTTCTCCATCGTCACTTGACCGTTTAATTTCACTTTTTTCACCAATAATCATTGCATGACAAGAATGATTTGCCTTGTAATGCTCTTTTTTTATTTGAGCTAAATAGTGTTTACCTTCTTCTTCAGAATGGATCTTGAAAAGGTGGCAAATAAATCGAGATTTTTTAATGATTTCCTCGAATTGGTAATCATTTTCTATTGTTTTATAACTTTCCATAAGAAAATTTTACAGTAAATAGCTAGTTTTAGCAAAGTTTTTCGAATAAATAAGTATGGGAAAGAATCATTATGGACAAGGTCGGATTTTTACAGAGCAACAGCTGCTGACGTTGGAGCTTGAAAAGGCACATATTAAGCCGACTATGTTTAAAAAAGCGGAAAAAATGTACTGTGGCAGATGCTATCAAGCAATTGATATGTCAAACCTTTTACCAATTGGGAAGTATTATTGCAGAGCTTGCATTGCCTTTGGACGTGTCGAATCTGATTCGTATCTTTATTATTTTGATGCCATCAGTTTTCCAGCAGGTAACTATTTAAGTTGGGTGGGGCAATTAACAGCTTATCAAAAAAGTGTCTCAGATCTTTTGGTATCAAATTATCAAAACGGAAAAAATAGCTTAGTCCATGCTGTAACAGGAGCTGGAAAAACAGAAATGATCTATAAATTGATGGAATTGGTATTAAATAGTGGAGGCTGGGTCTGTTTTTCAAGTCCTCGTGTAGATGTTTGTATTGATATTAAAAATCGTTTGGTTGAGGATTTCGCATGTTCAATTACTATTTTGCATGGTGAATCAGGAGATTACACTCCCAGTCCGATAGTGGTAGCGACAACGCATCAACTCTTAAAATTTTACCAAGCTTTTGATTTATTAATAATTGATGAAATTGATGCCTTTCCATTTGTGGGCAATCACATATTGAACCAAGCAACTCGTTCTTGTCTCAAGGGAGATGGGAAGGTTGTTTGTTTAACGGCAACTTCAACTGCAGAGCTAGAGCAGAAAGTAAAAGATGGACATTATGAAAAAATAAAATTATCAAGACGTTTTCATAATTATCCCTTAGTTGTTCCCAAATTTCAGTTGATTTATGCATTAAGTCAACAAATCAAAAAGTTGAGGTTTCCAAAGGTGCTAAAAAAACTGATAGCAAATCAAAGACAATCAGGTTTTCCCTTACTTATCTTCTATCCAATAATTAATGGTGGAGAAAGTTTTACTGAATTATTGAGAAAATCTTTTCCTGAGGAAAGTATAGCCTTCGTTTCAAGCAAAACCATTGATAGAAAAATACTAATTGAGACATTTAAAAAAAGAGAAATTAACATTTTAGTTACCACAACAATTTTAGAACGAGGTGTAACATTCCCTGAGGTTGATGTGTTTGTTATTCTAGCAAATCATAAATTATTTACAAGTAGTAGTCTGATACAAATCTCTGGGAGAGTTGGAAGGTCAATTAATCGTCCAACGGGGAACTTATTGTTCATTCATGAAGGGATTAGTAAAGCAATGATAAAAGCTAGAAAAGAAATTATAGTAATGAATAAGGAAGCTTATGGCTGAAAAATGTTTACTTTGTAGTGAAATAGTTACACCTCAACTACGTATGTTTGATATTATATTAATGAAAAATGTAGAGAAGTTGATTTGTACTACTTGTCAGTGTCAATTCGAAAAAATAAGATTGGAGCATTGTCAATCATGTTGGAAAAGTGGAACAGAAGTGACGTGTTATGATTGCCGGAGATGGAATGCAAAAGAAGAAGTGGTTTCGCATACAGCAATCTATAAATACAATGAAGCCATGAAAGAATATTTTTCAAAATACAAGTTTCAAGGTGATTTCATTCTGAAAAAAATTTTTTCTCAAGAATTACGAAAACATATTGAGAAGAACTACAAAAATTATACATATCTAGTTGTTCCAGTTAGTAAAAGTAGATATGAAGCGCGTGGTTTTAATCAAGTGGCGTCTATTTTAGATGATGCGGGGCTTAGCTATCTTGATATTCTCCACAAAAAAGAAGGGCAAAGCCAATCTGAAAAAAGTCGAAGTGAGAGACTTGCATCCGATAATCAGTTTGAAATAATTAATTGTCAAAAATTGCCTCAGAAGGTGCTCATTATAGATGATGTCTATACTACAGGGACAACCATATATCAAATAAAGAAATTACTAAAAGAAAAAGGAGTTTCAATTATAAAAAGTACGTCAATAGCAAGGTAAAAACTTGCAAATTTTCATGAAAACGGTATAATATAAGTAAAGAAAGCGCTTAGCGCAGAAAAGAGGTATCTTATGATTAAATTTAGTATACGTGGTGAAAATATTGAAGTTACAGAAGCCATTCGCGACTACGTTGAATCAAAACTGTCAAGAATTGAAAAATATTTTATTGAAGACAATGAAATAGATACTCGTGTGAATTTAAAAGTGTATCGTGAAAAAACTTCAAAAGTCGAAGTTACCATTATATTGGGATCAATGACTCTAAGAGCAGAGGATGTTTCTCAAGACATGTATGGCTCAATTGATTTAGTTGTTGATAAAATTGAACGTCAAATTCGTAAAAATAAAACGAAGATTGCTAAAAAACATCGAGAAAAAGTGCCAACTGGTCAGGTCTTCACAGAAGAATTTGAAGCAGAAGAAGTAGAAGATATTCCAGAAATTCGTATCGTTAGGACAAAAAATGTCACATTGAAACCTATGGATGTTGAAGAAGCACGTTTGCAAATGGAACTCCTTGGTCATGATTTCTTTATCTATACAGATGCAGAAGATGGGGAAACAAATGTATTATATAGACGTGAAGATGGTGATTTAGGATTAATTGAAGCTAAATAGTATGTGATCATTTTATATAATATTAGTAATAAACTATTTCAAAGAGTTCTTTACGCTAAATTTCAAGTGCAAGTTAGCCAGCCAAGAAAAACTCTTTTGGAGATTTGTAACCTAGTATTTTTTTAGGATAGTTATTTATCCAATTTTCAATGAATGCGACCTGTTTTAGGGTCGCATTCTTGCTACTTCACGATGTGATTTTTCCTCATCAATTACCCAACGTTGTATATTTCTACGATCAGTTAGTGTTAACTGTTTACCTTTTGGTGTATAATAGTTTTGCATCTCAGAGACCTTCCAATTGTTGT
>NZ_JRQN01000025.1 GCF_000785785.1 Streptococcus uberis
ACCGATTCCTACAGAATCCAGTACAACTAGGTGAATACGATTAAACTTAGACATACGTCTCCAATCTAAGGGAGGTTACGGTTAGCTCCCTAAAACCTATAATATTTTTTCTAAAGCCACTAGTTATTTGGAGCTTCTAAGACTTTAACCCCATCTTTACCTGCAACAATAACTTTATTGACCATGCCATTAAAAAGGCCATGTTCAACAACGCCAACTGTTTTATCAAGTGTATCAGCAAAGTCAATAGGATTGTCAATGCAACCGAGATCCAAATCAATAATATAATTTTTCATATCAGTGATCAGACGTTGCTCACCAGCCATTCTAAATGAAGGCTTGTATCCCGCTTTTTCAAAAACACGGAAGAGTCGGTTGGCACCATATTGAATAACTTCAACTGGTAATTTAAATGCACCTAACTGCTCAACCATTTTTGACTCATCAACAACCCAAATATACTCTTTGGTCGGCGTAGCAACTATTTTTTCCATTAATAGTGCAGCACCGCCACCTTTGATACCGTTAAACTCTTTATCAACCTCATCAGCACCATCAACTGTTAGATCGATACTGTCAATCTCATCAACAGATTTTAATGGGATTCCTAAACCTTTAGCTTGTTTAGTGGTTGTACTTGAAGTGGTCACACCAACAACTTGCAACCCCTCTTCTTTGATACGACGACCAATTTCTTCAACAAAGAAATAAGCTGTTGAACCAGTTCCCAAACCTACTGTCATCCCATCTGTGACATATTGAGCAGCCGTTACACCAGCAATTTTTTTCAGCGCTTCCATGATTCCTCCTAAATAAAAAGTGTTCAGACACTTTATTATAACATGAAAGCCCTATCTTGTTAATGAAAATATTCCTTGATGCAGAATTTTTATAAGGCTTTCAGTGGAATCAAGCAAAGACAAAACCTTGCAATCTTTGAGGACTTATTCTACAATTAGACTTATGAGTATAACTAAAGAATTTGATACAATTACTGCTATTTCAACCCCTCTTGGTGAAGGTGCCATTGGGATTGTTCGTTTATCTGGGAGTCAGGCCTTAAGCATTGCCAAATCAGTCTTCAAAGGGAGAGACCTTGATACAGTAGCCTCCCATACCATTAATTACGGACATATCCTTGATCCAGATAAAGATGAAATTCTCGATGAGGTCATGGTTTCAGTCATGCGCGAGCCTAAGACATTCACTCGTGAAAACGTTGTTGAAATCAACACCCATGGTGGGATTGCGGTCACAAATGAAATCCTTCAATTACTTATCAAGCACGGGGCCCGTATGGCAGAACCAGGTGAGTTTACAAAGCGTGCCTTTCTTAATGGACGCGTCGATTTAACCCAAGCCGAAGCTGTAATGGATATCATTCGTGCTAAAACAGATAAGGCCATGAATATAGCTGTAAAGCAACTAGATGGCTCCCTCAAGCAGTTGATTGATGATACCCGCCAGGAGATTCTCAACACCTTAGCCCAAGTCGAGGTGAACATCGACTATCCCGAGTACGACGATGTCGAAGAAATAACTACTGCTTTAATGCGTGAGAAGACCCAAGAATTTCAGACGCTTTTGGAGAATTTGCTACGCACTGCAAGGCGCGGCAAAATCCTTCGTGAGGGTCTCTCCACTGCTATCATTGGCCGGCCAAATGTCGGTAAATCTAGTTTGCTTAATAACCTCTTGCGTGAAGAGAAGGCTATTGTTACTGATATAGCCGGAACAACACGTGACGTGATTGAAGAGTATGTTAACATTAAGGGCGTACCCTTAAAATTAGTTGATACTGCCGGCATCCGCGATACCGAAGATGTGGTTGAAAAAATTGGTGTTGAACGTTCTAAAAAAGCCCTCAACGAAGCTGACTTGGTACTGCTTGTTCTCAATAGTTCAGAAAAATTAACAGAACAAGACCGTGCGCTTATTGACCTTAGCCAGGACAGCAACCGTATCATCCTGCTCAACAAGACAGACCTTGAAATACAGATTGAGAAAGACCAATTACCAGAAGATGTTATTGAAATTTCAGTTCTCAACAATGAAAATATTGACCAAATCGAAGACCGCATCAATCAACTCTTCTTTGATAATGCAGGCTTAGTTGAACACGATGCCACTTATCTATCCAATGCCCGTCACATTTCCTTAATTGAAAAAGCTGTCCAAAGCTTACAAGCTGTCAACGATGGTCTAGCCCTGGGCATGCCCGTTGACCTGCTTCAAGTAGACCTAACCAGAACATGGGAAATCCTCGGAGAAATCACCGGTGACGCTGCACCAGACGAACTCATCACCCAACTATTCAGTCAATTCTGTTTGGGGAAATAAAAGAGAGTGGGATAAAAATCAGTAATTTCGCAGAAGTTTGATTTTGTCGTCCCACCTCCGCAAAGTTGAGTAGGGCTGTAACCGTTGATTTTCAACGTATTAGAGCCCACTCAACCACTGCCTTACATACATAAATCTTTATAAAAAACAGAGTCTGAGAACAGTTGTCCCAGACTCGTTTTTTGCTCTCAAACTTAAATAGTTAAGGCATCGTTATTAGTAAGCTTTTCAAAATCTATAAAAAATTTTTTAGTCCAGAATAAATTCTTCTCTGACATCAATAAGTGAAGTTATCTTACCTGATTGAATATCTTGATGACCTAACACTATTTCTTTTTTCAAGTTGTCAAAAAACAATTGATTTTCTGATTTGGTAACGTTAGGGGTATTCTTTATTTGAGAATTATCCATTTACACTTTCCGATTAACAATATCATATATATGGAGTTTACCAATTTACATAACAATTTTCAAGTGACATTTTTGCCTCTTATATTTTATTGGAGAAGAAAAGAAGCCTCGTGACTTCCTTTTCTCTCTTTATTTGATTAATTCATAAATAGCTTCTGCGTAGATTGCTGCTGAGCGGAAGATATTGTCTAATGGCATGTATTCGTTGGCTTGGTGCATTGTGTTTTCGTCACCTGGGAACATTGCTCCGAAGGCTACGCCACGTTCTAGGAGACGTCCGAAAGTTCCGCCACCGATGACTTGTTCAAATCCTTTAAGACCAGTTTGTTTTTCATAAACTGACAATAACGTTGATACTAATTCATCATCCATAGACACGTAGTGTGGTGTGTGTCCATGCTCTGATAAGCTCACGCGCGCAATACCAGCTAATTCTTCCAGACCAGCTTTAAGTCCTTCAGGATCAATGCCTTTTGGATAGCGGAAGTTAAGGGCAATTGTGTTATCATCTGATTCTGAATCAAAGTTGAAGACACCTGCATTCATGCTAAGGGCACCCATTTTGTCATCGACAAAAGCAAGACCAAGTTTTTTAGCATCAAAATCTTCATGAAGAATTTGACCTGCAGTTTTAAGAAAGGCTTCTGCTGGACCAGCAAATGTGAATTGGTTGAGGAATTTAGCTAATAAAGTAGCTCCGTTAATGCCAAGTTCTGGTGTTGAACCATGGGCAGATTTACCAATGACAGTCACTTTAATGCCGTCTTCTTCTTCTGTGATTTGACCTGTTACTTTTTCTTCAGTAAGGAATTGTTCAAAGGCAGCTGTTAGGACGTTAAAGTCATGTGCTGACGTGATAAGGGCAGTTGCTGATTCAGGAACCATGTTCTCACGCAAGCCCCCTTTGAAGCTCTTAAGCACAAAGGCTCCATCGTTAGCACCCTCAAAATGAAGGTATTCAGTGATATTACCTTTTTCACCATTGATAATTGGGAATTCCGCATCTGGTGAGAAACCAAAATCAGGATTTTTAAGGCCATTATGTGCGAAGTAATAATCCATATCACCCCATCCGGATTCTTCATCCGTACCAACGATGAAACGAACTTTTTTAGAAACAGGCAGACCTAGTTCTTTGATAATTTTTAAGGCATAGTAACACGCTAAAGTCGGTCCTTTATCATCAGAAGACCCACGCGCATAGATACGGTTGTCCTTAATCACTGGTTCATAAGGATCTGTATCCCAGCCAGCACCAGCAGGCACAACATCTAAGTGACCAAAGATACCTAAGACTTCATCCCCTTGACCAAATTCAAAGTCACCAGCGTAGTTGTCAATATTACGAGTTGTGTAGCCATCACGCTCAGCCATTGCTAAGAAATGTTCTAAAGCTTTAACTGGACCAGGACCAAATGGGTGTCGGTCATCCGCTTGACTATCATCACGCTCAGAGTTGATGCGTAACAAACTAATCAGGTCCTCAAGCATGGCCTCTTTGCGTTTTTCAACTTCTGCTTTAAAATCTATCATTCAATTACTCCTCTTCTAAAGGGAAATAAGCTGTATGGTCACATACAACTTACTTAACCTTTTATTGTTATTAATAGTAGTATTATACCATTTTTGCCAATAGAATGCTCTAGAAATCCTTAGCGACGTTCAATCAATTCATCAACAGGAAGTCGATAAGTAGGCTCTGGATGCTCATCGCTATAACCAACCGTGATTAAAATCTCAGGACGAAACCGTGAATCCACGTCCAAAATCTCATTGATCGTTGCTTTATCAAAACCAAGAATCATATTAGACGAAATCTTTTGGTCAGTCAAAGCAAGAACCAAGTTCATAGCCACAAGACCAGTATTGAAAGCTAAGTAATCACTCTTTTGGTCTGGTAAGAATTTTTCATAACGTGGAGGCAAGGTTTCCATATAGTAACCAATTAAATCATCAGGTAAAGATTTAACACCCACACGCGCAATTTTACGTGCACGCTTGCCCAAATCCGTATCAGAGAAAATGGCTACCACATATTGGGCTTGTTCAATTTGAACTTTATTTCCCTCTACCATATCTTTTGCAAGATCAGCTTTTTTGTTTTCAACCACAACAAACTTCCAAGGTTGAATATTATTGGCACTTGGAGCTAATGTCGCAATTTCAATGGCTGTACGTAAATCTTTAAAATCAACTTTCTGATCATTAAATCGTTTAACAGCATGGCGTTTCTTATTCAATTCTAGAAATTTCATAGCAAAACTTCCTATCTATCTTTATTTTCGTATACCTTATTTTAGCACTTTTTGAAACTGTTTTCATGCTTTTTTGCAAATTTCAACCAAAAATTTAATCCCCGTTTTCTTTAAAACTATCCAAGAGATTTTCGGCAACTTTTTGGGGAATCCCTAAGGCTTTAACTTCATCCACAGTAGCATTCCCAATAGCTGTCATATTTTTAAAATGTTTCAACAGAGCTTGCTTGCGCTTTGGACCAAGCCCTTCAATCTTGTCCAATTTTGAGGAGAAAGAATTCTTACTTCTGACTTGTCTATGGAAGGTAATAGCAAAGCGGTGGACCTCATCCTGAATGCGATGAAGCAAGAAAAATTCTTCTGAATTTCGAGGTAAATCAATAACTTCTAAAGGGTCACCAAACAAGAGTTCTTGGGTTTGGTGCTTGTCATTTTTTTGCAAACCTGCTACAGGGATAGCCAAACCCAATTGATTTTGGATGACATCCTTAGCAATGTTGACTTGTCCTTGTCCCCCATCAATGATAATTAAATCAGGAGCTTGTAAATTATCTTTTTGAACCCGACTATACCGACGATAAATAACTTCTCGCATGCTGGCATAGTCATCGGGACCAGTGACCGTCTTAATTTTGAATTTTCGGTAGTCTTTTTTACTGGGTTTCCCATCAACAAAAACAACCATGGCAGCAACCGGGCTTGTTCCCTGGATATTTGAGTTATCAAAGGATTCAATCCGAATTGGTGTTGGAATGGCCATTAATTGACCTAGATTATCAATAGCACCCTTTGTTTTTTTCAGATCCTTTTCTAGTAAATCAAATTTTTGTTGCAGTGAGACACGTGCGTTTTTGGTTGCTAGGGCAACCAACTGCTTCTTCTCTCCTCGTTGTGGTTTGATAATCTTGCTTGGCACAATGGCTTCTACCAGTTCTTGATCTATGTTAGCAGGGATGAAGACTTCCTTAGGTAGGAAATGTCGTTTATCTTGGTAGAATTGCCCCATATAGGTCAAGAAATCATCTTCTTCCTCGTTATAGTAGGGAAACATATTGACATCACGTTGGATTAATTTCCCCTGTCTGACAAAGAAAACTTGGACGCACATCCACCCTTTTTCGACGTAGTAGCCAAAAATGTCTCTGTCCATTAAGTCTTTACTCATGACCCGTTGTTTGGTCCTTAGCGTAGCAATTCCCGAAATCAAATCACGGTACTCGGCTGCTCGTTCAAATTCTAAGTCATCGGAAGCAGACTGCATCTTGCTTTTTAGTCCATCAATGATTTTGTCATCTTTACCATTCAAAAACAGTTTGACGTCTTCAACCAAGCCATCCCAGTAGGCTTTGTCTGTCTGACAGATGGTATGGGCATTGCACTGGCCGATATGGTAATAAAAGCAGACTTTGTTGACGGGATTGGTACACTTTTTAAAAGGGAAAATCCGATCCAAAAGTTTTTTAACCTCATTGGCTGTATAAGAGTCTGGATAGGGGCCAAAATAAAGGCCGTCATTCTTCCTAATTTGTCTCGTGATTAAGAGGCGCGGAAAGAGCTCGTTGGTAATCTTGATAAAGGGATAGGACTTATCATCCTTCAACTTGATGTTATAACGGGGCATATTCTCTTGAATCAAGTTAATTTCTAAAAGTAAGGCCTCGGTATTTGAGCTTGTCACAATAAACTCAAAATCAGCAATCTCTGAAACCAACAATTCCGTTTTGGTGTCATGGCTCCCCCTAAAATAAGAGCGAACTCGATTTTTTAAATTTTTGGCTTTTCCGACATAGATAATCTTACCATCTTTATTTTTGTGCAAGTAGCATCCTGGACTATCAGGAAGCAATTCTAGCTTATGTTTTATCAGTTCATTCATAGTTACTATTCTATCAAATTTTACGCCGAAAGAGTGAAAAAAGAGCTGACTGAATCAGCTCTAATCTCTAATTAATTTATCAATAACCACTAAGACACCATTTTCATTATTTGTCGTTGTTTGATAGGTTGCGACTTTTTTAACAGTGTTATTGGCATTTAACATAGCGTAAGAATTATCAGTCAAATTGAGCATTTCCAAATCATTATCACTATCACCAAAGGCAACCAAATTACTGGCTTTTAAGCCCAATGGTTTAATAAAAAACTCATGGCTGTGCTTTATTGACACCCCTTCCAATCACATCAACATTACCGTGACCAGTAGCCACTGCTTGAACCTGTCCAGAAAGTGTCTCATTGAGAACTGTAATAATCTCTTCAGTTACATCCATAGGTGTGTTAAATGAAAACTTCAATATATTATCTTGCGGCAGTTCTTGAAAACTTGCTACTTCTTGCAATTTAGTGTAATAAATACTAAAATACTCCTTATTTTCTTGACTTGCTGATGCTAAGATATAGGCTGAATTTTCACCACAAACGACTGCTTCTGAAGATAACTGATGTTGTTCCAAATAAGCAATCACTTGCTCAACAATAGCCTTCGGCAGTGGATAGGATTTCAAGACTTTCCCTTTATCGACGATATAAGCACCATTTTCTCCAACAACTGTCATCTGATCTAAGTAACCTTCAAAAAATGTTGCAATTTGATAATATTGATTGCCACTAATAGCTACAAAATGCATGCCTTTTTCAACTAGGGTTGGAAAAAGTGCCGCAAAATAGGCTTGATCATATGTGTTCTGGTCATTTAAAAAGGTACCATCCATATCAGTTGCAAATACGTTAATTGTCATTGTTGGCTCCTTATGTAAAAAGGCTTAAAAGAATCCCTTTTAAGCCTTGCGTGTCATTCTGACATGTTTATTTTTGGGGTGTATATACTAAATGTTCATTAACGAAGGCTGTGAAACCAAGTTCACTCAATTCACGACCATAACCTGAATTCTTAATACCACCAAATGGTAATTCTGGTAGGCTAGTCCAAGCAGAGTTAATAAATGACATACCAGTCTCAATTTTGGCAGCAACAGATCCGCATGTTCTTTATTACTACTGAAAATTGTACCACCAAGTCCATAATTAGAATCATTGGCTACTTCAATGGCTTCTTCTTCGGAAGCTACTTTATAGATTTCACCGACTGGCCCAAAGATTTCTTGGTAGTAAATTGGATTATCTTTTGTCATCCCTGAGATGATTGTTGGCATCACAAAGTTTCCTGGATGGTCAATTGCTTCACCACCGTAAATAAGCTCCGCACCGTTATCTAAAGCTAATTTAATTTGTTTCAATACATCTTCTTTTGCTTGTGCTGATGATAATGGCGCAAGTGTTGTTTCAGGATCCATTGGGTCACCCCATTTAGCTGTTTTAAAGGTATTTGTTAATAAGTCAACGAAACGGTCATAATCTTTTTCAAGTACGATGAAGCGTTTAGAAGAGGTACATACTTGACCTGCATTGTAGAGACGAGAGAAATAGAGGACATTGGCTAATTCATCCCAATCTGCATCATCAAGAATAATGAAGCATCATCGCCACCTAATTCTAGAGTAGTTTTCTTAAGGTTTTTACCTGCCACTTCAGCAATAGAAGCACCGCCACGTTCAGAACCTGTTAAGCAGACACCAACAACGCGTTTGTCTTCAATAATTTTAGAGACTTGGTCATATGATGCAAAAAGGTTAGTAAAGCTACCAGCTTCAGCACCTGCTTCTGTTACTAACTCTTGGAATGATGCTGCAGAGCGTGGACAGATTGACGCGTGTTTGAGAACCATTGGGTTACCGACGATAAAGTTAGGTGCAAAGACACGCATGATTTGATAGTATGGGAAATTCCATGGTTCTACTGCTAATACAACACCTGTAGCTTGTTTCAGGTAATAAGCGTCACCTGTATCAGTTTGTAATGGAGTTGATTTTAAGAAGTCATCTGCATTGTCTGCATAGTAATCAGCAATATCGGCACAAAGATCAATTTCACCTTGTGCTTCAGTGAAGAGTTTCCCCATATCTTTAGTCATGATTTCAGCATATTTATCACGGTCACGACGTAGGATATTGGCTACTTCATGTAATTGTTTTTTACGATCTTCCAAATGATCTTCTTGACGCCATTTTTTATAAAGGAGATGTGCTTGTTCTAAGACATCTTCTAATGCTTGTTCCGTCATGTTTTCATATTCATTTAGAACTTCGTTAGTATAAGGGTAAATTGTTTTATAAGCCATAATCAAAGCCTCCTTTATTATTACTTAAAGTCTAACAGATTTTGGAATCGATTACAAAAATCTACTACGAAATCCTTACATTTTCAAAATTAGCTTAATAAGAGGCGTCTTAATTGACGATAATCAGAAATAATATAATTCGGCATGGCCGGGCTGTGGTTTTCAAGTCCTTGTGGATTATACCAGACCGTCTCAATACCAGCATTATGGCCGCCTTGAATATCTGCTGTAAGACTGTCTCCAATCGCTAATGTTTTTTGCACATCAAATCCCGGAATTTGTGCAGCAATCCAGTCATAAAAAGCTCTGTCCGGTTTCTGACTGCCTGATTGCTCTGAGATAAACACTTTTTCAAAGTAAGTGCCAATATCAGAGTGCACCAGTCGTCCTTCTTGGATTTTAGTGATTCCATTTGTGACTGCATAGAGCTGATATCCTGCTGATCTTAGGTCTGCAAGTAGTTGTGCTGCGCCTGGATAAGTTTGCCCTTGGTTTTTGAGGTGGGCTTGGTAGCGTTCAGCTAAATAAGGTCCATCGACATCTTTTCCGAAATGGTCAAATAACTTGGCAAAACGCGTATTTACCAATTCCTGTTTGGTGATTTCTTTCTTCTCAAGCTTTTCCACATAGCCTGATTCATTGGTTTATAGTAATCCTTGTAGGCTGACATGTCTGACACCTGACACTCGGCTAATAAATCAGTCAAGGCCACTTCTTCTGCCTGATCAAAATCCATTAAGGTATGATCAAGATCAAATAGGAGAATCTCTTTTTTCAAATTATATACTCTCATTTCTTGCAGTTTGTCCTATTATATCAAATTTCCCTTGAACTACTCAAACCATAAAAATTGTTCATTAATACAAAAAAGCCTCAGTAAGGCTTTTTCTAATTATTTCCAAATCGAATGTCATAAAAAAGCTATCATAAATCTTTGATAATTTCGACTCGAGTAATCAGCCCATTACGCATTTTATCAACCCGCAATGCAAAATGGCCTAGATCTAAGACTGCACCAGTGGAAACCGAGTGGTCTTCTTCTTTCAATTTACGTGCCATATAATCGCGGAGCTTTTCTTCTTTGGGACCATCAATAACCACATGGGCAATGGCCTTTGTCATTTTTAAGCTTTGGCTTCCGCGGACCATAATACTAATTGACTCATCAAACTTGACAAATAGATAGCGACGAATGACAAAGAGAATTGCAACGGCTATAATTCCCAAGAGGAAATCAAACATCTTAGGGTGATCAACAATCATTTGTCTGGTTAGGGCAAATAGCAACACTTCAATAACTGTACCTGGTGATGGCTTTGACAACATCTTAATTAATTCGACGCCGACAGCAAGTGTTAGGGCATGGCCTAGTATCACTTCAAATAGTTGGTTATTGTCAACTTTGTTAGACATAAAGTCTGGTAAATCTGAAATCAGTGTAAAGGCAAGAAAGATTAATGCAATGGTTAAAA
This sequence comes from Streptococcus uberis, assembly GCF_000785785.1. Classification (GTDB taxonomy): domain Bacteria; phylum Bacillota; class Bacilli; order Lactobacillales; family Streptococcaceae; genus Streptococcus; species Streptococcus uberis_A. The sequence continues at coordinate 10,656 of NZ_JRQN01000025.1, forward strand.
TTAATGATAACAATAGTTCCAAGTAATGGGAAATTTCTGTTTGAAGGTCTTGTAAATAGTTTTTCACGCTACTCCTTAGTTTTATTATTGTGGTGACTTGTTTTTGGTCATTGTTTCCTTAAACCAATCCTTACTTAATTTGAGATAGGCTTGACTCCCTAAATTGCCGTCAATTCTGTCATAAGCATGGTTGGTATAAGGGACAATGACAAGTTTATTGGTTATATTTTTTGACGTTAATTGCTCTGCTAAGGCATAGGTTGCCTCCTGCGGCACTAAACTATCACGCGCACCTGAAATCAATAGAGTCGGGGACGTCTGATTACTAATGAAATTCTTGGGGGTCAAAGCCGAATATTGTTTGGGGAGCTGATCTGGTCGACCACCAAGATAGGAGACAACCATATACTTGGCAATATCCCCTTTGACATAATCACTATTTTCATAAAAGCTTCGTGGGTCGGCCACTGGATAAGCGACAGAGACAGCATCTATTTTGGGTAATTTGGTGTGATCAGCATACTGATACTTGCCACTGTTGATTTTATAGGCCAATTCCAGAGCTAAATTACCCCCAGCTGAGACACCAGTAACAAATAAATTCTTGGTGTTCCCACCATAGTCCTCAATATGATTCTCAACCCAGGCGAAGCCTTTTGTCAACTGCTTCTCGGTGACGTTTGAGAGATGACGATGCTTACTTGACAAATCATAGTCTAAACTCACAACGACGTAACCCGATTTAGCAAAGGATTTCCAATAGTAGGCATGGGAATTGCGATGCCCTGCAATCCAACCACCCCCATGAATGAAAATGAGGACAGGTTTATTTCTTTTGCCATCTGCAACTCGGTAAACATTCAGTTTGGCATGACCTAGGGCTGTTTGGTCATAGGTTTCAACGGTAACATCAACACCACTGGTATCTTCTGCTTGATAGGATCTTAAAAAGCTAACATCTGCTCCCAGTTGATTGAGATTGGTTTGAATTGAGATGATAATATAAACTCCAATAAGCAAACTGAGGCTTGCCAATATAGCATTTAGCAAATGCCAGCGACTGGTTTTATATTTTAAAGAATAACATAGACTGACAAGAAAGAGAGCGACCATCAGTGGTAACCAAAGCCGGACATAAGGAACAGTATAGTGATTAGCAACTGAGCCTAAATAAGGAATTGGAAAGAGAGTCGCCAAATTAAAAATCAATAAGGTTAGCACAGCACATTCTAATAGAATAAAAGCAAACTTTCTTAAATACTGCATTTTCCCTCCCTATTTCATCTTATTATTCTAGACTAACAAAACTTTTGTCGTCTTGCAATTTTGAGGCTTATAGAGAAAAAATTTGAAAAACAGACAAACATAGGTCTTTTACCATGTCCCTAGAAGAGCTTGCACTGTTAAGCTAACAAGGGAGATGGCGATCCAACAAATGGCACCTAAAACAATGGCTTTTCCGCCTGTTTTAAAAAGTTTGACAATATTGGTGTTTAAGCCAATAGCTGACATGGCCATAATAATGAAAAATTTAGATAAAGATTTCAACTGGTCAAAAAGAGCTGGAGCAAGTCCCATCACACTAAAAACAGTTGTTATAAGTGAAGCAAGTAGGAAATATAGAATAAAGGTTGGAAAAGCTTTCTTTAGACTAAATTGCGCTTCTGTATGGCCTTTTTGTTTTGCCTGATAGAATGATAAAGCTAAGGTAATGGGGATAATAGCAAGTGTTCGGGTCAATTTAATTATCGTTGCGCCATCTAAGGTATTTGACTGATGAATGGCATCCCAAGATGCTGCTGTAGCTGTAACTGACGAGGTATCATTGACAGCTGTACCCGCAAAAATCGCAAAGCCATGATTGGATAAACCAATGACCTGACCTAAACTAGGAAAAATAAGCGCAGCAATGACATTAAATAAGAAAATAACTGAAATAGCTTTGGCAATATCACCATCCTCAGCTTCAATAACTGGTGCTGTGGCAGCAATCGCAGAGCCTCCACAGATTGAGGAACCAACGCCTACCAGAGTTGCTGTTTTGACATCAATCTGCAACCATTTTTGTAAGAAATAGGCGACCAGTAAAGCAGTTGCAATCGTGGAGATAATAATTGGTAAGGATTCAATCCCAACTTTCATAATCTGCATCAAATTTAATCCAAACCCCAGTAAAACAACTGCAATTTGTAAAATATACTTGGAGGTAAATGCAATCCCCTTTTGTGACCTGTCACGTTTCTTATAAAAAAGAGCAAGTACCATCCCCAAAAGGATACCAAAAACCGGCCCACCAATAATTGGAAAGGCTTGGCCTAAAAACCATGCTACCAAAGCTATCACTAGACACACTAACATACCAGGCAATTTTTCTTTATACTGTACCATAAGCACTCCTTTTCTCAATCTATTATAAGATTTTTCAAATGGAATGTAAAATCACTCAAAAACACTTACCTAGTCAGATAAGTGTTTCTACATTATAAAGCCCCAACTATATGGTGAGGAAGGTAAGCTTGATCTAACATAGCCATTTGGTCATCAGTCAAGGTCAATTGGAAGGCACCTAAATAGTCATCCAAGTATTTTTCCTTGGTAACACCAACAATTGGGGCATCAATCCCTTTTTGCCATAACCAAGCAAGAGCTACTTGCGCACGAGACACATCTAATTCTTCGGCCAGAACGGCGACTTGCTTGACAATCTCTTTATCCTGGTCTTCCGTTTTGTCATATTTTGACTTAGCCGTTTCATCTGTCTTACTGCGTTTTGTATCCGCATCCCAATCACGAACAACACGACCCGCAGCCAAAGGACTATAAGGCACCAAAGCAACACCTGAATCCTTACAGAAAGGAATCATCTCACGTTCATCTTCACGATAAAGCATATTGTAATGATTTTGCATAACCGAGAATTTGGTCCAACCATTCTTTTCAGCCATATATTGGGCTTTTTGAAATTGCCAAGCGTACATGGCTGATGCCCCAAGGTAATGCACTTTTCCAGCACGAACTAAATCATTTAAAGCGGCCATGGTTTCTTCAATTGGCGTGTGATAATCCCAGCGGTGAATGTATAAAATATCAATGTAATCTGTGCCAAGGCGTTTCAAACTCGCTTCGACCTGAGTGAAGATTGCCTTGCGTGATAGGCCACGGGTATTTCTGTTTTCCGGATGCTGCCCATCACCAAAATAAACCTTAGTGGCAATGACGATCTCATCACGATCAGCAAAATCGCGAATAGCGCGACCCAGATATTCTTCACTGGTGCCAGCCGCATAGGTATTAGCTGTATCAAAGAAATTAATCCCCATATCTAAGGCCTTCTTGATAATCTTTCGACTGTCTTCTTCATCTAGCAACCAACCTGAATGGAAGCCTTTACTGCGATCACCAAAACTCATACACCCTAAACAAAGTGGTGACACTTTTAACCCAGTTTGTCCTAAAGTAATATATTCCATAAATCTCTCCTATTCTTCTATCCAAATTTCTTTTGCTCTGTTAAAGGGTGACCAGGCTTTTAGCCAGCCCACATAAAATGATAGATGGGTAATAATTTCAGAAATTTCTTCCTTTAATTCTGCAAACTTAGGAGCAAATTCCCCTAAATTATCACGACCAACTGTTTTTTTTTGCCATAAAATCACTCTTTCTATTTATTTAAAGCTTGATATTCTTGATCTGTAACAAGTTCTTTAAATTCACTTGCACCAGAGCAGAGGTAATGGCATCTGTTTCTTTTTCAATCACTGGCATTGGAAATTCAGTTACTTCCATTTTTCCTGTTTCAATAAATGTTGCTACTTTCATATCATTTCCCCTTATTAGTAATACGTCCATTATAAACCTTAGAGTGGACTCCAAGTCAAATAAAAACTCTAACAATATTTAACATTTCATTTTTACACCACAAATCTGCTGATTAATGAAATGGCATTTCACCAAGTTGTCTTTGAGTTGAAGTGCCCCATAAAAATAGAAAGTTGTCGCACCACTATCAATTAAGAGTGTAGAGCCAGTCATACAAAATAAGCGGTGTGACAATGATCTCCAGTGCAACAGCATTAATACCGGCGCCTCATCGCCCCCATTTGACAGCTTCTGCCATGACCTGTTATTCATTTACATGATTGCTTGCACGTGGCTTATTGATAGCCGTGCAAATAATTGACTTACATTGGGTATGGCTAAGGCAAGATTTTGTTCTTGCGTTAATGCTAGCATCCTAAAAACAGATTGACTAGAACTAGTTCCATCGCTACCACCTCTGTCAATGACTTTTCCTACTTCTTCTATCATAATCTTTAGAGTGAACTCCAAGTAAAGGAAAAAACAAAAAAAGTTGAAGAACACTTCAACTTCTACTTACCACTAAATACGGGGTATTTTGTGAATTCACCATAATCCGTTACATTAATTGCTTTTAATATGGTCATGTCTTTTTTATCAATTGTAAAATTATATTCCATATTTGATAACATATGATTTGGATTTTCAGTTTTAGGTAAAGCAACCATACCCAATTGCATCACATACTTGATACATAATTGTGCTGATGATACGTGATATTTTTCAGCCATTTCTATAATTGTTGCGTTTTGTAATGCTTTGCCATGGGCAATTGGAGAGTAAGCTTCTAATAATATCGTTTCTTTTTGACAAAATTCAATCAAGTCAAATGGTGTATTACCGATATGTGTTAGTATTTGATTAACAACCGGTTTGATTTTACCATGTTTTAAGATATTTTTTAAATCAGTCATTAAAAAATTGGAAACGCCGATTGATTTTACCTTGCCTGCTGTTTGAGCATCCTCTAATGCCCGCCAAACTTCTAGATTCCCTTTATCATAGGTTTTCCCTGATTGTCTCCACTCATTCCATGGTTGTGGGCTATGAATAATCATTAAATCAAGGTAATCTAAGCCTAGTTGTTTTAGTGACTGATCGATGGACGCCGCAGCAGCTTGATAGTTTTTATGCTCCGCAGCAACTTTACTCGTAACGAAAATTTCCTCTCTTGGAATACCAGAAACAAAAATACCTTTACCAACACCAACTTCATTGCCATAGCTTGAGCCGTATCAATATGACGGTATCCTAATTTCAAAGCTTGTGATACAACTGATTCTGCTTTTTCATCTGGTATCATCCAAGTTCCTAAGCCTAAAACTGGTATGTTTAAGCCGTTGTTCATCTTAAATGTAGCAACCATAAGTAAACCTCCGTTCTAGTATTATTATAGCATTTAGCCCTTGGGATAGGTCAACTAAAAAACGTATTTCAAACACATTCAACCTTTTAAACTTGTTTTAGTCAGCGAGCTTTCCTTAGATTCGTTTTTTCAATAATGATTCCATTTTCTCGTGAAGTTTCTCAGAGACTTCTCGTTTACGTATACCTGTGTAATCATGAATTAGTTGCTTCATTGATTTAAATAGAATGGCTTTATGTTCTTGATCAATAGAATGAAGACCACTTAATGCATGGAAAAAACTAATAAAAGCTTTTTCATCAAAGGTGAAGGCATTTAGACTGGTAATGCCACTACTGATTACGGCATCAAAAAACAAATCACAAATCATTTTCAATTCTTGCTTTGATAATTGATGCGTCCATTCTTTAAACGTTAGGTCTAAATGGCGACTAAGACGACTTGGTTCTGAAACCGTTATAAATTTTCCCGTCACATCAACCTGCCAACTCGTTGTTTTATGTTGCAAGACGCCAATGGCGCTGCTTTTAACAATTTTTGGAACGACATCACAATAAAGCATGACCCCGACAATTGACTCTTCTGGTCGAATGACCCCTAGTTTATGCCTAATCTTTTTATAGCCTGGCAGTTTGATTAAGGCTTCAGACAGCCCTGGAGAATCCAATAAATAAACTCTCTTAATTGCCTTTTGATACAATGAACCAATAAAACTGCTAGCATACAATGCTAACGCCCCACCCTTTGAATGACCACTAAGGATAATGCTATCTGTCGGATGTTGATTGAGGTAAGTTTTTAGGTAGGTAATCGCTGCGCGATGAGCAGGAATTTCTCGCATATAGGTTAGTTTAAAATCTTCTTTCCAACCAATTAAACTATCGTCAGTTCCTCTAAAAACAATCTGCGTGTGATGAATACTGTCAATTTTGAATACCATGGCAGCAAACTGTCTTTCAAACTCAACATTAACCTCATTGACATAAGATGATAAGGTCAAGCCTTTGAAGCGTTTTGATTTTCTGATGGCATGAAATAAAGCTATTCTCTCTTTAGTAATTAAATAATTGTAGACACTGTTTAATAATCCCTCACTCTCATCAACAATTAATTCAGAAAGATGAATCGGCTGATCACTGCTAACAGTCTCCTTAACAAATTCATCAAAGGATAAGTAACCAATCTCATTAATAGCCACTATATCTACTTCATTGATAGGGAATTCTTTAAAACTTTTGTCTTTATTTTCATTTATATAATTGACTAATGTGGGCAAACTATCACCATCTTTCTACTTTCAAGGTTCATTTTACATAAGTTACGTGTAGAAATCAAGTAAAGAAAAAGCCTTATCAAAAGGCTTTCTTCTCATGGTTATTCAGCTATCAAAACCTAGTCTTTGAGGATCAACTCCATCTGTGTTTGTTGGGGCGTAAATGCCAAATCCTGATAAAAAGCATAGGCTTCTTGATTGGCATTCCACACGTTCAAGGTTAGATTATAGCAACCATTTTCCCTAGCTAAGTTTTCAGCAAAGGCCATTAATGCTTTCCCAACACCCTTGCCTCGACTTCCCTCTGAAACACACAAGTCTTCAATATATAGAGATTTATGAGGCTGTCTAACTAGTGAGTCAGGTATTTTATATTCTAAAAATAAATGCCCCAAAACTTTCCCTTCTTCATCACTATAGATATATATTGGTTTGTCAGGATGACCAAGCATGGCTTGCAAATTTTCTTGATTAAACTTACCAGCGTCAGCCTTAAAGATATCGGGTCGCACCTGATGATGAACTTGACAGATAGACTTTAAAAGCTCTAATATTGCAGGTATATCTGATTTTTCAGCTAAGCGAATCATTCTCTCCTCCTTAAAACTCTAAAAGCTAACGCAGTCCGTCCCATTCAGCATAGAACTGCTCTAGATAATCTAATAAAAATTGGTGCCTTTGCTCGGCCATTTTACGGCCATAAGAGGTGTTCATTAACTCTTTTAATTTAAGCAACTTTTCATAAAAATGCATGATGGCTGTATCTTGACCATTTCGGTATTCTTCTGGACTTAAGTCTTGACGAGGTTGCATATTAGGATCATGAATCAAGCGCCCTTTGTATCCAGAGTAGGCCATACAACGCGCAATCCCAATGGCCCCTATAGCATCGAGGCGATCAGCATCTTGGACCACTCTTCCTTCAATAGTTTCAAGAGGTATCCCGTGGCCACCTTTAAACGACATATTATCAATGATATAAAGAATCTTTTGACGGGTCCGAGTATCCACTGCATGTGCTTCCAACCAAGTGATAATGTCTTGTCTAGCAGATTTGGGATCAGGATTTAATTTTTCATCGGCCATATCATGCAAAAGTGCAGCGAGTTGGCAGATAAAAATATCCGCGTGTTCCACCTCAGCAATTGTTTTTGCAGTTATTTGTAACGCGAACAATATGCCACCAATCATGACCACTAGACTCACCATCAAGTTTAGCCTTCACCCACTCCCTTGCTTCTTGAAGAATGACTGCATTATCCATTTAGTCTTCCTCACCATCAAATAACTCTAAGTAGTCGCCATAGCCTTTTTCTGCCATTTCCTTGTAAGGAATGAATTGCAGAGCAGCCGAGTTGATACAATACCGTAAGCCACCCTTATCCCTAGGACCATCATTAAAAACGTGACCCAGATGAGAATTAGCTTCCTTGCTTCGTATCTCAATACGTCTCATACCATATGAAGAATCATCGTGGTGTGTCACCGAACGATTTTCTACAGGCTTTGTAAAAGCTGGCCAACCGCATCCGGAATTGAACTTATCTAAGGATGAAAAGAGAACTTGGCCACTTACAATGTCCACATAGATTCCTTTTTCAAAAAAGTTATCATATTGACCAGTAAAAGCTGGCTCAGTAGCCCCATTTTGAGTCACCTCAAAAGCAAGCTTACCAATGCGTTTTTCAAGGTCGTTTGAATTCGACATATTACAATTCTCCTTTGAACAATTTCTTTTATCTATTGTAACAAACTTTTAGTATTAGTTGAAAAATGAAGTTTATCCGCTAATGTTTGTTTATTAAAAAAACTCTTAAGCCTTATATTACTTAAGAGGTTTTTTGATTTATTTCTAACTCCATTTCAGTGCATGGCAACTTTTCTCCCCAAATAATAAGTTCTCTTTTATTAACAAACCCCAACTTCTGATAAAACAATCTTGTTAATCTATAGTTTTCATCAGGATGTTTATCAGACAATGTTTTAACAACAATTTTCGAGTAGTTATTAAGTCTTGCATATTCAATTAAATTAGTTATTAACTGTCTGCCTACTCCTCGCTGATGGTATTTAGATTTCACTCCCATCGCATCAATTTCTAGAAAATCATTTGATTCATAAATTGATATAAAACCTATTATTTCATCATTCTCGTATGCAATAAGACATGGTTCAGTACTAGCAGATTCAATATAAGTTTGCGTAGACTCTTCAATTCCAAACCATTCAGGCAAGGTATGCAAAACTTCAGATGCAACCTGCTTATTTACTAAACTATCCTCAGAATAAATAATAGAGATCATAATTTCCCTTTCAGATTATTTGCATTTTTCAAATTTTGCTACTAATTTTCTAAATATAAAGGATTGCAATAATTGAAGAAATTAATTCTCTGTGTTCCTTAGTTCTTTTAAGAAGTCATTAACATCAGACAAATAGGATTCTTTTTCAATTATTTCTTCTAGAGCTTCTGAATCATGTGTACTACTTATTCCAAGCCTAATTAATTTTTCATACAGCTTTAAAAAAGGCAAACCTTTTTCTTTAGCACGATTCAATTCTTGCTCAATTGAATACGGAATCTTTCTAAATATAGGTGTAATTCCAAAGTCATCGATGTCTAGTATTGCATAATGAGCTCTCAGGTCTTTTTTAAATTCATCAAGCAGATTATAAGGTGACCCAACAGAACCTGGATTAATAATTAGTTGACCATCTTTACCATAACGGAGAACTTGCATGTGGATATGCCCATATATGACAACATCACAATTATTAGCAGCAAATAGATTATCAAAATTCTCTTGTTTAGCATTATGTGCTAATTCCCCTCCCCAGTTTTTATCTGGGAAATTATGCATAACAATAAATTTCAATCCTTCTGCTTCAATTATCTTATGATCTGGTAATGTTTTTAAAAATTCTATTTCACTTTTTGTTACACGGTTTTTTAAATAGCGACTCAGTTTCATTAAGTAAATATTAGTTGGATGGTCTAAATCGTATTTACCTTCAATAGCCTCAATAAATGAATCATCCCAATTTCCACGTATGAAAATAGTATTTGGAAGTGAAACTATCAAATCTAACAAATCTTTGTCACCATGACCTGGTAAAATAAAATCACCTAATAGCCAAAAGTCAGAAACACCATGTTTTTTTGCATCTAAAATGACTTCTTCAAGTGCAGTTAAATTTCCATGAATATCAGAAATCAATGCGATTTTCTTTGTCACTGTTACCTCCTTATTCTCTCTTATTAAATTTTAACATAAAAAATATCAATTTTGAGTCCTATATAAAAGGATTTATCTGATTTTCACAATAGACCTATTAGTAAAAATTATGGAAAAAGATTATTCAAAAAAACTCTTAAGCCTTATATTACTTAAGAGGTTTTTTGATTTATTTCTTAGCATCATCATCCATTGATAGGACGCTGAGGAAGGCTTCTTGTGGAACTTCAACCGATCCAATGGCTTTCATTCGTTTTTTACCGGCTTTTTGTTTTTCTAGTAACTTACGTTTACGAGAAACGTCACCACCATAACATTTAGCGAGGACATTTTTACGAAGAGCCTTGATATCTGAACGGGCAACGATTTTTTGACCAATGGCCGCTTGAATTGGCACTTCAAATTGCTGACGAGGAATGATTTTCTTCAATTTCTCAACAATTAATTTACCACGTTCATAAGCAAACTCTCTATGAACAATAAAGCTGAGTGCATCTACTTTATCGGCATTAAGAAGAATATCCATTTTAACTAATTGTGATTTTCTGTATTCAGAAATTTCATAGTCAAAACTTGCATAACCTTTTGTTGATGATTTTAATTTATCAAAGAAATCAAAGACAATCTCGGCAAGTGGGATTTGGTAAATCACATTAACGCGATTATCATCAATATAATCCATTGTCACAAAATCGCCACGTTTACGTTGGGCTAACTCCATAACTGCCCCAACATAGTCCTGCGGAACCATAATTTGTGCCTTAACATAAGGCTCTTCTATACTTTCCACTTTTGTTGGGTCTGGGAATTCTGACGGATTAGAAACTTCAACCATCTCACCATCAGTCGTATTAATATGGTAAATAACCGATGGCGCTGTCATAATCAAGTCAATATTGAATTCACGTTCCAAACGTTCTTGGATTACATCCATGTGGAGTAAGCCTAAGAAACCACAACGAAAACCAAAGCCTAGGGCTTGGGAGGTTTCTGGTTCAAATTGCAAACTGGCATCATTAAGCTGTAATTTCTCTAAGGCTTCGCGTAAATCGTTGTATTTATTTGATTCAATTGGGTAAAGACCTGCGAAAACCATTGGATTCATCTGCTTATAGCCTGCTAAGGCCTCACTTGCAGGGTTTGTTGCTAGTGTCACAGTATCCCCAACTCGTGTGTCGGCCACTGTTTTAATAGAAGCCGCAATATAGCCAACATCACCAGTTGCTAAAAATTCGCGTCCTATAGCTTTAGGTGTGAAGATTCCAACTTCTGTAACATCAAATGTTTTACCATTTGACATCATTTGAATCTTATCACCAGGTTTAACGATTCCGTTGACCACACGAACTTGGAGAATAACGCCACGATAAGCATCATAGACTGAATCAAAGACTAGAGCTTGTAATGGCGCATCAACATCTCCTGATGGCGCTGGTACTTTTTCAACGATTTGTTCGAGAATTTCCTCAATACCAATCCCTGCTTTTGCTGAAGCAAGAACAGCTTCAGAAGCATCTAAGCCAATCACATCTTCGACTTCTTGTCGAACACGTTCTGGATCGGCAGCTGGTAAGTCAATTTTGTTAATGACTGGCAGAATTTCCAAGTCATTATCCAGTGCTAAATACACATTAGCTAAGGTTTGTGCTTCGATTCCTTGTGCAGCATCAACGACTAAGACTGCTCCTTCACATGCAGCAAGTGAGCGAGATACCTCATAGGTAAAGTCGACGTGTCCTGGAGTGTCAATTAAATGAAGAATATAAGTTTCTCCATCTTTAGCTGTATAATTTAATTCAATCGCATTTAATTTGATGGTAATCCCACGTTCACGCTCTAAATCCATTGAATCAAGTAATTGAGCTTGCATTTCACGACTTGAAACAGTTTCTGTTTTTTCGAGAATACGGTCAGCTAGTGTTGATTTCCCGTGATCAATATGGGCAATAATTGAGAAATTTCGAATTTTCTCTTGACGATTTTTAAGTTCTTGACTGTTCATTATCATTTCCTATACACATTTTTCAATTCATTATATTATATCAGAAAAGTCACCTTCTCGCTATATATATAAGTTATCAAAGAAAAAGCTAGCTACTTTTCTTAATACTTTTCAGTTTTTGTCTTCCATTAAGACGAATGTTTTCTTTAATTTTATAAAAATATGACATCAAAACTTAATAATCCAATTAACTCTATTAAGATTATTTGTGTTATTATATTATATATGAAACAATTAAATCTCACGGGAGAGAGATTTGGTCGGCTATCCGTTCTAAAAAAAACTGATAAAAGAGCGGGTAATAATGAATTTGTCTATATTTGCCAATGTGACTGTGGCAAACTCATAGAAACATATACTTCCCTATTGAGACGTGGAAAAACACGTTCTTGTGGCTGTCTCCATAAAGACACCCGTATGACAAACTTAAGTTCATTAAATCAAAAGAAAACCTATGTTAACGGTATTGTAATGGACATGTTCACTAACCGGAAAAATAAAAATAACACCACCGGTTACAAAGGGGTCTACAAACATCACAAAGGTTATATCGCTAGAATTTGTGTTAAGGGGCAACATCATCGAGGACCGTTACGTCAAACTAAAGATGAAGCCTATCAGGACCGTCTTAAACTTGAGTCCCTTTACTTACCTAAACTAGATACAAAAAAAGAATAGTCGCTTGTTCGTTCCGTTTTTAGGAATCGCCAAGCTGACTATTTTTTATTTATGATCTAACTCATGGTTACCAAACCACAAGTCAATCTCTCTAAGCGCTGCTTCAGGAGAATCAGAACCGTGGACCACATTTTCAATCCCGCCATCATCACCGGGAGCCTGAGCAAAGTCACAACGAATACTACCCGGCAAAGCATCCTTAGGATTTGTAACACCCATCATCATACGCCAAGACGAAACAACACGATTGCCTGAAATAATCCCAATTAAAATAGGTCCCTTTGTCATATAAGCTTCTAACTCAGGATAGAAAGGTTTATCGACCAGCGCACTATAATGTTGCCTTAGTAAATCTGAACTAGCCTGACAAAGCTCTAATTTCTCAAGACGAAAACCACGACGCTCAATACGATACAAAACTTGACCAATTAAACCACGTTCAACCCCATCAGGTTTAATCATAAAAAATGTTTTCTCCATAGCTACCTCTTTTTCATTAATGACAGATTTCAAAAACTAACACTTCTTTATTCTAACATGACAAACCACTAAATACAAGAACTCCCATTTCGGCAACAACCCTACTTTAGAGACCTTCTCGCAAGCAAACACAAGCCACCAAATACACACTCATAGATTGAGAAAAAGACAAGGAAACAACCACTCAAAACAACACAGCTCTAAAACAAAAAGACTGAAACAAAGTTTTTCTCTGCTGTTTTGGAACCACTCAAAACAACACAGCTCTAAAACAGAGTAAAACCTCTTCTCTCTCTCCTAATTGTTTTGGAACCATTCAAAACAACACAGCTCTAAAACATGTACTTGATGACGTTAAAATTAGGCAGTTTTGGAACCATTCAAAACAACACAGCTCTAAAACCCTAGAACTTTGAATCGCTGCTCAATAGCAGTTTTGGAACCATTCAAAACAACACAGCTCTAAAACCTATGATGAATTCTTGAGACAAATCTATCAGTTTTGGAACCATTCAAAACAACACAGCTCTAAAACTCTTTGATGGTAAACTAGCCATGTTTACATCGTTTTGGAACCATTCAAAACAACACAGCTCTAAAACAGAGTGCCATCAGGCAGTTTTGTGGACTGTTTTGGAACCATTC
>NZ_JRQN01000026.1 GCF_000785785.1 Streptococcus uberis
ACTAACATGTGTACGTGATCTGGCATCAGATGTCCTTCTATTATTTCCACACCTTTATAGCTACATAATCTTTGAAAAATTTCTCCCAAACTGCCTCGATATTGATTATAGATTACTTTTTGTCTATACTTAGGGGTGAACACAATGTGATAGAACACAGCCACTTTGTGTGTGACAAACTGTAACTGGTTTTAGCCATTTATTTTTCCTCCTTTGTCTAACCTGAACAATTAGATATTCTAGGAAAAATAAATGGAAGCTACAAGCCTTCTTAGCCACCAGCTAAGCTGGTGGCTTTCTTGTTTTTCTCGTAGAGAAAAACAAGAAAGCCATAATAAAAAACAAATCACAACCGTTATGATTTGTTTTTTTATTATTCATCACTAATTTATTTTAATGAGCATTAATTTCTTGAGCAATTTCACGACCTGATAAGTCGGCTGGGTAATAAGTTGGCCAGTGTTCTAACTCTTTATGTAATTTTTCTTGGCTTTCCCCACCCCAGTAAAGATGGAAATGATTAGCTTTTCCAGGTGCAATGCCGTGATCGCTGAATTGAATATATTTGAACTCACCAGCATCTTTTTCTTTTGCTTCAAACATGAATCGAACACCACGATTTCCCTTTGGATAAGTTAAGATTTCTTTACCTGCATATTTATAGGTAAATGCTTTCTTTTGACCATTTCTTTCAAAGGTAATCACATTTTTCTTCCCATCAATATCAATTTTAGTTACATCTGTCTTATAACCAGTTGTATAATACTCCTTATACTCTTTGGCTGACATTTGACCTTTTGATTTTTTAGCCTTGTATTCCATTACTGGATCTAAAGTTCCATCTTTAAGGTAAGGATAAACTGATTGCCAACTTCCTGCATAATCTGTAAGCTTACGATCTTTGACATCCTTTGTTTTAAAGTAACCATTGTAAACAGATTTGCTAGTATCTTCCTCAGGTTTAATTTCCTTACCTTCTCGTGTTGTGGTCAACTGCAATGCTTTTAGATTGTCACGCATAACGGTAAAGTAGTCTTCACCATTTTTAATTTCTTTTTGTGTTAAGCTTTCAAGTGGACTAAGCACAACAGCCTTAACTCCGGCTTCATTAGCTAATGTTTTAGCTACCTTATTTGAGGCATTTTCTTCAAAATAAATATACTTGATATCATACTTTTTAACATATTTAGAGAGCTCTCCAATACGTTTTGCTGATGGTTCATTTTCAGCTGAGACACCATTGATCGCTACTTGATTCAATCCGTAATCAAGGGCTAAGTAGCCAAAGGCAGCATGTTGTGTAACAAAACTCTTTTGCTTAGCTTGCCCTAACGTTTTAGCATAGTCTGCATCAAGCTGCTTTAATTTTGCGATATAGGTATCTGCATTTTTCTTAAAGCTATTTGCTTTTTTAGGATATTTTTTTGATAAGGAGTCACGAATATTTTCAACTACTGTTATACTACGATAAGGCGATAACCAAACGTGTGGATCAAAAGCATGACTATGGCCTTCTTCACCATGTTTATCGTGTTTATGTTCCTTATCTTCACCGTCATGTTCATGTTCACTTTCAGAACCAGCTGCCAAAATCATATTGCCAGTTCCTTCGATATAGTCAACATCCTTAGACTTAATAGATTTTTTTACTTTTGGAATCCATGTCTCCATATTGTCATCCATGTAAACAACGGCATCTGAATCTTGAATTTTCTTGATATCTTTTGTAGATGGTTCAAAATCATGAGGTTCTGTTCCAGCTTTCATTAGGATGGAAACATCACCTTCATTTCCAACTACACCTTTTGTGAATTCGTAGACTGGGTAAAATGTTGTTACAACTTTTACCTTGTTATCATCTGCAGCAACATGCTGAGCTTGACTTAATTGCCAAGCAGATGTTAAACCGACAAAACTCATCATTAAAAGAACTTTCTTTTTCACGTTGACTCCTCTTTCCTATACAAATTACTTTACAAGTAATTTACTGGTTAAATGTTTACCAGTTAACATAA
Organism: Streptococcus uberis; assembly: GCF_000785785.1. Classification (GTDB taxonomy): domain Bacteria; phylum Bacillota; class Bacilli; order Lactobacillales; family Streptococcaceae; genus Streptococcus; species Streptococcus uberis_A. The sequence goes on from NZ_JRQN01000026.1 coordinate 2,016, forward strand.
TACCATACTGAATTTTTTTTGCAAGTCTTTTATGTCATTATCTCAAAAGTAAAAGTCCACTGGAAAAACCTCCCACTGAACTTTTATTTTATATTTAATCACTTTGACTAAAACGATTAGTCATCAGATTACTGGCATCAAATAAAATAGTATTTAATAATGCTTGTGTTTCAACTTGAATGTAGTCACTCATCACTTGATTTTGTTCGGTTAAATTAAGTTTCTGACCATTGGCGTAAGCATCCTCAACTTGGTGAAGCATGTAATGACCTTGTCCCATCGTTTTTTCTTGATAGTCTTCAATGCGTGCATTATGATGTAAATAATGGCTATCTGCAATAGCTGCAATTAAGCGATTCATCCAATAAAAATTATTTGTATTAACATCTTGGTTAGTATTAGTAAAATATTCAGGAAAGTCTGTGACTTGTGTAAAGAAAGGCACTATTGTATTAAAAGGCATGGCACCATAGGCTATCCATTGAATAGCTGCAATTTCTTTTGGTCTATCAGTCTAATTTGTAAAATAGATGTCTGACTTGTTCGATTAATTCCTATTGGACGGAATGATTTTTGACTGACTTTGTCACCTTCGGGACCATAAGGGTCAAAAATAGTATCTTGATAATGACTACTTAAAACATACTTGATATCTTCAATTGTCACTTTACGATAGGGTTTTTGGCACCAAGGAATAGCAAAGCTACGAGGGTCCTGTTCAATTTCTGGATTCAAAAACTTTTGCATTACCCATGCACGTGGTGTATTATAATGACGATCTTTGTCACTGTGGCTACCAAAAGCATAACGAGGGTTAAAATGCTCATTTGAATAAGTTAAATCCAAGCAATGCTTATTTATGAATTCACTTAAATCATCCGAACACAAGTATTCATCAGGATTATTAAATTCAAAATGATCAATACCTAATTGATTTGGGTTTGTTACATAAGCATCATCTGGTACACGACGAGCAATCCAGTGGTGTCCACCAATTGTCTCCAACCACCAAATTTCATTAGCATCTGAAAATGCAACGCCATTTGATTCGTAAGTTCCGTATTGGCTAAGAATCTGACCAAGTCGTAATACCCCTTCTTTAGCAGAATGAATATAAGGAAGCACTAGCGTTAACATGTCCTCTTCCCCAATTCCAGATGTAACAAGAGGATCTGCCCCTAAAACACGCGCATTAGTCGTAATCGTTTCAGTAGCACTCATACCGACATTTTCTTCATTAACACCTGCTTCACCCCAGATACCATCTTTACCTAATGCATCTGGCACTGAACTATATGCCATTGGGGTTTCAGGTAAATCAATTTCAAAACTTGATAAGACTGACTTATAGTGTTTTGGTTGATCCTGTCTTCTTACAAAAGTCATTTTTTTAGGAGTAAAATCACCATTTTGTGAATCCTCAGTTCTTGCAACCAAGGTTGAGCCATCGTAAGACACTTTTTTTCCAACTAAAATTGTAGTACAACCCATATTATTTCTCCTTTTCTTTTCTAAATTAGGTAACTTCTTACGTCAAAGTTGATACAGCACCCTTTTAAATATCGTCTGCAATCTTATTGATTTTTCGTAAGCGATGATTCACACCACTTTTTGACAATGGAAAGTCAAGATTATCTGCAATTTGCTGGATCGAATAATCTGGATGATTTATCCGAATTAAAGCAATTTGCTGCAATTCTATCGGCAAAGATTCCAAACCATCGGTATCCATAATTTTGATAATATTGTTAATCGTTTTCATACTTGCAGTAATTGTCTTTGCGATATTTGCTGTTTCAGCATTATTAGCTCGATTAATATCATTACGAGTTTCTCTAACTAGTTTGACTGATTCAAATTCTTCTTTACAGACCATGGCACCAATAATAATTAAGAAATCCATGATGTCTTCTGCTTTTTGAAGGTAAGTTACTGCACCGCTTTTTCGTTCAATTGTTTTAGCATCTAGCATAAACTTTTGCATTAATTGTGCTAAATCTTGGGCATGGTCTAAATAGACTGAGTAGATTTCCAACTGATACTTTCCTGATTCAGGGTCTCGAACTGTACCAGAACCTAAAAAAGCACCTTTTAAATAAGACCTGCCCAAATTATCATCTGTCATCGTCTCTTTTTCAATGCCTGTTTCAAGACCAAAAAATGAATCTGCTAATTTTAAATCTGCTAAAATTTTCTCAACAGCTTGATCTAAAAATACGGTGTAAACGCGATTCTTTTTGAGATTAGTTTTTTGATGGTATCGAATTTCTGGTAAAATGCCATAACTTTTTTCCAATAATGAATAGATATATCGAGCAATTCTTGCATTTTCAGTCGTTATTGAAAGGTGTAAGCTTGATTAGCCAAAGTCAAGCTTCCTGATAATTTTATGATGGCTGACAGTTCAATTTTATCTGACTCAGATAATTGAATTAATTCTTCTTTCACTTTGGTAGTAAAACTCATAGGCACCTATTCCTTACCAAGTTCATAATTTCTTCAACAACTAAGCGACCATCATGGAAAGCACCGCCATTCTCTAAACGAAGGAAGTTTGAAGAAATAATTTTCTTTGCTTCATTTGTCAATCCTGCAAAATCATGCTCTACTTGTACAAGGTACTCATCAAATTTATTTTTATCCATATAGTCTTGAGGTACTTTTTCAATGTTGACAAGTACAGTATCAATCAAATCTTGTCCCAAATGACGATTCAAAACAGAAATATGATCCGAGTCAGAAAAATGTTCCGTTTCTCCATGTTGCGTCATAATATTACAAATATAAACAACTTCTGCTTTGGTTCGCTTTAAGGCTGAGTTGATTTCTGGAATAACTAAGTTTGGCAAGATCGAGGTGAAAAGTGAGCCTGGCCCAAGAACAATCATGTCACTAGTCATGATTTCATCAACAACTTTTCTGCTCGCCTGAGGTTCATTATCATTATAAGTATTTGTGACATAAACATAATCAATCATACCCTGGTAATCTGAAATCGAACTTTCCCCAATGACTTCATGCCCATCCTTAAAAACCGCATGAAGGGTTAGTGCATGCTCACTTGATGGATAAATTTTTCCTGTAATGTGAAAAAATTTAGAAAGCAGTTGAATAGCATTATAGGTAGAGCCTTGCATCTCCGAAATCCCTGCAATAATAAGGTTGCCAAGCGGATGACCAGCTAAGGCGCCATCATTTTCATTAAATCGATATTGAAATACGTTCTCATAAAATCGTGGCATATCACTCATGGCGACTAACACGTTTCTCAAATCACCAGGTGGTGTTTGCTGCATTGCATTTCGAATTTCACCTGAAGAACCGCCATCATCTGCAGCCGTTACAACTGCAGTAATATCAACATCTTCTGTCCTTAAGCTGTTTAATATGACAGGTATCCCAGTTCCACCACCAATGACTGTTATTTTGGGTTTTCTCATGATCTATTTACAGTTTCCTTACGTTTATTTCTATCTCTATGACTTTCATTGACTGGCCACTTTTCTGCAATACTTTGAGCTAAGCGATGTGCAAATGCAACACTTCGATGCTGCCCACCTGTACAGCCAATTGCAATTGTTAAAACCGATTTACCTTCTTTTTTATAGCCAGGTAAGATAGGCAAAAGTAAAGCTGTTAAATGATTATAAAAATCTTCAGATTCCGGATGTTGCATCACATAGTTATAAACTTCTTCATCCAAACCTGTTTTTTCGCGTAATTCAGGTAGATAATAAGGATTTGGGAGAAAACGAACATCAAAAATCAAATCCGCGTCTAAAGGAACCCCGTATTTAAAACCAAAGCTCATCACTTCAACACGAAATGACACTTGATTAGATTCATCCGAAAATTGTTCAGATATTGTCTGACGCAATTGTCTAGGTGTCAAATCACTAGTATCAACAACATTTTGACTAAGACTTTTCAGTGGAGCTAATAATTCACGCTCAAGTTTTATCCCATCTAATACGCGTCCTGTTGGTGCTAGTGGATGGCTACGTCTTGTTTCTTTATATCTAGAAACCAATTCTGTATCTGTAGCATCTAAAAATAATAGTCGAAAATTTAGATTAGGATTGGTTTCAATCGTATCTAAAATCATATTTATTTCATTAAAGAAAAGTCTACTACGCATATCAACCACTAAGGCAACACGCTTATTTTCATTTGTTTGTTCAATAATTTCCAAAAACTTAGGTACAAGAGTTGGTGGCATATTGTCAATAGTAAAGTATCCTAAATCTTCAAAAGATTGAATCGCAACAGTCTTACCTGCTCCACTCATCCCTGAAACAATAACTAGTTCAATTTTCTTATCTAACATTTCCCTAAATCCTTTCTCTTCCCATAGTTACTCTCCATATTATATCATATAACACTTTAAAGCCGAACGAATTCTATTAATCTTAGCCTTACCCCTTACCTGATTATCCGAATAATAGTGACTATAATTTCTTTTTAACCATGTCACTTATTATTAAGGCATTCGTACCCCAATAATAAAAAACCAGAAAAGTTTAGAATATTACTGGTTTAATGTTTTTTATTCTTCGAAATTATCATAGCTATTCCTCTTATCAATTCGATCTAACTGCTTTGTAATAGACACTAAAACCTTAGTTTGTAAACGTTGAATCTTCATTACATCAGATTGATGCTGTAAAACTAAGTAATCAATTTTTGAATGAAGTAAATGCACACCTTCTTCTGATTTTTTATTAACTAAATAGTCATTTCGGGCTTGCAAACAATCATATTCTGAAGCCACTGTTTGGGCTCATCATAATTAATGGCGCTTGAATTACGGCAATCGTTAATTCAAGAAGACAAATGGATAACGGTCAAAAGCCAATCCGAATGGGTGAATGTCATTAAAAAGCATCCAATTGCCATAAATGTCATAAACAAAATAATAAAAGTCCATGCTCCACCAAAATGGGCAACCTGATCAGCTGACCTTTGATCAAATGTCATTTTACTATCTAGTCCTTCTTGAACATTAAGTAAAGCATATTTTTCATTTTTTGAAACATCATTTACCATTTCGTGAATGCTTTCATTTTTCAATTGAGTATTATCAATCAGTCCATTTATGTAAGACAAACTATAGTCAGCAAAATTATCATGACTAATAAAGGATGAACGCGTCAGATAAGAGTGGTCAATTGTGATAATTTCTTATTATTAATAGTCAAAGTTCAGTAAGGAAAATAACTTCTGAAATAAAATAATCCTGCCCATTTATTGCATATTTTACTCATACCCTATTTCTCAGTTAAGACTTCTTCTTTCAGACTAATCTGATTAATGTAAATGTAACTAATTGTTTAGTTAAGCATTGCATTGCTATTGTGAAAACAATAACCTTAAAAAAGGTAGATTCTATTTCTTAAAAAAAGGTTAATAAATATTATAAGATAAAATCCTGTAATTAATTGATTGGATAGCCATTATCCATCTAAATTTTCTAGAATGCCACTTTCATTTGTCAGTATTTCCATATTTTCCTATAACAAAAAATAGCTGAAAAATCAGCTATTGTAATTATGGTTTAATACGGTGTAACATACGTGGAAATGGAATGGCTTCACGGATATGTTTTGTACCAGCAACGAAAGTTACCATACGTTCAATACCAATACCAAAACCACCATGTGGTACTGATCCGTATTTACGCAAGTCAAGGTAGAATTCATACTCTGATCTATCCATTTCCAAAGCTTCCATTTTTGCAACAAGTGCATCATAATCATCTTCACGCATAGAACCGCCAATGATTTCGCCATAACCTTCTGGTGCCAAAAGGTCCGCACATAGTACACGTTCAGGATTACCAGGAACTGGTTTCATATAGAAGGCTTTAAAGCTTGCTGGATAATTAACAACAAAGATTGGCACACCAAAATAATTTGAAATCCAAGTTTCATGTGGTGAACCGAAATCATCGCCGTGTTCTAAGTGCTCATAATCTGTATCTTCATCAGCTTCATGTTCTTGAAGAAGACTAATTGCATCATCGTAGGCAACACGTTTGAATGGCTCTGCAATATAACGTTTCAGTGCTTCAGTATCGCGTTCTAAAATTTCCAATGCTTGAGGTGCACGGTCAAGAACACCCTGAATCAAAGCTTTAACATAAGCCTCTTGTAAGTCAAGCGATTCATCATGATTCAAGAATGAATACTCTGCATCCATCATCCAAAACTCAGTTAAATGGCGACGTGTTTTAGATTTTTCAGCACGGAAAACTGGACCAAAGTCAAACACACGACCAAGAGCCATAGCTCCTGCTTCCAAATATAATTGACCAGACTGGCTTAAATAAGCTGGTGTTCCAAAATAATCTGTTTCAAACAATTCTGTCGAATCTTCAGCCGCACTACCAGATAGAATTGGGCTATCAAACTTGATAAAGCCATTTTGATCGAAGAATTCGTATGTTGTATAAATAATTGCATTACGAACTTGCATCACTGCCATCTGTTTACGAGAACGCAACCAAAGGTGACGATGGTCCATTAAGAAATCTGTTCCGTGTTCCTTTGGTGTAATTGGATAATCAACAGATTCACCGATAACTTCTAAATCTGTCACATCCAACTCATAGCCAAATTTTGAGCGCTCATCTGCTTTAACAATACCAGTCACATAAACAGAAGTTTCTTGACTTAGACGTTTTACAGTATCAAATTTAGCAGCTCCTTTTTCCTCACCAAATTTTTCAATAAAGTTTGGTTTAAAAGCAACAGCCTGGAAAAAGGCAGTTCCGTCACGTAGTTGAAGAAAAGCTAATTTACCTTTACCAGATTTATTAGCAACCCAAGCACCAATTGTAATCTCTTCACCGACATATTTTTTAACATCAATTATTGAAATAAGTTTTTTAGTCATAAATTCTCTTTTCTTTTCATATTTTTTTATCATTTTAAGAAATGCTGTGCATAGACATAAATACCTGTAGTCTATTAACGGCATCTTTTAAAGTATCTAAATCTGTAGCGTAGCTTAGTCGAATATTATAAGGTGCGCCAAAGCCAGCTCCTGTCACTAAAGCAAGTCCTGTATCTTCTAAAATAGCATTAGTAAACTCTGTGACATCAGTATAACCGGTCATTGCCATTGCTTCTTTAACATTTGGGAATAAATAGAAAGCCCCTTGTGGTTTAAGTACCTTAAAACCAGGAATCTCAGATAGTAATGGATAAATAATATTTAAGCGTTCTTCAAAAGCTTGTCTCATTTCTTCAACAGCAGATTGGTCACCTGTGAAGGCTTCAATAGCTGCATACTGTGATGCTGTCGTTAGATTTGAGGTTGTTTGACCAAGAATTTTATCCATTGCCGCAATGATGTCGTGATTTCCTACAGCAAAGCCAACTCTCCAACCCGTCATTGAATAAGTTTTAGCTACACCATTAATCGTAATGGTTTGACGACGAATCTCTTCTGATAAGCATGACATAGCGGTAAAGTGATTACCATTGTAAACTAAGCGACTATAGATATCATCAGCTAAAATGAGAATATCATTTGAAACAGCCCAATTGCCTAATGCTTCTAACTCTTCCTTACCATAAATCATCCCCGTTGGATTTGAAGGAGAATTAATCAGTAACACTTTCGTTTTTTCAGTTTTAACTGCTTCTAACTGATCAACCGTTACTTTGAAATCATTTGATTCCAAACCTTCAACAAAAACGGGCTTACCATCTGCCATTTTGATTTGATCCGCATATGAAACCCAGTATGGTGTTGGAATGATCACTTCATCACTAGGATTTAAAACTGCCATAAAAAAGCATAAAAGGATAAATTTGGCACCCGTCCCAGCTACAATATTATTAGAAGTCACCGTATAACCATAAAATTCTTGCATATAGCTTGCAATAGCAGCTTTTAATTCAGGCATACCACCAGCCGCTGTATAGAAGCTAGCTTTCCCATTTTCAATGGATTGAATTGCTTTTTCTTGGATATTCTTTGGTGTGATAAAATCAGGTTCTCCAAGTGTTAAACTGAGGATGTCTTTCCCTTGAGATGCTAATTCTTTTGCACGTGTACCTGCTGCTAGAGTTACACTTTCTTCCATGCCTAATACACGATTAGATAACTTTGTCATAGTTTCTCCTTTTTCACATGGTATGATTTCAAAATCAAGGGGCAATCGTCACTTAACTCTCTTTAGTCAAATTGAAAGGACACCATTTATTTTTCAAAAAATAACATGTGATCTTTTCTATTATATCAGAAAATGAGCCATTTCACCTAAGCAGTTTTCAAATTTTTCATGTGTGACCACAAATTCTTGGTCCAGTCCCGCAAAGACTTCTGGACCATAGGATTTAACCATTATCCGTTTATCTAATATAAGCACACAGGACTTTTGATTATCTCGTCTCATTGTTCGTCCAATAGCTTGTTTAAGTTTAAGGATTGTCATCGGAAGAAAATAGTCAGTGAAGGCTTGTTTCCCTCTTGAAGAAATATGATGGCTCATTTTTTTCACAAATGGATCTTTGGGATTATCAAATGGTAGTCGTGTAATCACTTCAATCATTCGATCTGCATGAATAAAGTCAACACCTTCCCAAAAGGCTCCCATACCTAATAAGATTGATTGCTCTCCTCTATCAAACCGTTTCTTGATATTATAGGCTGTACCATTTTTTTCCTGACATAAATGTGTGACTTGCCATTGATCCAAAAGTTCCGAAACCATTAATAGATGGTGTCGTGAATTAAAGAGGACCAAAATGGGATAATTTAAAGACTTTAAGTGGTAGATGCGTTTAGCAATCTCTTGACAATACTCTTGGTCCGATAGGACATCCAAAATTGGCATATCCTGATCGATTAAAACTAATTGGCTTTGCGATTTTTCCTTAGCAATGAGTCATAAGAAAAATGATCATACCCCAAAAGATCAGCCAAGGAAACTTGGGGGCTAATTTGTAAAGTTGCCGAAATAAAGTAAATTTTAGCTGTTTCTGGTAAAAAGTCTCTAAAGTTAACAAATTGTCTCGTTGTCGCATTAAGATAGGTTTCACGCTTCTCTTGATTTTTTTCCGTTGATAGCCAAAAATCACTGTCTTCATAACGAAACATTTCCTTTAAGTCACTTAACTCAATATCGTCGATTTCTGTCACTAAGGTCTTTAAAACTGTGACAACATCCACTGACACTTCATTTTTTTGAGACTGGTAAAACTGATTAGCCAACTGGGATAGTTCAAATGTTAAACTTTCATATAACCTTTTTTTTAGTAACGATTCAGTTAAACTAAGCTTCCCCATTATTTCTTGGAGCAGTTGACTTACATTAACTTGTTTTCGCGACAACTGATCTAATTGCAAGGTCAATCCTTGTGCTTCATCAAAAACCAATATCTTACCTTTTGCAAAGCTTTTATCATCTTCAACACGGTGCAAAAAATAGGCATGATTTGTAATCAGCAAGTCGGCTTGTTTTCCTTTTTCATAACTTCTTTGCCAAAAATCGTGGTCATAAAAATCAGATGACTTGTTCACATTGCCGTCATGTTTAATGTGATCAAAATAAGCAGCAAACCGTTGTTTCTGTTTAATTTCATCAAGATCACCTGTTTGGGTTTCCAAAAGCCAAACAAGCAATTGCATTTTATAACGGTTAATTAAGCGATTATCATGGATATCTTCTAAACTAGCTTGAAAGGCATCCAACTTAATATAATTTCCTGGACCTTTTAAACTGTGTGCCTTTAGATGATACTGGTCAACTAAGGATTGCAACTCTTTAGCGACCATTTGATCTTGCAAAATCTTAGTTGGAACACTCACTAAGACCTGATTACCATTTGCTCTAGCTAGTAAAGGCAATAAATAGCCATAGGTTTTTCCTATACCTGCTTGTGCTTGGATAAAGCTTGCTTCAGGATGATGAAATGCTTGCTCAACAAGATGTACGAATTGATTTTGTTTAGGTCTATTTTCCAGTCCCAGTAAAGCGGTATTAATGTCAAATGACTGAGATAATTTGAGAGCTGGAGTTTGTTTCACATCTTTTCTTAGCACTAATTGATTGACTTGATAATGGGTAGCGGAATCAAAAGATTTGGCTTGCCTCAGACCTTCTTCAATAACTAAAGCTGATTCAAATAGTAAACTATCACAATAGCGAAGCTATAAGCCAAAGTTTCTCTTGGCAAAGATTTAATTTTAGCTTGTAAAACAAGAAGTAAATTGGCCGTTGCCATAGCATCCGCAATTGCAGTATGGGCGTCTGAAAGGTCTAGCTGTAATTCCTGAGATAAATGACTAAGATTATATTTTTCTAAGCTAGGAAAGAAAACCTGAGCTAGTTCAACAGTGTCAACACGTGGTGTTCGTAACTCATACCCCTCAAAAAATAAAGCTTCTGCTAATAAGTTAGCATCGAATTTAACATTATGAGCAACAAAAATACACTCTTTAATCAAATCAAAGATAGTACTTGCCACTTGTGAAAATTCTGGTGCACTGGCTAATTGTTGATCTGTAATTCCTGTTAACGCTTTGATATGCTCAGACAGGTTTTCATGAGGATTGACATCAGTTTGATAACTATCCGTGATATTTCCATCTTCAACAATGACAATACCCACTTGAATAATTTTAGCTGTAGCCCCTGCATTTGTTGCTTCCAGGTCAATGACAGCATATTTAGGAGTTTTTTCTTTAGTCATAGTACTTAGTATTATACCATTTTTTATTAGTGTTTTAGAAAAGGACATCTAGCCTTTTTTCTTTTTGACAACTGGATCACCCGCTATCTAAACTTAACTACTACTAGTATTTGTTTCAATCAGTTATATTTTTTCTTAGAAGTTTTACCTAAAATTTGTTACACTAAACATATGAAAATTATAACTATTTTAAATGATATTGCTAGTGAAAATACCTATATTCTTGAAAATGATCAGTCCATTCTCCTGATTGATCCAGGGAGTAATGGTCAAGAAATTATTAAAGCCATCGAAACAGCTAGTAAACCAATTGCAGCTATATTATTGACTCATACTCATTACGATCATATTTTTAGTTTAGACTTGGTTAGAGAAAGGTTTGATTGGCCACCAGTCTATGTTTCTTCTAAGGAGGCCACTTGGCTATTTACAGCTAAAGACAATTTATCTGGGTTAATTCGTCACGCTGACATTCCAGATGTCATTGCAAAACCTGCTGAAAACATTTTTGAAAATAACAAAACTTATCATATTGCTGATTTCACCTTTACGTTGCTTGAAACACCAGGTCATTCTATCGGTGGCGTCTCATTTAACTTCTTTGAAGATGAATTTGTCATTACCGGTGATGCACTATTTCGTGAGAGTATTGGTCGCTCTGATTTACCAACTGGTGATTTCAAACAACTAACACAATCCATCAAAGAGAAACTTTATATGCTTCCAAATCATTATACCGTATATCCTGGGCATGGCCCTACAACGACAATTGGGCATGAAAAAAATTTCAATCCATATCTATCATAAAAAAAAACGAGTCTGGGACAAATGTTCTCAGACTCTAGTTTTTATATAGATTTATGAATGTAACGCAGTGGTTGAGTGAACTTTAATACGTTGAAAATCAACTGTTACAGCCCTACTCAACTTTGCGGAGGTGGGACGACAAAATCAAATTTCTACGACATTACTGATTTTATTCCACTCTCGTTTTTTTAGAATTTAAGGTAGCGTCTAATTGACAAGACTGAACCAAGTGAACCAATGATAATCCCAATAACAAATAGCGCTGCTATTATAATATAAAGGTAATAATTAATAGGATACATTGATAAATTATTTAACTGCAACTCAGGAGTAAATTTGTGATAGACATAGATATATGAAAAGTAAATAATAACTGCCGGTAAAATAGCTCCTAAAAGACCAACCCAAGCTCCTTCAAAGAAGAATGGTCCACGAATATAAGAATTTTTTGCTCCTACTAATCGCATAATTTCAATATCTCTTTGACGGCTCATAATTGTCATACGAATAGTATTTGAAATAAGGAAAATTGCAATGAGAATCAACAATAGCGTCCCAGCTAAGCCCCATGTTTTAATGAATTCACCAAACTTAAAGAGTTTTTCAGAATTAACACCACCGTAGTCTACAGACTCAACTCCACTAATTGATTTAATGGTTTTACTAGTAGCTTTGACTTGTGATGGTTTTTCAGTTTCAACAATGTAAATATCTTGAAGTGGGTTACTATCCTTATCATACAATTTCCAAACATCACCCATTGTATCTTGTAATTTCTTCAATTGTTCATCTTTACTTGAAAAAGTTATTTTAGTAACACCAGGAACTTTTAAAATCTGATCATAAACTTCATGGTATTTTTCATTTTTAATTTGCTTACCATCAGTAGTTTGAACAACTTTTGCAGTATCCGTTGAATCAACATTCAAGTAAGTATTAATCTGAATATTATTTTGAACACCAGACGCAACTCGTTGAATATTAAGCAAGGTGGCTGCAAAAATCCCTACTAAAGTCAGTGTAATGGCAACTGAACTGATGGCTGCCATTGTCATCCAAATATTGCGCTTGAGATTTTTTATTGATTCCCAAATATGGCGGAAAAAGTATCTAATCATCGTATCCGTAATCTCCTTCCTCTTCATCACGAACAAGTCGTCCATCTTCAATCGCAATGACGCGGTGACGAAGCGTGTTTACGATGTGACTGTTATGAGTAGCCATCAAGAACAGTTATCCCTTGTAGGTTAATTCTCTCAAGCAAATGCATAATTTCCCAAGAAATCTCAGGATCAAGGTTACCAGTCGGTTCATCAGCAATCAATAATTTTGGATTATTCACAATTGCTCGCGCGATAGCAACACGTTGTTGCTCCCCTCCAGATAATTGATTAGGGAATGAACGCATCTTATGCTTCAATCCTACCAATTCAAGAACCTCCGGAACGCGTCTTTTAATATTACGACGCTTTTCTCCAATAACTTCCATAGCATAAGCAACGTTTTCAAAAACAGTTTTCTTTTCTAACAGTTTATAATCCTGGAAGACTACTCCAATATTACGACGTAAAATAGGAACATCTTTTTTACGTAATTTGGTTAAATCAAATTCCCCAACATAAATGGAACCACTTGTTACCTGTTCTTCTCGGTATAACAATTTGATGAAGCTAGATTTACCTGCACCAGAAGGGCCAACCAAATAAACAAAATCTCCTTGATTTACAGAAACTGTAATGTCTCTCAAGCTGTTGTTGATCTGCGGTATTTCTTAGAAACATCCTTCATTTCAATTAAAGCCATTATTTTCTTCTTTCTATTTTCTTATGAATTAGTCGTCACTCATACGCCATTTCAAATAAGCATCAATAAATCCATCAATATCACCATCCATTACTTTATCAACTTGAGCAACTTCAAAGTTTGTTCGGTGATCTTTTACCATGGTATAAGGGGTGAAGACATAAGAGCGAATTTGACTTCCCCAGGTTATTTCCTTTTTGTCACCCTTTAAAGCATTGACCTCTTCAGCCTTCTTCTCTTGCTCTAATTGGTAAAGTTTAGCTTGCAACATCTTCATTGCTCGGTCTCTATTCCCATACTGTGTACGATCAACTGTTGATGCCACAACAATCCCCGTTGGAATGTGGGTTAAGCGAACCCCTGTAGAGACTTTATTGACATTTTGTCCACCAGCTCCACCTGAACGGAAGGTATCCATTTTAATATCATCATCTCGGATATCAACTTCAATAGTATCATCTAACTCTGGCATCACTTCAACAGAAGTAAATGACGTATGGCGTCTCTTTGCTGAATCAAAAGGTGAAATACGTACTAAACGATGAACACCCATTTCTGACTTTAAGAAACCATAGGCATTTGGTCCTTCAAATGAGAGAGTAACCGATTTAATACCTGCTTCATCTCCAGCCTGATAATCCAAGGTCTCAACTTTAAAGCCTTTGGCATTACCAAAACGGGTATACATTCTAAAGAGCATGTCTGCCCAGTCTTGCGCTTCTGTTCCACCCGATCCAGGATGGATTTCAAGAATAGCATTATTATGATCATAAGGTTCTGACAAAAGCAAGGTCATTTCGTAACTTGACAAAATCTGATCTAATTTTTCTAAACTAGCTTCTAATTCCTCTTGTACAGAATCATCTTCATCCAACATTTCTAAATACAGTTCAGTTTCTTCTGACAAGTTCTGCATATCATGATACGTATTAAACTTAACCTTTAACTCATTTAATTCCTGAGAGGTCTTTTGAGCCAAGATATTATCGTTCCAAAAGTCAGGTTCTGTCATTTGGTTTTCTAAGAGCGCAATGTCTTCCTCCAAACGATCTAAGTCAAAGAGACCTCCTGAAGCTAGTCAACTTCTCTTTATTTTCTACTATTTTTTGGCGTATTTCTGCCACTTCCATATCATTACCTTCTTATCTTTTTTACTTTTTTATCTTCCCTATTTTAACACACTGCCACTAGAATTGCCATTTTGCGCGAACCAAATCAAATTCTTTTTGAATACTTTCATCTGTAATCGTGATTTCCTGCAAAAAGTCAATCATTCCTTGATCAGGCACTTTGACAATCTCACCTAATGCCCAAATAGCTGTTGCTGTGTGGATAGGATTGTTATTTTTATCAATGATTTCCATTAGCTTAACAATTGCTGTGCGGTCATGTCCATTGGCAAGTGCAATAATGGCATTACGCTGAAGGATATTTTTTCCACGCCAAGAGGCGGCGATATGACCGAATTTTTCTTTGAAACCCTTGTTTGACAACTCTAAGAATGGGATCAATTCTGGCTGCGCTAAATCAGGGTCAATCTCACTTGCCAGAGGATTAGAAATCCCCTTATTATAAGGACAAGAAATCTGACAAATATCACAGCCATAAATAACGGTTTTTATCTTTTTACGGAATTCCAAATCCATCATGCCTTTATCTTGAGTTTGAAATGACAAACACCGTTTAGCATCCATGGTCCCATCACCAATTAAACAGGATGTCGGACAAGCATCCAAACATCTTGTGCAGTCTCCACACCCATAATCAACCTCTTGATCAGGCTCTATCTCTAAATTAGTAATCAATTCCCCTAAATACATATAGGAGCCAAACTCTTTTGAAATGACTAAGCCATTTTTACCAATAAAACCGATTCCCGCTCTTTTTGCTACTGCTGTATCAACAAGTGCCCCGGTATCGACCATGCCTTTGTATTCAAAGTTCTCTGTCATGGTTTCAATTCCACGCGCTAATTTTTCTAACTTGTCAGCAAGAACATGATGGTAATCTAAGCCCCAAGAATTAGGCGTAATTTTGCCCCTTTTATATTCTGTTTTCTGCGGCGCTATTGGCAATTTGTGGGGATAGGCAACAGCTATGGAAATAATCGTTTTTGCAGATTCCAGAGCTAATTTTGGACGGATTCTTTCCTCTATATTTTTGTGTTCAAAACCAGAATTTCTCCCTTCTTCAACACTTAAGCGCAGCGATTTCTCCAAATAAGAAAAATCATCTGCACTTGTAAAACCTATCTTTGAAATCCCAATTTCTTGAGCTAATTGTTGAATTGCCACCTTTATTTCCATATTACTATCATAATCGAAATATATAAAGAGTTCAAGACTAAGTCATTACGAATTGTGTCATTTATTAAAAAGTTATAACAGCAAAAAATGGAGAACTGGTCACGCCCCAAGTCCTCCACAATTATTAATATAAGTCAAAATGGTGGTATAAATAATCCAAAGCTGCAATTTCCTTTAAAAGAGACTTTCCATTATCAGTTTCTTTTACTAGTGTCCGTTGCGATACTTCTTCAACTAAGCGTTTGATAAAAATAATATCGCATTCGCCCTCTAAAACATCTGCGACTGATGAAAATGGTTTGTGCGCTACTAATTCTAGGCCATAACTATTTGAAATTAGGGTATACCCAGCAATACCTGTTTTCTTTTGATACCCTTTAGCAAGCCCACCATCAATAATGATTAGGCGACCATTAGCTTTGATGGGTAACTCACCAACTTTTTCTTTCACCGGTGTATGACCGTTAACAATATGAGCTGACCCATCTAAACCAAATTCATTTAAGAGGCGCAAGCAAATATCTTCTCTTTCACGCAGCTGATAATAGGCATTCTTTATTTCTATATGCGTTTCTTTATCTGCAATATAATAGCGTTCAAAGGTTGTCATGCGATCCTTTCCAAAGAGAGAGGACACTTCCCCACACCAGAGGTACCAAAATAAATCCGTTTCAAAATCTTCCTGCTTATCTTTATTCTTATAGGATTTGATAACTTGCTCTTGAAAAAAGTCCATTAAGTCTTTACCAGCATAAGCAACATTTCCAAAATGCATGGACTTGAAATCACCATTTGAATGCATTGGCATACCACCATGGAAAAGCAAGTGATTGTTTGTTATTTTATAAATGGACCCATTTTCCATTAAAAAATCAATGTGTTGTGTTAAGCGAGCAGAATTCTGAAAACGGTGCATTAATCCTGATAGAATATGCTTTTCTTCGGCTGTCAATTCTTGTGGATTTTCCCAATTAATCATCTCATAAGGAAAAGATTGTAAGGGATAGTTTTTACCTTTTATGCTAATTGTTTTGGCTTCTTTATCTATTTTGGAAAATAAGTTAGAAGCTTCCATGCCAAATTCAGGTCTTCTGCTAATCAATTGATGTTCTAACTTAAACTGCAAGAAGGCAGTTGCTTGTTGCAATTTATTCAAAATCGTTTTGTCTGTCTCAGAAATATCATCACCGTCTAAAATTGGATTAAAAACCTCTTCGACGTCAAAGTGTTTTTGGGCATAATCAATTAAACGGCGTAAATTGATACCATACCGATCCTCAATTAAACCAATACTATTATATCTAGCTGCAATCCGAATCACATTAATCATACAAATGGTTGAACCAGAAACAGCTCCAATCCATGTAATATCATGATTGCCCCATTGAATATCAATTTTACTAAATTTTTGAAGGCGATCAATAATTAGATCTGGGTATTTCCCTCTATCATAAATATCACCAACCACATGCAAATGATCTATAGATAGCTCTTGTAGCAAGGTCGCAAAAGCAATAAATAAATCATCAAGCTGTCCTAATTCAATGACTTTAGCAATAATGGAATCATAATATGACCGTTTATTAACATCTAGTTGCTCAACCATTAAAAGTTCTTCCATAATATAGGCGTAATCTCTAGCATCATTTTACGAACCTTTGACCGCGTGTATTTCCCCCCAATATACTTTACCAATTGCAACAAATCAGGTAAGAATTGACTAAGTTCCTCTATCAGTTGTTGAGATGTTAACTCTTCTTGTCTCACTTCAATTTTAGCTTTAGGATAATAAATATACTGGCATAAGTAATCAATTTCCTCAGCTGATTTATCAGGGAAACATTCCGCAACTTTTTTCTTGATGGAGCCCGAGCCATTTCTTAACAGGTAATCAAACGCTTCATATTCACCGTGCAAATCACTTAAAAAATGTTCTGTCCCTTTAGGGAGATGACAAATCGCTTCAAGATTTATCATTTCAGTAACCAATGATGATTTACTTGGAAACTTTTCTTTCAACAATTGATAATAGTTAGACATTAGTATGATTGATTCCTTTCCATGAAAGAGCAACTAGCTCAAAAAATAAAAAAGTCTTCTAACTCATTGTAAAACTTCTCAAAAAATTTGCCAACCAAAAACTGCAAAGGCTTACAAAAAACACTCCCTTATGGGAGCATTCTATATTAAATAATCTATGATTTGTTCAACAGCATCAATCAGCTGATCTGCTTGACTTTGATCAATACCGTACCTCGTATCCTTAATGGCAAAGACCTTATACCCTGCATTTTTTGCTGCTAAAATTCCCTTTTGACTATCTTCAATTACCCATATATCCTGTTTTTCAAGTTCCAACAATTGCTTCGCTTTAAGATAAATGTCAGGTGCTGGTTTTGGATGGCTAACATCTTCAGCACATAAAACAAAAGTGAAATACTCCTTCAAATGACAAGATTCCAAAGCTTGCTCAATATCTGTTCTACTTGAGTTTGAGGCAAGGACAAGGCTAATAGCGTCTTCTTTCAATTTTGCCAATGTCTGTTTGACATTTGGAAATAAAAGATCACAATAAGGTACCAAATGCCTTTTTTTATAAGCATCATACGCATCGCTAACTGCCTTCGCTTGTTCTGATTGATAGTGCTTGCTCAATAAATCTTTCCAAATGTGTTGCAAATTCCCACCAATAAAATCACTAGCTGACAAATGGTTGATAGAAATTGCGTGTTCATCAAAAAATTGTTGTCTTCTGTTAAGATAAAATGGCTCTGTATCAAATAAGACACCATCCATATCAAAAATAATTGCTTTGACCATGGCATTCTCCTTTTATCCATTTTACCATAAATAGCATTCTTCTATATTTTTTGATAGAATAAAAGCATGAAAAAACTAGCTATCATGAGTGACTTGCATATCGACCTCAATCAGTTTAGTCAAGCTGATATCGATTGTTTAAATCACGTCTTATTAGAAAATAAGATTGATTTTCTCCATATTGCAGGTGATATATCCAATCATTACGACCGAAAAAGTCGCCCATTTTTAAAACAAATTAATCCATCAATAAAAACTAGTCACAACCTAGGGAATCATGACCTTTTAGATCTTGATGAAAAAAGAATTGAGGCACTTGATTTTCAAGTGATTCCCTTAAGCTCACAGGAAACCTTGCTGGCTTTTCACGGCTGGTATGACTATTCCTTTTTTCCTGACAAATCATCTGCTGAAAATCTAGCTTTTAAAAATCAGTTTTGGTTTGATCGGCGTCTAAAAAGGCCCTATTCTGACATTGAATTGACCCAGATAATCTGTCGAAAGCTAGAAGGGGTACTTAGTTCACTACCAGGACAAGTTATTATCAGCATGCACTTTGTTCCTCACAGCGACTTTATTCTCCAACATCCTAAATTTAGACCCTTTAATGCATTCTTAGGGAGTCAAAAATTTCATAACATTTTCAAAAAGCACCATGTCAAAATGGTCTATTTTGGTCACAATCACCACAGAATTTCGCCACATAAAATTGATGATGTGACCTATCACTCTCGTCCGCTCGGCTATCAAAAAGAATGGCAGTTAAACAACGCTTTTTTAATAGCTCATCCCGATTTGATGCTACAGACTATTGGAAACTTTCTAAACGCTACTCTGCGATTAGAGAATCAGCTGAATTTGAGGAGTTCCGTAGGCAAAAATTAGCAGAGGAGTTCCGTTTAGCAATGACAATTATTGAGTTAGAGGATAAAAAATAGAATGAATATTAAAAGACAAACAACATTTTTCAAAATTGGAACTACAATTACAGTTTATATTGGAAATCTTTATACTGCTAAACTTAAAAACAGTCAAGAAATGACGTGTCACTTTGAGGGTAAGCAAGAACTTAAAGTAAAATCTAGCTTGCAAAAGAAAATACTTATCACAGATTCTGATCACATTGTTATTAGTGATAATCCATTACCTTTACTCCTCTTTTGGTCAGGTATTTTGACAGTGGTGATTAGTCATCTGTGCTTGTCTTATGACTCACCTGTACTCTATTATTTAAGTATCTTATCACTCCTACTAATTGTCTTCAGCTACTTAATGCCTCAAGTTAAACTGACAATCAAAAATCAATAGGACTGATCTATTGATTTTTTTCTTGCCATAACTGCTTGAGTTTTACTGCTAATTCTGGGTAATCTGTCATAAAACCAGCCAGGTGATACTTAAACGCCAAGTTGATTTGACTTTCTTTATTTAAGGTCCACGGTCTAATTGCTTTCGAAAAATGATTAACGCCTGTTAAATCATTTAAAAACCATACTTTATTAGGATGAATGGCAGCAACAAATGGTGTTTTTTTGCCCAACCAAATATGAAATGGATTTTTCTTCATTAAAAAGGCTAATTCAACATCTGGATCCAACTCAGACATTAATTTAAGACTCTTAAAATTAAAACTGCAATAAAGATAGTCAAAGGGCCATTTTTGAGACTGCAGCAGTCGGGCAAAATCATGCTCAATTCCTGGATAATGGTATTTATCCGTTTTAATTTCGATATTTAAGGTACCGCGAAACCCCTCATCGACTAAGAAATCCAAAACTTCTTCTAAAGTCGAAATTTTCTCTCTAAAGTATTCAGGTGCAAACCATGAGCCTGCATCAAGTTCTTTTAATTGTTTTAATGTTAAATCGCGGACTAATCCAATGCCATTTGTGGTCCGATCAACTGTTTCATCATGAATAACAACTAAGTGATTATCATTACTTCTGTGGACGTCCAGCTCAATACCATCAGCCCCAACTCTCAACGCTTCTTTAAAAGAAATGAGTGTATTTTCTGGTCTATTAGACTTACTTCCTCTATGGGCAAAAATGACTGTCATAAGGACTCCTATTATTTATTCTATTGTCTAGTTTACCATATCAAGAACGGTAGTGTATTGCAAAAGTGTTCAAAATCAGTATAATTAAGGTGAAAAGACAGAAAGGGTAATGTAAATTGACCATCACAATCAAAAGACAAACAGGAAAGTACTCAAGTGGACCAATTACAATCCGCTTAAATAAAGCATATGTCGCTGATTTAGCAAATGAAAAGGAAGTCTCACTAGAAGTGACAGACGGTTCAATCATTTCCTATAATTTTTTTGATTATCCCCAAATAGTAGTTTCAGATTATTCGATAATCTCTTTTCCATTTTATAACCGCCCCCAATTAATAGTCTCTGATGGTGATAAATTACGATTAGTTACTAATTTAGTATCTACATACTATAAATTAGTTTGCTTTTTAGCTATCATCCTAATCAATGGGTTTAACAATCATCTCATTTCTAATCAGATTTTGACAAGCTTCATGATTCTTCTAGTCATTATCAGTTTTTTCATCCCAAAATATAAATTTAAAAGAATAGATTAAAACATACTAAGATTAGTATGAGGAAATCTCCGACGGGAGAGAGTACTTACTACTTTTTCTTTGTGATAAAGTAGAGGTGTCTTGTTAAGTCGTACTCTCTTTAGGCGCTAGACGTCGTGTATTGAAAATGAAATCACTAAAACTAGGAATCATTCAAGACAAAGAGGTAATATCATGCGAGTCGTGTTTGGAATTGATGTGAGTAAAGCAAGTTCAGAAGTGACCATTTGGCTCAATGGTAAGAAGGTTCATGGCCACACCATGCCTAACGATACGGTGGGCTTCGCTCGTTTATCCGATGACTTAAAAACTGTTCATCAGCCTGAGATTGTCTTCGAAGCAACAGGAGTCTATTCTCGTCGCCTTCAAGCCTTTCTTGAGGACAATGGCTACGCTTATACACGGTTAAATCCTCTAGAAGCTAAAAAGCAACTAGACAGCTTACGTGTCCGTAAAACAGGCAAAATTGACGCTGAAAAATTAGCTCAGTCTCAGTTTGTGCTGAATCGCAGACCGACGTATAGGCAGAAAGAAGTCTATCAAGAGTTACGTGATCTAAGCCGATTCTACCAAAATTTAACCGAGGATATCGTTCGAACTAAGAACCGTCTGCACAAAGTCTTGCAAGTCACTTTCCCAGAGTTGGAAAGCCTCTTGTCTACCCCAACGGGTGAACAATACTGGAACTTAGTGATAGCTTTTCCTTGTAAAGAAATGGTGCTAGAACTAAAGAGCGTTGAGTTGTCAAATGTCATCCGAAAGTCAACATACAAACGTATCTCTGAGAAGCGTGTCGAGTATCTGGCTGATAAATTGATAGAACTCGCTAAACAATCCTACTGTGCAGTTAAGAAAAACTCTACAATGCTTGAAGAGGTTCCTTACTATGCCCAAGAATTGCTTCGACTATCTGAACATAGACAAGTGGTTTTAGACAATATGGTAGTCCTAGCTCAGCCTTTGCCTGAATATGACATCTTACTGTCTACCCCTGGTATTGCAGAAACAACAGCGACTTCTATCATTGGTGAATTGGGAGATATTCGCCGGTTTCAGTCTGCCAACCAAATCAATGCCTTTATCGGAATTGACCTCAGACACTATGAATCTGGG
>NZ_JRQN01000027.1 GCF_000785785.1 Streptococcus uberis
GGCTCTTACTGATATAAAATCATGGGAAATCTCATCTTGAGGGGGCTTCGCACTTAGATGCTTTCAGCGCTTATCCCTTCCCTACATAGCTACCCAGCGATGCCTTTGGCAAGACAACTGGTACACCAGCGGTAAGTCCACTCTGGTCCTCTCGTACTAGGAGCAGATCCTCTCAAATTTCCTACGCCCGCGACGGATAGGGACCGAACTGTCTCACGACGTTCTGAACCCAGCTCGCGTGCCGCTTTAATGGGCGAACAGCCCAACCCTTGGGACCGACTACAGCCCCAGGATGCGACGAGCCGACATCGAGGTGCCAAACCTCCCCGTCGATGTGAACTCTTGGGGGAGATAAGCCTGTTATCCCCAGGGTAGCTTTTATCCGTTGAGCGATGGCCCTTCCATGCGGAACCACCGGATCACTAAGCCCGACTTTCGTCCCTGCTCGAGTTGTAGCTCTCGCAGTCAAGCTCCCTTATACCTTTACACTCTGCGATTGATTTCCAACCAATCTGAGGGAACCTTTGGGCGCCTCCGTTACCTTTTAGGAGGCGACCGCCCCAGTCAAACTGCCCGTCAGACACTGTCTCCGATAGGGATCACCTATCTGGGTTAGAGTAGCCATAACACAAGGGTAGTATCCCAACATTGCCTCCAACGAAACTGGCGTCCCGTCTTCTATGGCTCCTACCTATCCTGTACATGTGGTACAGATACTCAATATCAAACTGCAGTAAAGCTCCATGGGGTCTTTCCGTCCTGTCGCGGGTAACCTGCATCTTCACAGGTACTAAAATTTCACCGAGTCTCTCGTTGAGACAGTGCCCAAATCATTACGCCTTTCGTGCGGGTCGGAACTTACCCGACAAGGAATTTCGCTACCTTAGGACCGTTATAGTTACGGCCGCCGTTTACTGGGGCTTCAATTCATACCTTCGCTTACGCTAAGCACTCCTCTTAACCTTCCAGCACCGGGCAGGCGTCACCCCCTATACATCATCTTACGATTTAGCAGAGAGCTGTGTTTTTGATAAACAGTTGCTTGGGCCTATTCACTGCGGCTGACTCTTCAGTCAGCACCCCTTCTCCCGAAGTTACGGGGTCATTTTGCCGAGTTCCTTAACGAGAGTTCTCTCGATCACCTGAGGCTACTCGCCTCGACTACCTGTGTCGGTTTGCGGTACGGGTAGTATGTAATTAAACGCTAGAAGCTTTTCTTGGCAGTGTGACATCACTAACTTCGCTACTAAACTTCGCTCCTCATCACAGCTCAATGTATTAGGTATAAGCATTTGACTCTTACCTCACCTTACTGCTTGAACGTACTCTTCCAGTCGTACGCTTTAGTTAGCCTACTGCGTCCCTCCATCACTTTACATACTAGTACAGGAATATCAACCTGTTGGCCATCGAATACACCTTTCGGTCTCTCCTTAGGTCCCGACTAACCCAGGGCGGACGAGCCTTCCCCTGGAAACCTTAGTCTTACGGTGGACAGGATTCTCACCTGTCTTTCGCTACTCATACCGGCATTCTCACTTCTATGCGTTCCAGCACTCCTCACGGTATACCTTCTTCACACATAGAACGCTCTCCTACCATTACCCCTAAAGGTAATCCACAGCTTCGGTAAATTGTTTTAGCCCCGGTACATTTTCGGCGCAGGGTCACTCGACTAGTGAGCTATTACGCACTCTTTGAATGAATAGCTGCTTCTAAGCTAACATCCTAGTTGTCTGTGCAACCCCACATCCTTTTCCACTTAACAATTATTTTGGGACCTTAGCTGGTGGTCTGGGCTGTTTCCCTTTCGACTACGGATCTTAGCACTCGCAGTCTGACTGCCGATTATATCTACTTGGCATTCGGAGTTTATCTGAGATTGGTAATCCGGGATGGACCCCTCACCCAAACAGTGCTCTACCTCCAAGAGACTTAACATCGACGCTAGCCCTAAAGCTATTTCGGAGAGAACCAGCTATCTCCAAGTTCGTTTGGAATTTCTCCGCTACCCACAAGTCATCCAAGCACTTTTCAACGTGCCCTGTTCGGTCCTCCAGTGAGTTTTACCTCACCTTCAACCTGCTCATGGGTAGGTCACATGGTTTCGGGTCTACAACATGATACTAAGTCGCCCTTTTAAGACTCGGTTTCCCTACGGCTCCGTCTCTTCAACTTAACCTCGCATCATATCGTAACTCGCCGGTTCATTCTACAAAAGGCACGCTCTCACCCATTAACGGGCTCGAACTTGTTGTAGGCACACGGTTTCAGGTTCTATTTCACTCCCCTCCCGGGGTGCTTTTCACCTTTCCCTCACGGTACTGGTTCACTATCGGTCACTAGAGAGTATTTAGGGTTGGGAGATGGTCCTCCCAGATTCCGACGAGATTTCGCGTGTCTCGCCGTACTCAGGATACTGCTAGGGTCAGTTACTATTTTAAATACGAGGCTGTTACTCTCTTTGGCTTACCTTCCCAGGTAATTCTTCTATAGTAGTTGATCCCACCTTGCAGTCCTACAACCCCGAGGAGTAAACTCCTCGGTTTGCCCTCCTGCCGTTTCGCTCGCCGCTACTAAGGCAATCGCTTTTGCTTTCTCTTCCTGCAGCTACTTAGATGTTTCAGTTCACTGCGTCTTCCTTCTCATGACCTTAACAGTCATGGATGACATGCATCACATGCCGGGTTCCCCCATTCGGACATCTCTGGATCAAGGCTTACTTACAGCTCCCCAAAGCATTTCGTCGTTAGTCACGTCCTTCATCGGCTTCTAGTGCCAAGGCATCCACCGTGCGCCCTTATTAACTTAACCTTATTTCCAGTCTCTCGACCTTCTTTTAATTTTTTTTAATATGTTCGCGTTTATCTTTTTTTCGGTTTATTTCTTGTTACTTTTCTACAATTAATTTCTTAATTGTGGAATTTGATATAGATATTCAATTTTCAATGGACTATTTATGATATTAAAATCCGGTGCGACTTGTCGCAAAACTTGCGTAGAATAAGGAACAAACCAGTGATGTGTCTTTTGACACGAAATGGTTTTGACTTATTCCTAGTAAGTTTAGGATTGTATTCAAATATCATCTAAAACAAGATATGGAGTTGAACTCCAGACTAACTTCTTAGGAAAATAGATAATCTCTCTTGTGTGTTAACACACGGCGAGTGATTCCTAATTTTCTACAGAAGTTTTCGCAAGCGAATCGTCTGTTAGTATCCTGTTTTAATGGAGCCTAGCGGGATCGAACCGCTGACCTCCTGCGTGCAAAGCAGGCGCTCTCCCAGCTGAGCTAAGGCCCCACAGTTAATATGTTAACGTTTTTTATCCTGTTACTCATACTATCATATGGATCTGAATTGTAGTCGAACTAAAATCTTAGTGAAAAAATAAACCTCCTTGTGTGACTAGCACACTGCGTCTGTTTCCTATTTTCATACAGATTTCTTAACGTTCTCGTTACTTACTTCAAGACCTCTCAAAACTAAATAAGACTTCCCTAACGTACTTCCATTTCCTTAGAAAGGAGGTGATCCAGCCGCACCTTCCGATACGGCTACCTTGTTACGACTTCACCCCAATCATCTATCCCACCTTAGGCGGCTGGCTCCTAATAGGTTACCTCACCGACTTCGGGTGTTACAAACTCTCGTGGTGTGACGGGCGGTGTGTACAAGGCCCGGGAACGTATTCACCGCGGCGTGCTGATCCGCGATTACTAGCGATTCCGACTTCATGTAGGCGAGTTGCAGCCTACAATCCGAACTGAGATTGGCTTTAAGAGATTAGCTTGCCGTCACCGGCTTGCGACTCGTTGTACCAACCATTGTAGCACGTGTGTAGCCCAGGTCATAAGGGGCATGATGATTTGACGTCATCCCCACCTTCCTCCGGTTTATTACCGGCAGTCTCGCTAGAGTGCCCAACTTAATGATGGCAACTAACAATAGGGGTTGCGCTCGTTGCGGGACTTAACCCAACATCTCACGACACGAGCTGACGACAACCATGCACCACCTGTCACTTCTGTCCCTAAGGAAAATCCTATCTCTAGGACGGTCAGAAGGATGTCAAGACCTGGTAAGGTTCTTCGCGTTGCTTCGAATTAAACCACATGCTCCACCGCTTGTGCGGGCCCCCGTCAATTCCTTTGAGTTTCAACCTTGCGGTCGTACTCCCCAGGCGGAGTGCTTAATGCGTTAGCTGCGGCACTAAGCCCCGGAAAGGGCCTAACACCTAGCACTCATCGTTTACGGCGTGGACTACCAGGGTATCTAATCCTGTTTGCTCCCCACGCTTTCGAGCCTCAGCGTCAGTTACAGACCAGAGAGCCGCTTTCGCCACCGGTGTTCCTCCATATATCTACGCATTTCACCGCTACACATGGAATTCCACTCTCCCCTTCTGCACTCAAGTTTGACAGTTTCCAAAGCGAACTATGGTTGAGCCACAGCCTTTAACTTCAGACTTATCAAACCGCCTGCGCTCGCTTTACGCCCAATAAATCCGGACAACGCTCGAGACCTACGTATTACCGCGGCTGCTGGCACGTAGTTAGCCGTCCCTTTCTGGTTAGTTACCGTCACATGATGGATTTTCCACTCCCATCATCGTTCTTCTCTAACAACAGAGCTTTACGATCCGAAAACCTTCTTCACTCACGCGGCGTTGCTCGGTCAGACTTCCGTCCATTGCCGAAGATTCCCTACTGCTGCCTCCCGTAGGAGTCTGGGCCGTGTCTCAGTCCCAGTGTGGCCGATCACCCTCTCAGGTCGGCTATGTATCGTCGCCTTGGTGAGCCATTACCTCACCAACTAGCTAATACAACGCAGGTCCATCTCATAGTGAAGCAATTGCTCCTTTTAACTCAAGTACATGTGTACTCCAGTGTCATGCGGTATTAGCTATCGTTTCCAATAGTTATCCCCCGCTATGAGGTAGGTTACCTACGCGTTACTCACCCGTTCGCAACTCCTTAGACTAGTGCAAGCACCAGTCCTCAGCGTTCTACTTGCATGTATTAGGCACGCCGCCAGCGTTCGTCCTGAGCCAGGATCAAACTCTCATCTAAATTTAAGTTGATGTTTAACTCATTCTTTTTCTGTCGCTGACAGATTTATTGTTTTTACTTTATTGACAGGTAATATGGTTATCATATCACCCTGCACGTTTGGTTTGTCTTATTCAGTTCTCAAAGGTCTTTTCTCTCTTACGAGACAACTATTATAGTCTATCAGATCAGATAGGGTCTGTCAACAACTTTTTTATTTTATTTTCAAAATATTTTCAGTTCTTTTGACAACTTGATTAGTATAATATAAATGAAACTTAGTTGTCAATAGTTTTTACTATTTTTTATTTCTTTTTTGTAAAAAGTAAATTCCCAAAATAACTTCCACTTTGTGTCTCAAACTGGAAATTAGTCTGAAACGGATTTTTATGGTGGAATTAAGTCTGAGACTTTTCGATTAGAAAGAGGTCAATATGACAGAACAAAAAAACAAAAAAGCAACTCCCTCATACCTAAAACCTAAAAAGAAGGACGTCGATATAAAGACTTTCTACTCTGTTTAGAAGACAGAGAACTCAACGTCTGGTTAGAGATGGAACTTACTTTGGGAATTTAGCCTTTTTCTTGATCTTAAAATACAAATTTTATAAATTCTTGATCGGCTAAGTATTTACAAATAAATCTTTCTTCTTATTATATAAAATTCTATTGATTAGAGAAATTTCCTATATTATCTGCTTTTATATGCTATTTTTATGATAAAATAAATCTAATCACAACAGAACAAGGAGAAACCCAACCATGCCTAACAATTTACTGGTTCTTCAATCGGATTTTGGTCTTGTAGATGGTGCTGTCTCAGCAATGATTGGTGTCGCGCTACAAGAGGATTCTACTCTAGGTGTTCATCATCTAACTCACGAAATCACCCCTTATAATATATTTGAAGCATCTTATAGACTTTTTCAAACTATTAATTATTGGCCAGAAGGAACGACTTTTGTTTCAGTCGTTGACCCTGGGGTTGGCTCTAAACGTAAAAGTGTTGTCGCACTTACAAAGAATAATCAATATATAGTAACACCAGATAACGGAACACTTTCTTATATAAAAAAACACGTCGGCATTAAAGCCATTCGAGAAATTTCTGAAGTGTCTAACCGTCGTCAAAACACTGAACTGTCTTATACGTTCCATGGGAGAGATGTTTATGCCTATACAGGAGCCAAGCTCGCAAGCGGTCACATTCAATTTGAAGACGTTGGGCCAGAACTTTCTGTGGATGCTATTGTAGAAGTGCAAGATGTAGAAACTCAAATAGGTGAAAATAGCATTAAAGGTGTCATTGACATTCTAGATGTTCGTTTTGGTTCGCTATGGACATCAATTACCCGTGAAGAATTTTACCATTTTCAACCTCAATTCGGTGAACGCTTTGAAATAACAATTTTCAATAACGACATGGTTGTTTATCAGAACCAAGTCACTTACGGAAAATCGTTTGCCGATGTTCGAATTGGCCAACCTATTATTTATATCAACTCCTTATATCGAGTTGGGGTGGCAATCAACCAAGGGTCTTTTGCTAAAGCTTATAATATTGGCGTCGGTCAAAATTGGCATATCGAACTGAAAAGAATTTAAGAGTATAGGAGAAATTATGAAAAATACATCGATCAAAACTGTAGTTGCCACGGGTATCGGAGCTGCCCTATTTGTTATCATTGGGATATTTGTCCCAATTACTATTTTTACTAATACCACCATTTCTCTACAATATACATTACAAGCCCTATTTTCTGTTATCTTTGGTCCCTTAGCTGGTTTCTTAATTGGCTTCATCGGTCATATGCTAAAAGATATGTTGGCCGGCTATGGTGTTTGGTGGTCTTGGGTTTTACCAAGTGGCCTAGTTGGTCTTGGCATCGGACTTTTGAAAAATAAATTACACATTACTAAAGGTCAATTTAATAAAAGAGATATTCTACTTTTTAACGTGACACAAGCTGTCGTTAATATCATCGCCTGGGCAATCGTTGCACCTCTTGGTGATATTTTAATCTACCAAGAACCTGCTAATAAAGTTTTCACTCAGGGATTATTCGCAGGAATAGCTAATACTATTACAATTGGTATTGGTGGTACCATTTTACTGATCGCTTACGCCAAAACTCGGACAAAATCTGGTAGTCTATCAAAAGACGAGGATTTGGAAAAATAAATGACTAGTTTAATTACATTCAAAGATTTTACTTTTCAGTACGACGCTCAATCAAACCCTACTTTAAACAATATTAATTTAACCATCGAAAAAGGCCAAAAAGTCCTTATCATCGGCCCATCAGGAAGTGGTAAATCAACCATTGGTAATTGTTTGAATGGTATTATTCCAAATCATTTTCACGGAAAACACCAAGGACTCCTTTCTATAGAAGGTCAAGATGCGTTTGATTTGTCAATCTATGATAAGTCAAAGATTATATCCACAGTGCTTCAGGATCCCGATGGTCAATTTATTGGTCTTTCTGTCGCTGAGGATATTGCATTCGCCTTAGAAAATGATTGTTTTAAAAAGGAAGAGATGAAAGCATCAATTACCTACTGGTCAAAAGCGTTAGAACTTGATGACTTATTGGACAATCGCCCCCAAGACCTTTCTGGCGGCCAAAAGCAACGTGTTAGTTTGGCTGGTGTTTTGGTAGACGAAAGTCCAATTCTTCTCTTTGATGAACCATTAGCCAATCTCGACCCTAAATCTGGACTTGATACGATTGACTTGATCGATCGCATCCATCAATCAACAGAAGCAACTACAATTATTATCGAACACCGTCTAGAGGATGTGCTCTATCGTCCTGTCGACAAGGTCATTTTGATTAATGATGGTCGTATTCTTTTTGACGGGTCTCCCAATCAATTATTATTAACTGATTTATTACATCAGAACGGGATAAGAGAACCTCTCTACGTTACTAGCCTAAGAGATTTAGGGTATCATTTCACAGAAAACATGTCTTTAACACAATTAGATCAACTTGATTTCTCAGGTTTATCCTGTGATTTTAATGACAGGCCTCATAAGAATGTAGAAAAACCAATTCTCTTGGAATGGAACAATCTTAACTTTTCTTATCAACCTCAAAAACCCATTCTATCAGATATCCACTTGACTATTCGTCAAGGCGAGAAAATTTCTTTGGTGGGACAAAACGGCGCTGGTAAGTCAACTCTTGCCAAATTACTTTGTGCTTTTCATGACTCTTCTGCTCCGCTATTCTACAAAGGGCTAGACATTTCAAGCGATTCCATAAAAGAACGGGCCGATCGGATTGGCTATGTCTTGCAAAATCCTAATCAAATGATTAGTCAAACTCAAATTTTTGATGAAGTCGCTCAAGGATTGCGTTTGCGCGGTGTTAGCGAGGATGTCATCAAAGGTAAAGTTGAAGAAACCTTGAAAGTTTGTGGGCTTTATCCATTTCGAAATTGGCCGATCTCTGCTTTATCATTTGGTCAAAAAAAACGTGTCACAATAGCGTCTATCTTAATCCTTGATCCGGAAGTCATTGTTTTAGATGAGCCAACAGCAGGACAAGATAAAAAAAATTACTCGGAAATCATGAACTTTTTGGATAAGTTAAACCGAGAGGGTCATACTATCATCATGATTACACATGATATGCAATTGATGTTGGAATACTCTGACC
Source organism: Streptococcus uberis (assembly GCF_000785785.1). Lineage (GTDB taxonomy): Bacteria > Bacillota > Bacilli > Lactobacillales > Streptococcaceae > Streptococcus > Streptococcus uberis_A. Next base: position 8,722 of record NZ_JRQN01000027.1, read on the forward strand.
GGACAATTGTGATGAGTAAAGGTCGGATAATTGCCGACGCTAGTCCAGAAGAAATTCTATCTAATCCAGACATTTTGGAACAAGCTTATTTGAAAAAAACTAGTCTTTTCCATCTGGCACCTTATCTTGGATGTTCACCTCTAGCACTAACTCACTACTATATTACAAAAGAAAGGGAGAGACATGCCTCAGAAATTAATCGGCTACCAAAAGGAAGATAATTTCCTTCATAACTTATCTGGGGCCAGCAAATTAATCTTCTTCATTTTAGTATCTATTGCTTGCATGACAACTTATGATACACGTTTAATCCTTTTTATTGGTTGTTTTTCCCTCTTTCTCTTTGCTAGTGCAAAAGTGCCTTGGAAAAGTATCTCTTTTGTCATTAAATTTGTCACTTTCTTCGCCATCTTAAACGTCCTCATGGTTTATCTTTTTGCACCAGCTTATGGAGAACAAATTTACCATTCAAAGACAATCATCACAGACGGCTGGGGACCTTTTTACCTGACAAAAGAAGAGCTCTTTTACCTCTTCAATCTTAGTTTAAAGTACTTCTCGACAGTGCCTTTAGCTCTACTTTTCCTGTTAACAACTAACCCTAGTCAATTCGCGTCCAGTCTAAATCAGATTGGCTTACCTTATAAAGTGGCTTATGCGGTCAGCTTAACCCTTCGCTACATTCCAGATGTCCAAGAAGAATTTTATATGATAAAAACCTCGCAAGAAGCAAGAGGTTTGGAATTGTCTAAAAAAGCAAAGCTATTTGACCGAATCAAAGGTAACTTGCAAATTATCATTCCATTAATTTTTAGTTCCTTAGATCGGATCGACCTAGTCGCGACAGCTATGGAGTTGAGACGCTTCGGTAAGAATAAGCGACGGACTTGGTATACGTCAAAAGAATTGGACAAGTATGATATACTGACGATTGTCTTAGCCATAATAATTTTACTAGCCTCAGTCATCTTATTTATCATCAACAAGGGACGATTTTACAACCCCTTTCATTAATCTAACCAGAAGAAAAAGCAATGATTTCATAGGTCATTGCTTTTTTGATCCAAAAAAGCCTACCCTTATAACAATAAGGATAGAGCTTTATAAATTCTGTCACTGTACCATTATTTAGGAACAGTTATGTTTATTCAACTTTATCTTGACGGTAAATGAGCAAGCCAACTACCATAGCACCAACGATAAAGAGGGCTAACATTGAAGCTGGTTTAGCAATGTCGCCTGTCATTGAAATACTTTGGCGTAAACCAGCGACTGAATAGGACATTGGTAGGCATCTCCCGATTTTCGTGAAGATTGGCGGACAAATTTCTAATGGATATGTTCCCGCGCTTGATCCTAATTGGAATAACAAGAAGAACAATGAGGCAAATGAGCCAAATCGTCTATCCCAACCAAGTAAAGCTGTTACCACAGCCATTAATGACCAAGCTGTTAGCAAAATCATTAAGAAGGTTGCCGCTTTATGGTTAGGGTCAAATCCCATAGCAAGAATTGTAACAAACAAGACTGCACTGGCAATTGTTGAAATGAGACCATTAATTAACAGTTTAGATTTAGCCCAAGCAAAACGATTGTGATGTTTATCTCCATTTAACATATCATAGAAAATAATATTTGCAGCCATGGCAGCAACCAATAAGGAAACCGACATCATGTACGGAGCCATTCCGACACCGTTAGTTTTAACATTATCTTTATCACTATGCGTCAATGTGAGTGGATTTGCTAAAGCTTTAGAATTCTCACGTTTGAAAGAGACAGTGTTAAGTTTACGATCAGCATCAGCTAATTTTTCAGCTAAGGTTGTTGTGCCACCTGATAACTCATCTAGTCCTAATGTTAATTTATTTCCACCTGCGGCGAGTTTATTTGAACCATCAGAAATTTTGTTGGCGCCATCAGCTAATTGACTTGCGCCATCTGTTAATTGACCTGACTTGCCATTTAAGGTATCTGCCCCTTCTTGTAATTTTGAAACACCAGTCGTAACGTCTGCTGTTTTACTGTTTAATTGAGAGGCTCCGTCAGCTAATTGAGCGGCACCGGCATTTAATTGTGCTGATTTACCATTTAGTTGTGACGTACCACTTGATAAGGCATTTGCACTACCTGCAAGCATGCTACTATTTGAAGCTAATCGACTTGCTCCGCTATTCAACTGAGAAACACCTGTGGTATATTTTGAAATGCCATCAGCTAAAGCTGTTCCGTTTGTTGACAGTTGATTTTGCAATACCTGGACGCCACCAACTAGTTGTTGACTGCCTGGAACCAGTTCTTGAGATAAGGCAGAATTAACTGAAGCAAGACCTGTTGATAATTTAGCAATTGTTCCAGTTGCGACTGGGATAGCTTGGTCTGATCCAGCTTTCAAGGTTGCAACTGAAGTTTTAAGCTGTGCTATTGAACCTGTTGGGCCTGTTTGACCAAGACCAGCTTGGAGACTTGCTAAAGCAGTTTGAATAGTTGCAACATTTTCTGAAATAGCTTGTGCAATTGCTGTATTTGAACTTGTTGTCGTTGTTGTACTGTTTGAAATAGCACTTGTGATTTCCGCTTGTTGAGCAGGCGTCATCGCTGCATAAGCACTTGTCGCTTGAACTGAAGCTAAGGCATTACTACTGCTTGAAGGTGCTGTTGTTGAAAAATTAGCTACTTGAGCAGCTATGTTTGAAAGTGCAGTTTGAATAGACGCAACATTAACAGAAGGTACCGCTCCTTCAGGGAGTTGGGATACTTCTGTATTTATCTCAGTAATCTTTGTTTGTAAATTATTCAAACTAGCCGCAACTGCTTGAATTTGCTGCGCTTGAGTTGGAGAGGTTGTCGTTTGACTTTGCATTTGTGCAAGACCTGCACTTAACTTGTTTGCACCATCAACAAGAGCTTGCATGCCACTAGCACCACTCTTTAGTTTATTGGCACCATCTACTAATGCTGCTGATTTACTGTCTAATTGACTTGCACCCGCAGATAATGCATTGACCCCATTAGTGTATTCCGTAACACCACTTGAAAAGAGTCCCATTTTTTCATTTAAGGTTGCAACCCCACCTGTATAAAGGTAAAGACCAGATGACAAGGTCCCAAGACCTGACCCTAATTTTGAAACTCCAGAAGTGTATAGATTTAAGCCAGATGATAATCCAGTGATGCCTGAATCCAATTGCGATACACCATTTGTATAAAGACCTAAGCCTGAGTTAAGCTTATTGGCTCCTGCTGAAAAAGCTTGACCGGCAGAAGAAAGCTTTAAGAGATTATCACTAAACTCCTGACTGCCACTTGCTGTTTGTTTAGATCCATCAGCAAGTCGCTTGCTACCATTAGCAGCCTGCCCCATACCATTTTGTAATTGTTTGACTTTTGAAAAGAGTTCTTTATTATAAGTATCAGTTATTGTTTTTGATACTTTGGACTCTAGTCGGATCATCATTGATTGACTTAATTTAGAAGAAATAAAATTGTGACCTTTTGATGTTTCATATTTTATTTCTGCTTTTTTAGGATGGTCTGTCAAAACAGTTGCCGCATTTTTAGATAAATCTTCTGGGAAAGTCACAACAAGGTAGTACTTTCCTGATTGCAATCCTTTTTCTGCTTGTTTTTCAGAAACAAAATGATAATCTAATTCTTTATTTTTAGACATATTGTCCACAAGTTTTTCCCCTGCATTAAAGGTTTTATCTTGCAAGGTTGCAGACTTGTCTTTATTAACAACAGCTACTGGAAATTTATTAAAATGGCTATAGGGATTCCACATAGAGCTTAAAAATACAATATTGTACAAAGCAGGAACTAGGGCAATCCCAATGATTGTAACCCATAAATTTGGACTTTTTAGTAATGTTTTAGTTTCTTTAAACATTTTGCCTCCTTTAAACACTCTGTTCATTTTCGATACATTAGTATATTATACGAATTCCTAAATTTTTTACAAGTGTTTAAAATCAGTTTTTAGACAAACTGTGCAAAAGTGTAACAAAAAATAATTAAACTAAAAATATGAAAAAACACCACAAATTGTTTTGGTGTTTTTTCAAATCCTAGCCATAGCATAACCTAAAATGAAAAAGTTCTCTCTGTTAAAGAAGGAACTTTTTATGATGACTTAAGTTTAGCTGGAAAACCATCCGCTAACTTCATAGCTACAGCGGTTGGACCTAAGAATTCTCACGTGACCCGTACGTTTATCAGTAACCGTCACTTCAATTACAGAGTCCATAGATTCTTCCACACTGTCTACCATTGATCCTTCTCGCGGACTGTTAAGTGCCTCTACTTTTCCTTTCTTTAAAAGGATTTCAACAGCTTTTTTACTATTTGAAAGCAAAATCAACTCTTGACCTTTGGTATTCTGCGAAACTATTACCCGACTAAAATCATAGGTAGTAAAGGTTTCATTGGTACCATCTATATTGAGATTGGCAATGTAGCCATCAAACTTGATTGGTCCTAGCGGAATGAGAGCAATTGAAAAAAAGAGGGATGCCTTTTCTTCTGGAAAATCGCTGTGCAACCAGATATAGCGTTCTGGGAAAGTCGTACCTCTGTCTTTTTCGCAATAAAATGAACTGGTGAAGTTTCCGCTAAAATAGGGATTCTCTGTCGTAAAATCAACTCGTCCATTAATTGCTTGTAAGCCATGGATACAAGGGAGATTTTTAAAGATGCGAAACGGTCCCATAATGTTTTTTGGATAAGGAATAATCTCTTGGAACTGTGCCGAAATAGTTAGATCTTCAACCTTTACTTTAAATCCTGTTTCAGTAAAACTGTTGTCACCTAACCTAAGATAAAAGGGGGAACTTGAAAGGATAGTCTCCTCAATAGAATAAGACTGATTCCCTGAAAAAATCCGATCACCTTGGGAAACAATCCATTGCAAGTGACCTGTCATCAAGCCTTTTTCAATATGTAGGGAAGGAATTAGAGCAATTGTTTTGTCTTCAGTCGCACACTTAAGATACCAGCCCTCAAAATAATTGGAGCGGTTATTTGGACCCACAAAATCATAATTCAAGACTGCTTTTTTATATACTGGAACAGACATCGATTTCCTCCTTGGCCAAGCTAACTTGGTGTAATGAAGCCAAAAACATGCCCTCTTTCCTTCCTTATTTAGCTTATCAATATTGTATCACCAAACATGGAAAAATGTGAATTTTTAACACAAAATTGCACCAAAAAATACCCTTGCATCAGGGTATTTTTTGATTTAAATCATCTCATTTACAAAGTAGTGAAAAACTTGTTTATTTTCAGGTTTACTCGTTAGTAGAAATTCTGGATGCCATTGTAAGCCCAAATAAGAAAAGCCTTTTCCTTCTACTGCTTCTATCGTTCGATCATCCGAATCACGCGCTAAGATACGTAAGTCAGAGGCTATTTCTTTGATGGCTTGCATATGTAAACTATTCACCTGATTCTTTTCACCATAGATATCAAATAGGATACTATTTGATTCAAAATCAACATCTTGAGTTACTTGTGTTGGTGCAGAAACTTGCCAATGGTTAGACACCGTTTGGTTAAGGGTGCCACCTAGAAGAACATTGACTAACTGAGTCCCACGACAGATAGATAGAACTGGCTTTCCTTGATTAAATGCCTCTTTTACTAATTGCAATTCAAAAAGATCTCTCGCCTCATGATAGTCAGAACTTGCAATAACCTGCTTTTCACCATAAAAATGCGGAAGAATATGTTGCCCACCAGTTATAAGCAACTTGTCTAAGGTAGCAATATAATCCTTAACCATGTCTTCATGGGCAATAGGAAGTACAAATGGTAGCCCACCCGATTCTAAAATAGTATCTGAGAAAACCTTTGAAGCAAAAGTCCGTTGAATACCATGATCCCAAGCTGTCACCTCTTTACTGTGGTTTTCATTTCCAGTTATCCCAATAATTGGTCGTTTCAATAGATTCCCTCCTATCCAGTTGCTATTAGACATAGTTTATCATAGGTCTGGGATCAAGGGTATTATATATTTTTTATCAGAATAATAGCCATGCGCTATGACCATCAGCATTTGAAATAGACTATCTCTATTTAGCCATCAAATTACCTTTTAACTTCTGATATTCTAAATAGGTTAGGATCATCATAAGGATGTCTATAAGGCTAAGAAAAATCATACTCATGTGATGTGTTAGCATAAATTCCCTCATTTGATAGACAATAAACCCCATAAACAAAAATAGTGACATCGGATAAGCCCATAACTTTTTTTTAAGAAGAAGCAATAAGGTTAACACTTTTATCAAACCATGAAACAGCAAATAGATCGCTGCCATCCGTTGGCCATTTAATGTGAGGATTGATCCCAAATGAACTAAATGACTCGCAATAAAATCATGAGGGTCGTTGGCTAATTCTCTAGATGTTAATATGGTAATCAGATTTTTAATTGCAGAATGCTTGAAAACAAATAATAATAGACCCGATAAACTTTCACCTAGTGCAAAAACCAGTTTTGCATAGAGAAGTGTATTAAAAGACTTCTCTACCACTTTTACTTGCTTAGCCGTTTTCAACCTTTCAGATATCACTTTACTGCCTCTTCTCTACTACATTCATTTTTTCTCTAGTTCTATCCTAACAAGATTATCCTTAAATTACCTTAAGAACAATTAGTTACCCTAACTTTTCCCTAACTTTTTCCCTTATTTTACTGAACTTTCCTTTTACAAAGCTTGTATACTAAGTTTATAAAATAATTAAAGAGGTATATTACTATGACAGAATCATCAAATAACATAAACAAAATCAAAGTCTCTGTTACTAAACATTGGAAAAAATTAGCCATTGTCGGAGCTTCAGTCGCAATCATCGGAGCTGCTGGAGTTGGTGGTTATGAATATTATGATCACCAACAAGACATTAAACAGGAACAAGCTGAGTTGACCAAAGATTTAACACAATCTGGTGCATTATTGAAAACTTACTCTGAATGGCATCAAGTCATCACAGGTTCTCAACTTAGCAATGCTAAAAAAACAAGCTTTATCAAAGCTGTCGAAGCACATAAATCTGATATTGATAAATTAGCTGCCGAAAAAACAAAAACCGAAGCTATCTACAAAAATACGTTCGGTACTTTTGAATCAGATTACACCAAATTAACAACAAGTCATGACAGCTTATGGAAAAAATTAGATGCTAACTTTAGTGGATTTGTTCCCTTATCTGATTTATCAAGTCAAGATATTGACAGTCTGAAGGAAGCTATTTCTTCCTCATCTTTAAGTGATGACGAAAAGAAAACGTTGAACGCGGACGCTGACAAAATGCTTGATTTAAGTAAGAAATGGACCGCTGCTTACCCTAACTATAGTAAAGAAGTGCTAACTCTTAAAAATAATATTGAAAAACAAAGCAAGGTTGTTTTAAATGAGTTAACATCTGAAAAGCTTTCCGTCAAAGAAATCGGGAATACGGTTGGAATCAGAGAAAGTCATAATCGACACGATGACGACAATGATGACCATCACAGACACAACAAAAATGACCACAATATGAACAGAGACCGTAAAGGTAAAAAAGATAACTAATCCCCTAAAGACTTGAATCGACCACGGTTAATTCAAGTCATTTTTTTCTACTTGCTATGGTATAATAAGCTAATATTAGTAGATAGAAAGAGATCAATAAGATGGCAAAAATTTACCTTGCTGATGACGAAAAAAATATTCGAGATATTATTGGCGTCTTTTTAAGAGACCAAGGATTGGATGTCGAGCTATTTGAAACCGGAGACCAACTGCTCTTGCGGTTTATGAACCAGCCAGCTGATGTCGTTATCCTTGATGTCATGATGCCTGGCTCTAGTGGCTTTGAGGTTGCCCCAAAACTGCGTCAACTCTCCAATGTCACCATTCTCTTTTTAACGGCAAAAGACAGTGACAAAGACTTCATTGAGGGCTTTCAAACAGGTGCAGATGATTACCTTACTAAACCATTTTCACCCATGAAATTAGCCTTACGAATCAAGGCTATCATTGCTCGTCAGGACCATCAAATAGATACCAACACCCTTCACCTAAAATTCGAGAACCTTACTCTTTCTCCAGAGAATCGCTGCGCCATCTACGCTAATCAACAGATAAATCTAACTAACACAGAATTTGATGTCTTAGAACTGCTCCTTAAAAAACAAGAGCAAGCAGTGTCCAGGGAAGATCTGTTAGAATCCGTTTGGGGCTATAACTTTGATGTCGATATGCGGGTGACAGACGACACCATCAAACGTCTACGAAAAAAACTTAGACAGGTAAATAGTAATGTTATCATTGAAACAGTATGGGGATTTGGGTTTAAATTGGCTCAAACATCTGAAAAATAAACCAAAACGCCACTTAAGGGGAACCTTATTTTTACAACCCTTAGGCATTGTACTTTCGTCATTTATACTCTTATTTTTAGTCTTCAACTTATGTGTCTACCTCTTCATTCATCAAGAAACCATCAAAGCTGTTGATGCCAAATCTCGTGAATTGCAAGGTCTTTATCTTAGCCAGCCGAGAAATAATCACGCAAAAAGTATATTTGAAACTTCCTACATGATTATTGACGATAAGGAAAATATCCAATATAGTTCGATGCCACTTCATGATTTTTCCCACCGTTTTGATACTGACAATTTACTTGAATATTTTTTTGATAAAGAGCACTCTAAAAAGCCTTTTAAAAATCAAGACACTGCCAAACTTACATTAAAGAATAATAGCTATGCAATCAAACTCATCCCGATTAGGGGAACACTTAAGGATTACTATGTTCAGCAATCTGAAAATCCGAGTCAAGATAAATCCTATTTTATTTTAATTTTCGTCAACACGACCCCCTTGCAGCAATTCTTAATACTAGTCAATAGCATCTTAGCAATCATCATGATACTGACTTTTATTGCCACAGGCATGATGATGTTTTGGACGACACGAAAACTGAACCTCTCTTTTAAACAGCTTCAAGCTTATGTCTTGCGCGCAGGCTCACGCAAAACTAATTCTGACAGGCTTAACTTACCTTATGAGGAGTTTAACCAAGTTGTCCGATCCGTTGATCATATGAATGAGATGATTGAAAGCAATCAACGCAGTCAAGAGTTGTTCTTTCAAAATTCATCTCATGAACTCCGTACACCACTTATGTCTATTCAGAGCTATGCGGAAGCTATTCATAAAAACCTCGTTAATCAAGAAGATGCCTCGTTAGTTATTCTTGAAGAGAGTCAAAAAATGGCCAAATTGGTTGATGATATTTTAACAATATCTCGCATTGAACTCATTCCTGATAAATTAAATCGTGAACTGATCAACCTCGCTGATCTTATTTATGATGTCAGTTGGCGACTCAACAAACAGGCTGAACAATCCGGGATTACTATTAGGCATCATTTCGAGAATAAAAATATGCAACTGTTTGCCGATGAAGAATTATTGGAAAGAGCTCTTTCCAATATTCTCAGCAATGCCGTTCGCTTTGCCCGTCACCAGATTACGATTACTTGTAATCAAGTCGCCGACACTATCCAAATAAGGCTTGCTAACGACGGCCAAACTATCAGCCCTGACGAAAAAGAACACCTGTTTGAACGTTTTTACAAAGGCAAAAACGGCAATCATGGTATCGGACTTGCAATGACTAAGGATATTATTTCATATCACGGAGGACAGATTACTGTTCAGTCAAATGAAACAGAAACTGCTTTTATCATATCACTACCAATCCAAGCTACTTAACAAGACACTAAAAAGAATCCCGAACACTCCAACTAAGAAGTATCCGGGATTCTTTTTTAATTAACTTGTTTAAACACGCGACCTTCTACAAAATAAGCGATTAGATTATCAGAGGCTTCTTGGCCTGTTGCAATCCGAGATTCTAATGTCGCTGTTCCAATGTGTGGTGTGAGGACGACATTATCCAAATCTAACAGTTCAACAGGCAGGCGTGGTTCGTCAATGAAGACATCACCACCAAAGCCCGCAATTGCACCAGTTTCCAATGCTGTTTTTAAGTCATCTTGGTTGACTAAGGCACCACGCGCCGTATTGATCAGATAGGCACTCGATTTCATTTTGGCAAAGACTTTGCATCAATAATATTTTTGGTTTCAGTGGTAGCTGGGGCGTGCAGGGTCAAAACGTCTGCTTCAGCAATCAAGTCCTCAAAGTCACGGTAAGATACATTATACTCTGCTTCTTGCTTAGCACTTAGTCGGCTTCGCTTGTTATAAATCACGGTCATCCCAAATGCTTGAGCTAAACGGGCCACCTCTTGCCCAATCCGTCCAAAGCCATAAACCGCCAGTGTTTTTCCTTTCAATCCTGTCGTTAGACCAGACCGCGACTGGGTATCTGACCAGGTCTTCTCACGCAATTTTTTGTCAAAGTAGGTGATGTGACGCAGGGTATCAATCATCAACCCCATGGTCAGTTCAGCCGTCGGTACCAAGACCGTTTCTGGAGCGTTGCTGACGATGATGCCCTTTTCCGCAGCATAATCGACGTCTATATGATCATAACCTACGCTATGCGTTGAAATCATTTTAAGCTTGCTAGCTTTATCAATAATCTCTTGATCAATGGCAACATTAACAGTCAGGATACCGTCAACATCCGTCACTTGCTCTAAAATCCAATTACGACTGGCATCCTTGGGTGCTTGAAGCACATCCAAAGTCTCCTTAAGACTAGCCACACCTTCGGTCAAAGGTTGCCCCAAAATTAAAATTTTCGCTTTAATCATCATTAACCTCACTTTCAAATCATCATAAGACTATTATAACAAGAATGGAGGGAAAGGTTGGAAAAGAAAGTTAGGAATCCAGAGGATTACTAATGCCGTAAAGCACACTATCCTCATATTTGTTGTTTTTCAAAACATGCTTTTTCTGAAGCCCTTCTTTTGTCATACCTGCTTTTTCCATAACTCTGCCAGAAGCACCGTTATACTTGAAATGCTTGGCTACTATCTTATGAAATTGTTTCATCTCAAAACCAAATCGAATAAGAGCAGTTGCAGCCTCGGTGGCAATACCTTTATTCCATGTATCAGGACTAATCCAATAACCAAGCTCCGCTATATAGCCATTTTTAAAAACAGCTAAACTGACACAACCATATAGATTTCCAGTAAGCTTATCCGTGATAGCATAATCATAACTTTTATTTTGTTTGCTATTTTCTCCCTGACTCATAATCCACTCAATGGCCGACTCCTCTGTGTAAGGATTAGGTAAATTCAGCGTATTCTTTTGAATAGCATCAGTAGAACAAATACGTGTAACTGTTTGACTGTCATCAAGTGTAAACTTTCTCAACACCAGACGGTCAGTTTCAATAGTATCTTCTTGATCATTGTATTTAAACATGGCAATTACATCCTTTACTAGACAACTTAAATTCTTTGTACAATATGTAAGCCCAATTATAACAAATTTTCGACGCAAGATAGCACTAAATTTGAGATTAGTAAAAAAACATCCTCCAACGGAGAATGCTTTTGTATATTGCATGTAATTTCCAGACGGATTAACGTTTTGAGAATTGTGATGCTTTACGGGCTTTTTTAAGACCTGGTTTTGGGTGACCGAAGTAAAATATCTATAAAAGCCTATTAAATTAAGCTTTCAAGAATCATTTTCATTAAAAATAGATACTTATAACCCAATCTTATAAATCATGGATTACCATTAGATTACCAAAATTATGTTTTCGGAGCTTATGTTAATAAGGAACTTTGGCAACTAAAGCAAGTCAAGCTACCAATTGACACTGTTCAGTCACGAATTAAGCAATTGGAACTTCGCCAAAATGCTAAACAAATGTCGAATCATTTCCAGTTCTTAGGAGATAAAAGAATTGACAGCTTGGCTAAAGCTAACGCCATTCAGAATTATCGAAAGGCATGGAATGCTTTTCGCAAAATTCACACCGCAGGTGTTCCTAATTTCCACCGGAAAAGCTACGTTTGGCGTTATCAAACTAACTGCCAGTATTTGAAACAGAAGGAAGCATACTTAACCAACGGAACTGTACGTTTTGAAGATAGTAAGCATGTTCTGGTTCCTAAATTAGGTCGGCTCCGTGTTAAAGGTTCCCACCAGCGAATCTTAGCTCGCGGTGCTGAAACTCGCATTGGAACGGTAACCATCACAAAAGACGCTATCGGGAGCTTCTTTCTCTCAATGCAGTTAGCGTCAGACGCTCCTTTTGTCACGATGTCAAAGCAGACTAACCGGCAAGTTGGAATTGATCTCAATACCGAAAACTTCCTGACTTCTAGCGATGGTCAAGTGATTACTAATCCACGCTACTATCGAACCATTAAGGGACGGTTAGCTAAAGCTCAACGCATTTTGTCACGTCGTGCCCGACGAGCTAAGAAAGAACATCGTTCTTTGCGAGAAAGTAGAAATTATCAAAAGCAACGATTGTTGGTGGCTAAAATTCATACCCAAATCTTTAGCCGTCGTAGAGCATTCTTACACCAACTCTCAACTACATTAATCAAGAACCACGATTTAGTAGTTGCCGAAGAGTTGCGGAGCAAGAACATGCTAAAGAACCACGCTTTGGCGATGAGTATTGCTGATGTGGGCTGGCGGACCTTCTTAGAAATGCTGACGTATAAGGCTGAATTTTATGGACGCCAATTCATTACGGTGAACCCTAAGAATACTACGCAAACCTGTCACGATTGTGGCTTTGTCATGGGAACCGGAAGTACGAAGAAGCTCACTCTGGCCGACCGGGAATGGACATGTCCAAAGTGTCATGTTCATCACATTCGTGACCATAATGCCGCACAAAATATTCTGACTAAAGGAATTGCAAAACTGGCCTAACTTGATCCGTCCCTACGGCAACCTGGGGACGCTAAAGGCATTGGTAACTGCCGTGTAAGACGAAACAGTTCGTGGAACTGTTCGCAGTGGCCTATCTATGCAAATTGTGGTTCAAGCACTCATCAGAAGGGTGTTTGCTCACAAGCCACGTCCTTTAGGGCCTAAGTGTAAAATTTATTGAGGTAGAACATTAGACGAATAAAAAAGAAACCGTTA
>NZ_JRQN01000028.1 GCF_000785785.1 Streptococcus uberis
TCTGAGATGTTTTTTTGATACCCTTTAAGTGGCTAACTTCATTTTAGAACTTTCAAAAATATTTCAGAAAAAGCTCTGATTATTTTCTAACATTGCTATTTATCCAATATTTTATTAATTTTCTACGATTTTATAGTTGCTTATTACATGATTTTCTAAAAAAGTGAAGAGAAATAGTTTATCTCTTCACTTTGACAGCTATTCTATTGAATTTTATTTTCTGTTGAGTGTTTATACCCATACAAAATATAAATTAATGTTCCAATGCATGTTGTTATTCCAAATGCTACCCATGTTATTTTCATATATTGGCTCATAAAAGATAGACAAATTATGATAGCTAATATTGGAAGTAATGGCACCAGTGGTGTTTTAAACTCTCCTTTTTTGGGATTCCCCATATCTTTTCTAAGTTTAATAATTGCAATCGACATAATAATCAAATAAGCAAGTGTACAAATGTTAACAAACTCTGCTAAACTAGCGAGTGGAAATAACCCGGCACAAATCATTGATAATATTCCGACAAGTAAAGTTGCATTTTTTGGAACAAAGTTTTTTGAAGTTATTTTATGCAAGCTCTTTGGCAATAAACCATCTCTACTGATAGAGTAAACAATTCTTGCTAAGGCAAAAGTCATTGAAATACAAACGGTAATTAAAGTAAGGACTGCAACAATTGACACGTAGTTAGCTACCCATTCCATTCCAATACTTCTTAATGCAAAGGAAACAGCATCTGGTACATTCAATTTAGTATAGTGAATAATACCAGTTAAAATAATAGTTACCAATACATATAGAATTGTTACAATAATTAGTGATAATGTTATTCCCTTGGGAATCGTATTTTGCGGATTCTTAACTTCATCAACAGTCATTGAAATTGATTCAAAACCTAAGAAAGCAAAAAACATAACTGATGCTCCAGCAAATATTCCTGACTGGCCGCCATAAATTTTTCCAATACCATATGGTGCAAAATTTGACCAATTTTCTGGCTTTATGAAAAATATTCCCACTAAAATAAATATAAATAAGGCAGAAAATTTTAAAATAACCAATAAACTATTAAATCTTAGAGCGGTTTTAGAATTCATTAAAACTATTGTCATTACAACTAACATGACAAAAACGGGGAGAATATCAATATATGTTCCATGTTTAGGATTGAAAGTTTCGTTTAGCATTTTAGGAATAATAATACCGTAACTGCTAAGCAGTCCTTTGAGATAACTTCCCCAACCCACTGCTACACTTGAGATTGCAGTTAAAAATTCCATAATGATGTACCAGCCAACTATCCAGGCGGGGAATTCTCCTAAGGTTGCATAAACATAACTATACGCACCGCCATTTGCAGGAACTCTCGAAGCAAATTCAGCATAAAATAAGGCTAAGATACCAATTGCAAGAGCAGAAATAATAATTGAAATTGTTAGAGCTGGACCTGCATACTGTGCTGCCCCTATTCCTGTAATTGTAAAAATACCAGTTCCAACCATAGAACCTAAACCTAAAAATATTAAGTCATTTACTTTTAAATGCCTTCTCATTTCAGTTTTATTTTTACTATTATTTTTCTTACGAAATATTGTCATTTATTTTTTACCTTCTTTTCCTAATTGTAACTAGTTTAACACAGCCAACTAGTAATGTAAATTGCATAATAAAAAGCTATTAGAATAAGAAAATAAACATTACTCTAATAGCTTTTTTATATAAAACAGAAAATTAGGATCCTTCTTCTGTAACCATTTTATCTTTTATTTCTTCATATGATAATGCATGAACATCCTCATTTTCATCCTCATTCTCAGCAGGCATTTTACCTGTTTCATAGATGGATTTGATTTGTTCAGCATCTAATGTTTCATATTTCAATAGAGCTTCAGCAATTAACTTGTGTGTTTCTCTATTTTCATTAATAATGTCTGCTGCCTGATTTCTTGCTTGATTTAATAACTCCCTAACTTCATCATCAATCATTTGAGCAGTCTGCGCAGAATATGATTTTTCAGGAGAAATTTGACCAGGCATCATTGCATGATTACCTTCATATTGAACTGGACCAAGTTTGTCACTCATACCATACTCAGTAACCATAGCACGGGCCATTTGAGTAGCTTGTTCAAAGTCATTTGATGCGCCAGTAGTTTGTGCATTAAAGATAATCTCCTCAGCAACTCGACCACCCATTAAACCAGCTAATTGTTCTTTTAAATCATCCTTAGAAAGTAACATTTGATCTTCTTTAGGAAGAGCAATCATGTAACCACCCGCACGACCACGAGGAACAATAGTTACCTTGTGAACAACACGCGCATTTGATAATGTTAAACCAACAATGGTATGGCCTGCTTCATGATAAGCAACCATTTCACGTTCTCTTTGAGAAATAGTACGGTCTTTTTTAGAAGGTCCAGCAATAACGCGATCCTCTGCTTCATCAATATCAGAAGCATCAATTTTCGTTTTATTACGTCGTGCAGCTACCAAAGCAGCCTCATTTAAAACATTTTCTAAATCAGCACCAACAAAACCTGGTGTTTGTTGTGCAACAACCTTCAAATTAACATCATCGTTAAGTGGTTTATTTTTGGCATGTACTTTCAGAATAGCTTCGCGTCCCTTAACATCTGGACGTCCAACAAGAACTTTCCTATCAAAACGACCTGGTCTAAGCAAGGCAGGGTCTAATACGTCACTACGGTTAGTTGCCGCAATAACAATGATACTTTCATTACCTTCAAATCCATCCATTTCAATCAATAATTGGTTTAAAGTTTGTTCACGTTCATCATTACCGCCTCCCATACCAGCTCCACGACGACGACCAACTGCATCAATTTCATCGATAAAGATGATTGCTCGTTCAGCTTTCTTAGCATCCTCAAAAAGAGAACGAACACGACTAGCACCGACACCGACAAACATTTCAACGAAGTCAGAACCAGAAATACTAAAGAAAGGAACGCCGGCTTCACCAGCAACAGCTTTTGCAAGAAGGGTTTTACCAGTTCCTGGAGGTCCCTCTAAAAGAACACCAGATGGAATACGCGCACCTAAAGCCTTATATTTTTTAGGATTTTTAAGAAAATCAACAACTTCAACAAGTTCCTGTTTCTCTTCTTCAGCTCCAGCCACATCAGTAAATCTAACTTTTACATCACCCTTGGTTTGTGATTTAGCTTTGTTTTTACCAAAACTCATTGCACCACGTGCACCACCACCTTGGTTCATCATCATAATCATGAAACCAGCGAAAATGACAATAGGCAAGAAACTCATTAATAATGAAATCCAAGTTCCACTTGAACTTTCTTGTTTGACAGTAATAGTTGTTCCTGATTTATCAGCTGCACTTGTTACGTCTTTAAGTGTCGAATCGTTTGGTAAAACCAAAGCTGTAAATTCTGTTACTTTTCTAGCTGAATCTGTTCCAAAAAAGGAAACATTTGGATCAGTTTTGACGCTTTGTGGTTTGTTATATTCACCCTTAACTTGGATAATATTTCCACTTGGTTGATAAGTTAAATTTTTAACATCACCAGCCTTTACTTGTTTGATTAGTTTTGAATAACTAACCTGTTGACTTTGTGTGCTAGTTCCCTTTAGATAATATTGAAAACCTGTGATAACCACAACAATCAATAAGATATAAATAAAAGAATTTTTCACAAACCCATTATTCTTATTATTTTTCATATAACGATAATTGACCTTTTTCTATTTTGAATAGACTTCTTCTTTTAAAACTCCAACATATGGTAAATTACGATAATTTTCAGCATAATCTAAACCGAAACCAACAATAAATTCATTTGGAATATTATAACAAACATAGTCTGCTTCGATTTCAACAACACGACCTTCAGGTTTGTCAAATAAAGTTGCAATTTTTACTGAATTAGCTTTTCTATATTTAAACATATCTCTTAAGTATTTCAATGTACGACCAGTATCAATAATATCTTCAATAAAGATGATATCTCTTCCCTCGATGGTAGTATCAACATCTTTTAAAATCTTTACTTCACCACTACTAGTTGTACCTCCGTGGTAACTTGAGACAACCATGAAATCAATTTCAACGTGAGTATCAATATGCTTCATTAACTCAGCCATAAAAGGAACGGATCCTTTTAATACACCAACCATTAATGGATTTTTCCCCTGATAATCTTTTGTTAATTGTTGTCCAAGTTCTTTTGTTTTTTTTATAATATCTTCTTCTGAATAGAGAATTTTTTTAATATCTTGCTCCAGCATGATGTCACCTTTTTTCTAAATTTTCAACATACAGTTTAGCCAACATTATATCATGTTTAGATGCTTTTCTCAAATATGTTTTATCAGCAATCAGTACAAATATAATCTCATCCTTTTGTAAACCAATTATAGCATTTTCTCGCTCTTTAGCAGTAAATTTACCATCAATGAATAGTCTCCTGATTTTCTTTGAAAACTGTCCAAAATCAATTATATCACCAGTCATCCTACCACGTAAGGTAATCGGAGATAGCTGGTAAATCGGTATCATTAACTCATGTGCTATGTCTTGAGATAAGTGACTAAATGTAAAAGTACAATTATTGTACTTATTACTAGTACCATATTCTATCAAAACTTGACTGTCTTTTCTCTCAGTCTTTAGACTGATTTTTTCAATAAGAAAACTATCATAAGAAATAACTAATTGGTAGGTTTGATTGATTGGATAAGTGCCTGTTTTTTTCCGTCTTAATAATGAAAGTAATTCTTCAAATTGACTTTTTGAAATAGATAAATCAGAAAATTGTTCAATATATTCCTGAAAACAAAAATATTGAACTGCAGTACTATTATTCAAAAAATAAGAAAATTGATTTATTGAATGAGCAGGAATTAAATCTTTCAATGCTTGAATTAAAACTGATGATTCTTTAGACAATGCTAACAATGAGTAATTAAATTGTGGATTTTCTTGACGAAGTTCCGGTAAATATTGATTTCGAATACGATTCCTTAAGTACTCATTTGTTTGATTAGAAGCATCTTCAAAGTGAAAAATTTTTGGTAAGTCAGCTTTTGAAATGGTAAGAAAGGGTCTGATTAGTTGGCCACTTCCAAATGATTGACACTCTTTAATTGAAGAAAGATGTCTCAATCTTGCTCCTCTCAATAGACGCATAAAAACTGTTTCTGCTTGGTCATCAGCATGATGAGCTGTAACAAGGGCAGAATAATTTTCATTTTCCATGATTTTCTTAAAAAAGCTATAACGAAAATCACGGGCATTATTTTCACTAAATGAACCAAAAAAATCTGCTTTATAAAAAGGAATTTGCTTTTCTTTAGCCCAATTTTCTAAGTATTCCTCTTCCTGATCAGATTCCGGGCGTTGCTTGTGATTAACATGAATAATAGCTATAGCTATCTGTAAGTTGTTTTGATTAAGATGTAAAAAGTGCAGTAAATTCATTGAATCTACTCCACCTGATACAGCTATTAATACCCGTTTATGTTGATCAAATAGACCTTTTTGTTTGATATAATTATAAATTTTTTGATATGTCATTTTAATATTGAATAAACGTCATCAGCAATTTTACTTAAATCATCATATGATGATTTATCTGTAAAAATAGAAAGAATAAAAGGAGAATCTGCATAAACAATTGCTACATCATGTTTATAGTCATAGGCATCTCCAATTTTATGAGCAACAGGAACAGAAATATTTTTTGAAATACGTTTATCATCAAAATCTGTATGTGACATATAAGAGATTATTTTACCATTTTGATAATAAATAGCTTCCATAACTCTAGCAGCCTGACGAGAAGACAGATTTCTCTTTTCCATATCCCACGGTAAGCCTGATAAAGCTAACATTTGATTGGTAAAAGTTACATCATATTTATCAGCACCATAATATCCTAAGATATTTGTAGCTACATTATCTGAGTGCTGTGAAACAGCTCTCAACAAATTATCAACACTGTACTCTTTATTATCAGCTTCTTTGCTAATTTTCCCAGATCCAGAAGGATCATAGTCACCTTTAAAATGATTAACTTCATCAGTGTATTTAAACGGTGTATCAGGACTTAATTGACCTTTTTTAATTCTTTCTTGAATAAAGTATAAAGTTCCTAATTTAGCTATACTTGCTGAATACATTTGCTTATCAGCATTAATTCCTGCACTTGCTTGACTGTTAAGTTGTTTAACAAATATAGAATAGTTTTCCTTATTATATTTTTCAGATAGCATTTCTTGTACCTTAATCATACGATTATCTGAAATTGACAACTCATTTGCAGAAGCCCAACCTTTATTATCAATATAATAATAAATCCCTTGTTGAGTTTGCGATATCCTACTAGCATGAACTTTTTTATAACTATCAATTGTAGTTTTGGAAGCTTGAACACCTTTTACGTAAGGCTGATCATATAAAGTAATACCAACTTGAGTCCAAAATTCTTGACTGATATCCTTTTGATTAATTAATGTATCATCATAAATCAATTGTTTATTTGCTTCAATGTAATTACCATCTGATAACTGAAATACTGGTTTTCCATTTTCATTTATCTGTAAATTAGTTATTGAAAAATCTTCATTTGGTTCTATAAATTTGGCAAACTGAGTCAAGTTAGAGTCTTTGTAACTATTTTCTTCAGAAAAAACATTTGGGTTTTGAGGTATGGTATCAAAATAAGTTACTTTGGTTGCAACCGATTGATCTAATTGATAAATCTTTTCTTTACTTAAATGAAGTTGTTTTTCAGTAGAAATAATAGGAATTGGAGACATGAAAAAAAGCATTACAAAAACTGCTAATATTTTTTTCATGTTTTCTCCTTTCTTTACTTATCTTTACGATATTTATCTTCTTTTAATTTTTGATTTTCAGCCTGTAACTCTTCTAATTTTTGATCAGAATAAGCTAAAAATGTTTCGATTTTCTTAATCATATCATCCATATTATTTTGGCAATAACCCTGGAACAGGATAAATTTTTTCACCTTCCCTAGACAAATAATACTTTGCACGCGCATATTTTCTGACATAGTCATCATCTTTCAATTGCTTTGCAAAACTTTTTTCTTCTTTGGTACTTTTTTCCAACTCTTTATATTCTTTTTCTAATTTAACAATCTGCTTATGCTGATCTTGAAGACTAACATAACTTTTCACCAGATTATAAGTTGGCAAAATAAAGAGAAACATCATGACAATCAAAATCCAACCAATAAACCGATTCCGTTTTTGATTTTCTTTCTCTTCAAAACGTTTTTTTAGATTTTCACTATGAATGTATTGATTATTTAATTGAACAATACTAGGCTTCTTCATTACTTTCTATCCTTGTTTCTTTAATAATGTCATACATTTTTTCAGCATCTTCTTTTTTAGTACTATCTTTCATTTCTAAAACACGTACCGTTAACAATTTATTACCAAATCTTATTTCAATATGATCATTAATTTTTAAATCGGTTGAACTTTTTGCTAGGACACCATTAACCTTGATTCTTCCTTTATCTGCAACTTCTTTTGCAACAGGACGACGCTTGATGATGCGTGATACCTTTAAATATTTATCTAATCTCATAATTTACCTCACAGTCCATTTTATTCTATCACTTTTTTTGTTTAAATGGTAGATATGACCATAAATTCTGACTGAAGGCCCTTAGCTTGACACTAGACAAAATAAAGACAAGGAGCCCTAGGCCTATTGAAATAAAGATAGCTAAGAGACTATCTAAACGTTCTTTTTGTGGTAAGAAACCTTGGCTAATTCCCACAAAAACCATCATTAAGCTTAAAGCCAGAAAATATCTAATATTTTTTAAACTAGTCATTCTCACACCACTGACCTTGAGATATAAAAGGAAAATGATGAGGAGAGGGATAACACCTGACAATGATGAACCAATGATGCCAAAATAATAAGTTAAGATTGGCGTCAAAAACAGTTTCAGAATCAAACCACTCACAAGTATGATGAAAGATCTTTTTTGGTGATTTTCAATAAAGTGTTTTTGGTGGCAATACTGGATGAGACTAGCTAGTAAAATCATCAGCAAGTACACTTCCAAAGCTGCGCTGCCCTTCTTATCTTCAAATAAAACCATATTCATGGCCGGAAGAATTAGCATAAAACCAGCTGTTAAAGTCAAATTAAGATAAGTAATAAAATCAAAGAATGTTTGACTATCTTCTTCATAATTAGCTTCTTTTTGATGATAACTTTTTGACAATTTAGGTAAATGTGTAGTGAAAAAGGCAGTCGAGAAAATCAAACCAAATTGTAATAAAGGCTGGCCTCGGTCATAAATACCTTTAGTAATCTCAGCCTGAATTGATGTTATCCCACTGGATTGCAATGATTGTTTGACAAATAAGGCATCAATAAACTGAAAAAGTAAAAGGTAAATGGTGAAAAAGATAAAGACTGTTGAGGCCCAACCAATTTGTCTTAAGTTCTTAAAAGACGTTTTATGTTTCTTAAAGAGAAATAAAAGAGATGTCGGTGACTTCAAGACAAAGTAAGCTAAAATAGCTAGACTGGCTAATAAGTTTCCTGATGCTGCTACATTTGCTGTGAAATAAACATCCCAATCAAAGAGATAATAAGCCAGAGCAGCTAAAATAATGATAAAGACGCGAACACTCTGTTCTAGCACCTGACTAACTGCTGTTGGTATCATATCACCATGAGCTTGTGCTAACCCTCTATAAAAAGACATAAAAGGTATTGTTAATAAAACAAAAGCTGTCAAAATAATACTTGGAGCTAATTGGATACTACCAATTAATCTAGCTAATGACTGATTAGCTAGTAAGAGAATGCTAGCTAGGATAAAACTTGATAATATCTGAAATTTAAATAAAAGATATAAATCCGTTTTTTTACTTTTTTGATAAATACTAGCAATCACATTAGGAAAAGCCGTCAAACTTAAAGCACTAATAATAGCTAGGATAGGATAGACCTGTTGGTAAGCATAAAAGCCCCTATCACCAACAAGATTTTGATAGGGTACGCGGTAAATAGCTGCAAGAATTTTAGCTAAAAAACCACTAATGGTAATTGCTAAGCTTGATTTACTGGTCAGATTTTGACGCTTTTCGATGTTTAATTTCACTTAACATTTCTCCAAATAACATCATTTCTTCTAAAATGCTATAATCTTTTACATTTTTGACATTAAAAATTATATCAATTTTACCATTATTTTCACTGATTCTGGCTTTCAAACTTGTTTTTGAAAGAGCTTCAAAATAATCTTGAGTCATATAATATTTGAGTGATGCTTTTTCAAAACGAACTGTCACTTGATTATCTTTTCTTTCAACTAATTCGGCAAAAGCTTGATCCATAAAGGCTTTTAAGAGTCCAATTTCCAATAAATAGGCAACTTGATCTGGATATTCACCAAATCGGTCAATTAATTCTTCTTGTAATTCTGTATAATCTTGACGATTATCAATTTCTCGAATTCGTTTATAGATTTCAATTTTTTGACGTTCATCACTGAGGTAATCAAATGGTAAATAGGCATCAATTTGGAGATTAATCTCAGCATTGCCTTTTTTACGAACACTTGTTTTGCCCTGCCTACTTGCAATAGCGTCTTCTAACAGCTGTGAGTACATTTCAAACCCAACTGAATCAATGAAGCCGCTCTGCGAAGCACCTAAAATATTACCAGCTCCACGAATTGACAAGTCACGCATGGCAATTTTAAAGCCGGACCCCAATTCCGTAAAGCCTTTAATAGCCTCAAGTCGTTTCTCTGAAACTTCACTTAAAACTTTATCTGGACGATACATGAGGTAGGCGTAAGCAATGCGGTTGGAACGTCCGACACGACCACGTAATTGATATAGGGTGGAAAGACCCATATGATCAGCGTTTTCAACAAAGAGGGTATTAACATTGGAAATATCAACCCCTGTTTCAATGATAGTTGTCGCCACAAGGACATCGTAATCACCATTAATAAAGTCAATCAAAGTGTTTTCCAGTTGAATTTCACTCATTTGCCCATGGACAAAACCAACAGTTGCTTCCGGCACCAACTCTTGTAATTGTGCCACCTTCTTATCTATCGTCTCAACCTTATTGTATACATAGAAAACCTGACCTCCACGGTCCATTTCTCGGATAATGGCTTCGCGGACAATCCCAGGGTTGGTTTCCATCACATAAGTCTGGACAGGATAACGATTGGTTGGAGGCGTCTCAATAACTGACAAATCCCTAATACCAAGCATAGACATGTGTAAAGTTCTTGGTATAGGCGTTGCTGTTAAGGTTAAAACATCAACCTTAGTTTTTAACTCTTTTAATTTTTCTTTATGTTTAACCCCAAAACGTTGTTCTTCATCAATGACAATCAAGCCTAAATCAGAAAAGGTAACATCTTTTGACAAGAGACGATGTGTCCCGATAATAATATCCACGCTCCCTTTAGCTAATTTCTCTAAAGTTGCTGTTTGTTCTTTTTTACTTCTAAAACGACTAAGGACATCAACTTCAACAGGATAATTTTCAAATCTTTCTTTAAAATTTTCATAATGTTGTTGAGCAAGAACTGTAGTAGGTACTAAGATTGCTACTTGTTTATGGTCATTGACTGCTTTAAAGGCTGCTCGCATGGCAACCTCAGTTTTACCAAAGCCAACATCTCCAACAAGTAAGCGATCCATCGGATGACTACTTTCCATATCTGTCTTGATTTCTTTACTGGATCTAATTTGATCATCTGTCTCAACAAAAGCAAAATCATCTTCAAAGGATGCTTGTAACTGGTCATCTGGTGAGAATTGATAACCTTTTAACTGGCTACGCTCAGCATACAATTTTAATAAATCATCAGCAATGTCTTCAACTTGTTTAGTAACTTTTTGTTTGGTCTTTTGGAAACGACCATCATTAAGTTTATTAATTTTAGGTTCTTTACCATCAGCCGAAACATATTTTGATAAACTTTCAATTTGTTCGACTGGCAAAGAAATACGGTCTGAATTTTGATATTGGATAGTGACATAATCTCGATGGACACCATGAATTTCAATAGTTTCAATTCCTAAAAATTTACCAATCCCATGGACATTATGAACAACATAGTCGCCTTTTGCTAATTCATTATAATCTTTTAAACGTTCGGCATTACTAATATTTGATTTACGAACACGACGCTTAATCCGTTTATGATAAATTTCATGTTCTGTAATTAAAGCAATCTTTTCATCAGCAAAATAGAAACCACTTGAAATTTGACCAATAATTATTTGAACCTGCTTAGGTTCAATAGCATTAGTATCAACTAAAGGTAAAATAAAATCATAGCCTTCTAAATTTTTTAGTAATTTTTCATAAGCTTGTTGTGACTCTACTTGAACAAGTACAGTAGCCTGTGCTTTTTGATACCTTTTTATTTCATCAACCAAAAGTGGAAATTGATTGTAGAATTCTTGCATGGCATATTGTGTTAACTGATGTAATTTATCAAACTTAATATTGCCAAGACCCTTATGAAAGTTAGAAAAGAAGGTAGCAGGTTTGTAATTTCGAAAATCACGATAGTTATCCGCAAAATAATTTAAACTAGGAATTGCCTTCCCTTGCTGTAAATGATCAGTTAGTAAATTGGCCACTTCTAAATCAAATTTAGCATTTTTATCTAAAATCTTTTGAAAATCGTCGAAAAAGAGTGGTGTTCCTTTTGGCATGTAATCTAAGAGTGTCCATTCTTTTTCATAGAAAATTGATAAAAATTGACGTAAATCTTTATGCCTATAGCCATCTTTTGAGACAGAAATCACATCAGTTAAGTATGATTTTGTCTCTTCATTGACAAGTTTTATTGTAGCTTCTAATTTTTCAATACCACGCGCATAATCTTTTTCTTCAAGAATAGCATCGCTTGCTGGAATAACCGTGATCATATCTTTTTGAAGAATAGATTTTTGACTTTCACTATCAAATTGGCGGATGCATCTACTTCATCACCAAAGAATTCAATACGATAAGGATTTTCTTCAGTTATTTCATAAATATCAAGAATATCTCCACGTCGACTGAATTCACCTGGATTTATAACTTGCGAAACTTTTTGATAACCAATATTAGTCAATTGTTTAACTAATTGATCTAAATGATAGTCCATACCAACTTCAAAAGTTAATTGACTGTTTTGATAGACCTTTGGATTTGGTAACAAAGTTCGTAGACCAATCACATTTGTCACTAAAATACCAGGTTGTTCTTGATTAACTAAAAAATTGATGGCTTCAATTCTAGAAATAGCTCTATCCAAAGAAGAAAAGATAAATTCAGCTGCCGCAGCGTCATCAGAAAAAAATTGAAAAACATTTTCTTCACCCAAAAGGGCTGATAAATCACTACTCAATTTATCACTGTCATTCTGACTCGCTGTAACAATAACAATCTTTTCTGGTTGATCAATAAAGTTGGCAGCAATAGCCAAAGCCTTACTAGAACCAGATAATCCCATTACTAATTGCCGTCCTAAAGTTCTTGTGCCAGCAATCCAAGATTGGATGGCTTTATTTTGACTGACTAATTCTAATATATTCATTCTTACCCATTATATTTCTGCATAGTTTTTTCAAAGTCTGTTTCTTTCAAATAGAAATCAACAGCATCAGTAACTTTATCTAGTGTTAAGTCGATAGTAATGGCATCATCTTTATCAAATTTTCCTAAGACATGATTAATCACTGTCATTCCATTTTGTGGACGACCAATTCCAACTTTAATCCGATCAAATTCCTGTGTTCCAATATGAGCAATAATTGATTTTATCCCATTATGACCACCGGCTGAGCCTTTTTGACGGAATCTTATTTTGCCGACTTCCATATCTAAGTCATCATAGATAACAATAAAATCTTCTACGGCAATATTATAATAAGTTAATAATGCTTTCACAGCAATTCCACTATTATTCATAAAGGTAGTTGGTTTGACCAAATAGACTTTTTCCTGATTAATAAAACTTGATCCAACTAAAGCTTTGAAATTTTTATCTTCAGAAAAATTAACATTCAAACCTTTAGCCAGACGGTCAATTGCCATAAAACCAACATTATGTTTTGTATTATCATATTTTGATCCAATATTACCCAGACCAACAATCATTTTTACCATTGTATACTCTTTCTATAAATAGCAAAAGGGCTGGAAATGATTTCCAACCTTCTGACTTATTTCTTTATCACTTATACATTGAAACGGAATTCCATAATATCGCCATCTTGAACAATATATTCTTTTCCTTCTTCACGAAGACGACCCGCTTCTTTAACAGCTTTCTCACTACCATAAGCAATTAAATCATCATAGCTCATGGTTACTGCACGAATAAATCCTCTCTCAAAGTCAGAGTGAATAATACCGGCAGCTTGAGGTGCTTTAATACCACGTTTAAAAGTCCATGCACGAACTTCTTTCTCACCAGCTGTGAAGTAAGTTCCTAAGCCTAATAAATGATAAGCTGCGCGTGTTAATTTATCCACACCCGATTCTGTAAGACCAATAGCTTCTAAAAATTCTGCCTTGTCCTCATCATCAAGTTCTGAAATTTCTTCCTCTGCGCGTGCGGAAATAACCACTACTTCTGCATTTTCAGTCTCAGCAAATTCACGAATTTGTTTAACGTAATCAATATTATCAGGTTCAGCAACACGGTCTTCATCCACATTAGCAACATAAAGAACTGGCTTTGTAGTTAATAAGAATAATCCTTTAACAACTTTTGCTTCTTCTTCAGTAAATTCAATTGTACGTGCTGGTTTACCATCTTCAAGAACTGGTTTAATTTTTTGTAAGACATTAAATTCAGCAAGAGATTCTTTATCTTTTTGTGTACGTGCCATTTTTTCAACACGCGCATATCGTTTATTGATAGATTCTAAGTCTGCTAAAATCAATTCTAAATTAATTGTATCAATATCAGCAATAGGATCCACAAAAGCATCATCACGACCTTGTTCACGCATGACATTTTCATCATCAAAGGCACGAACCACGTGAACAATAGCGTCTACTTCACGAATGTTAGCTAAGAATTTATTACCTAATCCTTCACCTTTTGAGGCACCTTTAACAATACCTGCGATATCTGTAAATTCAAAAGTTGTAGGTACTGTTTTTTTAGGTGTAATCAATTCTGTTAATTTATCTAAACGTTCATCAGGTACTTCAACCATTCCAACGTTAGGATCAATCGTTGCAAAAGGATAATTAGCAGCCTCTGCTCCTGCTTTTGTAATTGCATTAAATAAAGTTGATTTACCAACATTAGGTAAACCGACAATTCCAGCTGTTAAAGCCATAAATGAATAATCTCCGTTCAAAATTTCAATCAGTATTATTATAGCATACTATTTATCAAAAAAGCCTGTCAAATGACAGACTAAATAATGAATCACGAAAATAATTGCCTTAATATCTGAGGTGCTATTCCTAAAAAATCAAGAAAAAGAAAAATCGTATATAACATAAATAGGGCTATTAAAATATTTCCAAAAATTAACCAGAAATTCCTGATAACTAATTTGATATCAAGAGGTTCCTTCTCAACAATCCGTTCTACGATTAATCCTGGACTTTTCCCCAATATTAATTGATCTAAACTAACTTCAAAAATCGTAGCTAGTTTAATTAAATTCGTCATATCTGGACATGCTTCATTATTTTCCCATTTGGAAATAGCTTGCCTTGAAATAAAGAGTTGCTCTGCTAAGTAATCTTGTGAAAAATTTTTTTCAAGTCGTAACTGTTTTAACTGTTCTGAAAACTTATTCATAATAGATGTTCCTTTCTGTTGATAACTCTATAGTAATAAGTATTTTCTTAAAAATCTAGCACTTTTTCAAGCAACTATAAGTAGCAAATTATTTGTAAACAGTGATTTAAACACGCTTTTTAAGGTTGCAATACTTTTTTTAACTTTCTTTCAAAATCATAACGACTCATCATGACAATATGATTACAATTACAACACTGAATTTTTATATCAGCTCCAAGTCTGATAATTTTCCACTCATTAGCTTTTTTTCCTGTTGCTTTTATTGTACAAGCATGTGGTTTTTTCATCTCCACCAATGATCCTAACTGATACATGCTAACTCCTTTTTCATATCTTTTGTAATATCATACCAAAAAGAAGCTAGGACAAAGGTTCTCAGCTTCATTTTCTTGTAGACTGATGTATAAAATGACGCAGTGGTTGAGTAGGCTCTAATACGTTGAAAATCAACTTTTACAGCCCTACTAAACTTTGCGGCGGTGGGACGACAAAATCAAATTTCTAGGAAATGACTGATTTTTGTCCCACTCTCCCTTTAGTTTGTACGAACTGGTGTAATTAATTGGATAAAACCTTCTTGATCATCAGGAGTTAAGGTAAATGGTCTCACTGGTGAGATGAAACGAATTCTAACAGTCTCGCTCTTCAATGCTTTCAATGATTCAATTAGGTAAGTAGGGTTAAATGAAATAGTTAAATCATTACCTGATTTTTCAACAGTATCTAATTCTTCATTTACCTTACCAACTTCAGGGGAGTTAACATGAGCTGTTACATCATTAGCTGTAATTTCAAGCTTAACTGTACCATTTTGAGTTGCATTTGAAATTAAGTATGCACGTTCCATAGCATAACGAAGAGATTGTGTGTTGAAAACAACTTCAGTTTCAAATTGAGTCATCAATAAACGATCAGTGTCAGGATAATTTCCTTCTAACAATCTTGTATAGAAGGAAATGTGTTCACTTCTAAATAAAATTTGACTAGGTGAAAAAAAGATTTCCACAGACTCAATATCGTCACCAAAAACAGAAGAAAATTCTCTTAATGATTTACTTGGAATGACAACGTCAAAATTATTAGCAGATTTCTCAAGAGACAAGAGACGTTGACTCATACGATGGGAATCAGTAGCTACTGCTTTGAAATCTTTGTTATTACTTAACGTAATGTGCACACCTGTCAGAATTGGGCGGCTTTCTTGTAAGCTTGCAGCAAATGCTGTTTCTGAAATAATTGATTTTAATAATTTAGTCTCTAACACCAGTGGATTATCTGTCGAAACTTCTTGTAAACGAGGATATTGTTCCACATCTTTACCTTTGAGGGTAATTTCTGATTTTCCTGAAGTTAAAACAACTTGGTGTTGTTCAATTTCTTTAAAATCTAATGAAACATCTGGAAGACTTGAAATGATATTAATAAAGAAGTTTGCTTCTAATAGAATAGATCCTGTAGAAGAAATTAATAAACCTGCATTTTCATTACTTACAGGAATAGTATTTTCAATTGAGATTTGTCCATTTGATCCTGTTAATGTAATATCTGATTGGTTAACTTCAATTTTAATTGTTGAAAGAATTGGGATAGCATTTTTACTGCTTATTGCTCTTTTAGTAGCATTTAATGCTTGGATAAAAAGGGAACGATTTATAGAAAATTGAATCATGGGAACTCCTTTAGTTTATAAGTATAATAGTTAGTAGTAATAGTAGGTCTTGTGTATAAGGTGGAAAAGTTAGCTCAATAGGCAACCTATAAAGTTTATAGGTTGTTTATAACTTGTTAATAAGTTAGTATCATTTTTATAACTTATCCACATGTTTATTTGATTTTATTTTTGATAGTTTCTACTTCAATCCGGAGGCTCTCATCGTCAACAATCATATTCTTTATTTTATTATAAGCATGAAGGACTGTTGAGTGATCTCTACCTCCAAATTCTTTTCCAATCTTAGGTAAAGAATTATCAGTCATTTCACGGGCAAGATACATCGCTACTTGTCTAGCTAATACAATATCTTGAGTACGTTTAGTCGCTTTAATTTCTTTTACAGTAACATCATAGAATTTACCAACTTGTTCTTGAATAGTTTCAATTGGAATAACTGTAATTTTATTTGGACTATCTTGTTTCCTTGCTCTAATAGCTTCTGCGGCAAGCTCAACTGAAATAACATCAATTTGTTTAAAATTGGCAACTAAACTAATATCTTTGAGTGCCCCTTCAAGGTCACGTACATTAGAATCAAATTGACCGGCCAAATATTCAATAGTTGATTGAGGAAAAGTAAAACTATAATCTTGAATTTTATTTGTTAGAATAGCAACTCGTGTTTCAAAATCAGGAGGAGTAATATTAACAGTTAATCCCCATTTAAAGCGGGTTACCAATCGTTCTTCTAAGTCATTTAAATGATCGGGAGTACGGTCACTAGTCAAAACAATCTGCTTATTGTTATCATGTAACGCATTAAACGTATTAAAAAATTCTTCTTGTGTTACAGCTAAGGTTTTTTTAGCAAGAGATTGAATATCATCAATAAGAAGTAAGTCTAAGTTTCTAAATACTTCTTTTAATTCATCCATCTTATCTAGTCTAATGTGTGTGACAAATTCATTAATAAAATTTTCGGCAGAGATATATTTGACTCTTGCATGTGGATTATCCTGTAAAACGGAATTACCAATTGCATTTAATAAATGGGTTTTTCCTAAACCAGGACCGCCCCAAATAAATAGTGGATTATATGTAGAACCTGGTGTATTTGCAACAGCGATCGAGGCTGCAACTGCCCAACGATTTTCGTCCCCTTGGATAAAATTATCAAAACCATATTTAGGATTTAAGTCTGAATTAATGACTGGTAATCTGGATATAGTTTGACTACTAGCAGTCATTCGTCCTGGTAACTCAGCAACAACTTCATTAGTTAAGCTTTCTTCAAAGACATATTTCACAGTGATTTGTTCATTATAAACTTCAAAACCAGCTGTTAGAATAACATCCTTAAGATTTTTTTCCCAGAATAATTCTTTCATATGTTCTAAATAAATCGTAGCAATATGATTATCAACGCTAATAAGTCGTGCATCTAGTACAAAAAACTCATATGTCGCTTGTTTTAGTTGGCTTTGAGCTAATTCCAATATTCGGTTCCAAAAAATTTGTTCATTTTCTGTCATGGTAGCTTCCTTCTAGTGATAAATACTAGGACTATTCTAACACAAAATATTAAAGTTTTCCACAGTCTTATAACCTAATTTAATAGTTACCCACAACTTGTGGATCTTTTTATTAACAATGTGATTAACACTTTTCCACAAGTTGTGGATATTTTTATAAATCCAGTAAATTACTGAGGTTAAGCTCTATTTTAGTTGTGGAAAATAATGATATAAAAAAACAGACTATCAACAAGCTATTGTAACTTGTTGATAATTCTGTTTAATTCTTCTGTATTTGAAAAAACTAATTTTACTTGTCCACTACCATTTTTATTTTGATGGAGTTCAATTGGCAAACCAAGACTTTTAGCTAACTCTTTTTCAATGGCTTGAGAAAAAATATTTTGTTTATTTTTTATTATTTTTTTCTGATCTTTATCTTTTACTAACTTTTCTGTTTGACGAACACTTAAGTTTTGAGAAATAATTTGCTTAAAATAATTTTCTTGCTCTTTTTTATCTGAAATTGTTAATAGGGCACGCGCATGTCCAGATGAAATATGATGAGATTCTATTGCTTGTTGTATTGATAGAGGTAACTGTAGTAGTCTGAGACTATTTGTAATATATGGACGTGATTTTCCCATGTAAAGTGCTAGCTGTTCATGAGTCATCTCTTCTTTATTAAGTATATTTTGAAAAGCCTTCGCTTCTTCAATTGGATTTAAATTTGAACGTTGTAAATTTTCGATGATAGCTTGATGCATACTATCCTTATTAGACACATCTTTGATGACGGCAGGAATTGTTGTTAGACCTGCTAATTGAGACGCTCTGAGTCTTCTTTCTCCTGCGATTAATTCATAGCCAAAGATATCTGACTTTCTGACTATTATTGGTTGAATTAAGCCATTCATTTTAATAGAATGCGACAACTCCATTAATTCTTTTGTGTCAAAATTTAATCTAGGTTGATAGGGATTTGCAACAATATCAGAAATGGGTAGTTTTTTTAAATGTTCTATCATAATTACCTTTCAAAAGAAAAATACCTTTACAATATTGTAAAGGTATTTGACGTTACTTGTCAATAAGTTACATACTTATTTTTCTAAATCTTTAGTTGTTTTGGTTAATTTAATAGTAGCAGTCATCTTGTCATTACCTCTATAGAAAGTAAGTTTTATATTATCATTGATATTATGACCGTAAAGTTCACTTTGTAAATCACTAGTTGTTTTAACTGCTTTATTGTCAACTTCAGTAATGATATCATATTGTTTTAGTTTTTCAGAAGCAGGCATATTTTCATTGACAGAAGCTACAACAATACCACTTGTCATATCTTTAGGAATCTTTAATTGAGATAAGGCATCCGTAGATAAGTCACCAAGATTAACCATTGAAATTCCAAGTGCTGGTCTAATTACTTCACCTTTTTCTTCTAATTTATTAATAATTTTAATAACATCATTTGAAGGAATCGCAAATCCTATTCCTTCTACTGTACCACCTGAACCAGGAGATCTTGTAGAAATTTTACTTGAATTAATTCCAATAACTTGTCCTTCAATATTGATTAAAGCACCTCCAGAATTACCTGGATTAATAGCTGCATCTGTTTGAATGGCATTCATTGAAATAGTTTTTCCTTCTTCATTTTTAAGAGTAACTGTGCGACTGAGACTAGAAACAATCCCCTCTGTAACAGAATTGGCATATTTAGTTCCAAGTGGACTACCGATTGCTATTGCAATTTCCCCAATATTAACTTTTGTAGAATCAGCGAAGTTTGCAACAGATTTAATTTTATCAGACGAAACTTTTACAACTGCTAAATCAGAATAAGTATCAGAACCAACTAATTTTCCTACAGTTTTGGAACCATCAGCTAAAAGAATTTCAATTCTTTTAGCTCCCTTGATAACGTGATTATTTGTAACAATATAAGCATCTTTGCCATCTTTTTTATAGATAACTCCAGATCCTTCACTAAAAATTGATAAACCATCATCGGTTTGCTTAGTTTCACTACTGTCTCCAAATAAATTATTATAGTTATCAGATGAGAGGGGATTTAATTTTTGGTAATTAATGACAGAAACAACGGCATTTTGAACTTTTTTAACGGCTTTTGTAGTACTTGTTGTATTATTATAGGTAACTTTACTTGTACTGGTTACATTAGATGAATTATTTTCATTAGACTGTTGTGTTAGTCCAATTGAATTCAGTATAAAGAAGGCAACTAATCCCCCAATAAAACCAGCTATTACATAAAGAAGTACTTTTGAGAAATGTTTTAATTTTGACACAGATTTACCTCCAACTTTTTTATCATCTTATAAAATACTGCTTAATTATACCTTAAATAAAAGAAAAAGAAAAGAAATCCACAACCTGTGGAAAACTTTACTAACCTATGGATAAATTAATTATATTAAATTTTTTTAAAGAATAATAGAACCTAATTCAGTTAATAGATATAAATCGTGTTACAATAGGTATATGAAAGTAAAAATAATAGCAATTGGAAAGCTTAAAGAAAACTATCTAAAAGAAGGTATAGCGGAATATAAAAAACGCTTAGGTCGTTTTTGTCAGTTTGAAATGATAGAATTATCAGACGAAAAAACGCCAGATAAAGCTAGCTATGCAGAAAATATAAAAATTATGCAAAAAGAAGCTAATCGAATATCGAAAAAAATTGGGCAAAGAGATTTTGTGATTGCATTAGCAATTGAAGGAAAACAATTACCATCAGAAAAATTCAGTCAAGTCCTAGCTCAGACTACCTTAAATGGTTACTCAGATATTACGTTTATCATTGGTGGGAGTCTAGGTTTATCTGATGAAATTAAGAAACGAGCAAATTTACTAATGAGTTTTGGATTGCTGACATTACCACATCAATTAATGCGCCTTGTATTAATTGAACAAGTCTATAGAGCTTTTATGATTCAAGAAGGAAGTCCATACCATAAGTAAGAGGTTTCACGTGAAACAAAAAACCAAAGATGACTATCTTTGGTTTTTATTTGATCCCAGCAGGATTCGAACCTGCGACCGTTCGCTTAGAAGGCGAATGCTCTATCCAGCTGAGCTATGAGACCTCAACTACACTAGTTTAACAAAAATAAAGGGATTTTGTCAATATATTTTTGCTAAACAAGGCTGAGTTGTCAATCGAAAGTAATAATGAAAGTTCTAAAATGAAGTTAGCTATTCAAGGGTATCAAAAAACATCTCAGAGAGATATAATTGTAATCTACCACAACAACAATTGGAAGGTCTCTGAGATGCAAAACTATTATACACCAAAAGGTAAACAGTTAACACTAACTGATCGTAGAAATATACAACGATGGGTAATTGATGAGGGAAAATCACATCGTGAAGTAGCACGCTTGCTTGGCAAAGTCCACCAAACCATTAACAATGAAGTCAAGCATGGGCAAGTTAGGCAACTAATCCGTAAGGGAAAGTATGAGCTGGTTTACTCAGCTAACTTTGCACAAAACATCTATGACAATAACCGTAAACGCTCTG
>NZ_JRQN01000029.1 GCF_000785785.1 Streptococcus uberis
ACCGATTCCTACAGAATCCAGTACAACTAGGTGAATACGATTAAACTTAGACATAATTTATCCTTTCTAAATGGAAAATAGGAAGCCACAAACTGGATACCTCCTATTTTTACTGTTATAACTTAATAAGTTCCTTCTTGAACATCTTGGTTTTTGATGAGTTTAATAATACGACTTGTACCAAGACGTGATGCACCTAATGCAATAAATTTCTCAGCATCATCAAGTGATGAAATACCACCAGCAGCCTTGATTTTTACATCTTTCCCAACATGCTTCGCCATGATTTCAACATCTTCAAAAGTAGCTCCTGCTGTTGAAAATCCTGTTGACGTTTTAATAAAATCAGCGCCTGCGCGTGTCACAACACCACAGAGTTCTATGAGTTCTTCTTGCGTTAATTGGCAAGTTTCAACAATAACCTTCAAGATATGGTTTTGACAAGCTTCTTTAATGCGACGGATTTCCTCTTCAATAGCATCAAAATTACCATTTTTTACATCTGTTAAATTGATAACCATGTCTATTTCATCTGCACCATTAGCAATGGCATCTTGGCATTCAAATACCTTTGTTTCTGTGCTGCTATAACCATTTGGAAAACCAATAACCGTACAAATAGCTAATTTATCACCCACATAGTCAGAGGCTTTCTTAACATAAGAGGCAGGAATACATGCTGAAGCTGTTTCATAAGTCATCGCATCATCCAAAATAGTTTTAATATCATCCCACTTCGCAGTTGTTGCTAGCAAGGTATGGTCTACTGTTTTTAAAATATCCTTAATTTCCATTTTTTATTTCTTCTTTCTTTTCTTTATCTTTAGAACAAGGTAACAATGCCTACAATAAAGGCACTAAGCATGCTAACGCAATACCGCCAATCATTGCTCTAAAAACAAGACGAGCTAATGTACTACGTTTTTCTGGACAAAGTACAGCAATACCTGATACACAAATTCCCAAACTTGAGAGATTGGCAAATCCACATAGTGAAATCGTTGCTACCAAGGCTGTTCTGTGATCCAATGATTTGATGACTTGTCCCAATTGTTGGAAAGAAACAAACTCATTTAAGATCAATTTACTTCCAAGTAGATTTCCTTCGAGCAAGATGCTCTTAGTATCAAATCCCATCAAGAAACCAAATGGTGCAAATACATATGAGAAAATTTGTTCTAAACGAATACCAAAGCCACTCAAAATAAGGTTAACCAAAGAAACTAAGCCGACAAAGGCAATCAAACTAGCCCCAATTGAGAAGGCCATTTGTGCTCCTGTACCAGCACCTTCTGCAATAGCATCAATCACATTGGCATTATTTCCTTTGTTATCCATTTTAATTTCATCAATTTTTTGGATAGGTTCTGTCTGAGGAAGTAAAATCTTTGCAACCAAAATACTTCCAATAGGAACCATGGTTGATGCTATCAGTAGATACTCCATTGGTATTCCCAATGCAATGTACCCACCAAGAATAGAAACAGACATGCTTCCCATTCCTGAAACTAGAACAACCATAATTTCACTATCAGTCATTCGTCCCAAATATTTGCTAACTAAAATTGGACTATCTGTCTGACCAAGGAACATGTTGGCAACTGCAACGAAACTTTCAATTTCTGAAGATTTCATTAATTTACCAACACCCTTACCAATCCACTTAACAACAAATCCAAGAATCCCTAAATAATAGAGTAAACTCACTAAGGCAGATAAAAACACGATATTTCCAAGTGTTTGTATTGCAAAGATAAAACCTGTTTTAGCAGCACTGTCAGCTAAGGAACCAAAAACAAAATTCAAACCTGCTTGACCACAGTTAATAACTTTAGTCACGCCATCAGAGACGATACTGACTACCTTTTCTCCCAAAGGGATACGCACCAAGATCAGTGCAATAATAAACTGTACAAGAAGTGCTTTCCCAATCAGTTTAAGAGAAACGCTACGACGGTTGAAAGAAATTATATAGACAATTCCTAAGACCAGTAAAATACCAATAATACTATAAATAAATTGCATGATGCCTCCCAAGCTATAACTTATTGTAGTTTGTCATTTTCAATAAGTGTACGGATTGCTTCAACAGCAACCTGGATAGCTGATTCTGTGTCGTGTGCCATTGGATTATCCATACCTAAGTTATTACGTTCTTGGTTACCCACAACAAGAAAATCTGAGCCACAACGAACACCTAAATGACTTGCCGCTACAAAAAGCGCTGCAGATTCCATCTCAGAAGCTTTTGTGCCTAGACGTTTCCATGCTTCCCATTTATTTAATAGTTCATAGCTCACTGGCATACGTTCTGGTTCATGTTGTCCATAAAAAGCATCTTTACATTGAACAACACCTGCATGACTGGTAAAACCAAGTTTTTTAGCTGCTCCAACAAGAGCATTTGTTACTTCAAGATCCGCAACAGCTGGGAATTCAATTGGTGCATATTCTTTACTTGTACCTTCCATACGAATAGCTCCAGTTGCAATAACAATATCGCCACCTTTGACGTCTAAATCAATACCTCCACATGTTCCAACACGGATAAAAGTATCTGCACCACAAAGTTTTAATTCTTCCATAGCGATAGACGCTGATGGTCCACCAATCCCAGTTGACGTTACACTAACTTTCTCACCGTTTAAAGTACCAGTATATGTCACATATTCACGACTATCTGCCACAAGAACGGGGTTGTCAAAGTGCTCTGCAATTTTAGCACAACGTTTAGGATCACCTGGCATAATGACATAACGACCCACATCCCCTGGACGAATTTGTAAATGGTATTGTAATCCGACTTCACCTGAATAATTTTGCATCTTAAAGACCTCCTTATTGTCTTGTCTATTTTTTCTACACTTGTATAATAACATACAAGTTGATCTTTGTAAACGCTTTTATCAAAAAAAGAAAGCGTTTATTATTTAAACTTGCATTTTCTAATTTTTTGCATTAAACTTACTAATATACAGGAGGATACCATGCCAAAGAATGAATTAAACAGCAAATTAAAAAAGCTGAAGCATGTACAAGTTTACAATAAAATCTTTAAAATGATACAAAACGGAACTTATCCCCCAGGTACGCAACTACCCTCTGAGCCTGAATTTGCTGAGCAGCTAAATGTTAGTCGTGCAACGCTTCGTAAGTCATTAGCTCTTTTGCAAGAAGACCATCTCGTCATCAACAAACGCGGAAAAGGGAACTTTATTCGAGAAATTCCAGATAATATGTCTAAAACCGGTTACGAAATTAGACAACACCCTGTCAAGACTTGTCTAACTGTGGAAATTAAAGAAGTCGAATTAGAATTCCGAGTTGAAGTTCCAGCAGATGCAATAGTTGCCTCACTTAAACAAGCGACCCCAGTCGTCGTTATTGCTGATCGCTGGTATCACACAGAAGATGGCCCCAAAGCCTATTCATTATCGTTTGTTCCAATTGAGGTCATTTCAAACCTGGGTATTTCATTGCATAATTCTGAACAACTTGAAGACTTTCTTGAAAACCGTATTTATCAAGAAGACATTGCTGATCACTCACAAAGCCTTTTCGATTACACTCGGGCAGGCAATTTTTCAGCTACTAAATATATTCTATCTGAAGACGAACAGTTCATTTTGATTCAAGAAAATATTTTTAAACAGGATAAGTTATTAGTTTGTAACAAACATTATTTGCCTATTAGTCAGTTTGAACTATTTGTTAATTCACACTAAACCTAGGCATTTAGTTAAGTTATCACTATAACAGTTTTACCTCTTCTTATACTATCTCATATTATCTCAACTACTAGGGCCTAGTTGAGATAACGAAAAAGCCTATCCTTTCGGATAGACTTTTTTGTATTATTGTTTGATTTAATTATGCTTTGTTTGCAGAACCAAATACATCGATACGTTCTTCAACAGCACCTTGAACGGCTTTCATACCTGGAGCCAAGAATTTACGTGGGTCAAATAATTTTTTAGCATCGTATTCAGCTTCATTTGCTTCGTAGTTACGAGCAAATTCACGAGTAGCTTCAGTAAATGCAATCTGACTTTCAGTGTTAACGTTGATTTTAGCAACACCAAGTTTGATAGCTGCACGAATTTGATCATCAGGAATACCTGATCCACCGTGTAATACGATTGGGAATCCTGGTACAGCTGCTGCTAATTTTTCTAAGTGGTCAAGAGCAAGACCTTCCCAGTTTTCTGGGTATGGACCGTGGATGTTACCGATTCCAGCTGCAAGGAAATCAATTCCAGTTTCAACCATAGCGATAGCATCTTCGATTGGTGCAAGTTCACCTTTACCGATGATACCATCTTCTTCACCACCGATAGTACCAACTTCAGCTTCAACAGAAACACCTTTAGCATGTGCTAATGCAACAACTTCTTTAGTTTTAGCAAGGTTTTCTTCAACTGGAAGGTGAGAACCGTCAAACATGATTGAAGAGTAACCAACTTCGATACATTCTAAAGCATCTTCATAGTGACCATGGTCAAGGTGAATAGCTACAGGTACAGTAATTCCCATTGATTCTACAAGGTTAGAAATAAGTGATTGACATACTTTGTAACCACCCATGTATTTCGCAGCACCCATTGATGTTTGGATAAGAACTGGAGCTTTTTTAGCTTCTGCTGCACGCAAGATAGCTTGAGTCCATTCTAAGTTGTTTGTGTTAAATCCACCAACAGCGTAGCCGTTTTCACGAGCTGCTTGTACAAATTTTTCTGCTGAAACGATTGCCATTTGTTAGGCCTCCTCTTATTTTTCGGGTTTTTTACCCGTTTACAAAGTTAATTTTAGCACAAATATCAAAAAATTTCTACTAGTTAACCAATGTAAAGCGTTTTCTTTATGTTATGTTTTTCACATTTAGGAGATCTTATCTGTAAATAAAAAATGAGAACCCTCAGGCTCTCATTATCATGCGGAAAGAGGGACTTGAACCCTCACGACCTAAAGCGGTCACAGGATCCTTAGTCCTGCGCGTCTGCCAATTCCGCCATTCCCGCTACTCATTAGCAACATCAATAATTATATCAACTATGAGTTTATGTGTCAACAGTCTTTACTCATTTTCTTTCAAAAAATTGCTGACCTTTTCTTTATATTTGACCATATCTGTTTCATAGGCTCGAGCATGCTTAGCTCCTTTGATAATTAAGAGATCTTTAGGTCCCTTTGTAGCCTTATAGAGATCATAAACCATACGTGTTGGAACAAAATCATCTTTTGACCCATGAATAAAAAGAATTGGTAATTTGTTTTTCTGTAATTGTTTAACAGCACTAGCTTCTCCATAAGTGAAGCCTGCTCTCAATTTAGATAAAGCTGAAACTTCATAAAGCAGTGGAAAGGCTGGTAAACCGTACATTTCTTTAGCTTGAAATTTCAATTCTTCCCAAACACTAGAATAACCACAATCCTCAATAATCTGATGAATTTGTGATGGTAATGGGTCTCCACTCGCCATCATCACTGTCGCAGCGCCCATTGATAAGCCAAATAAAGTTATTTGACTCTCTTGATTTTCCTTTATAAGGCTCTCAGACCAAGCAATAACATTTTTACGGTCATTCCAACCATAACCAATCAACTCCCCTTGGCTTTCTCCATGAGATTCATTATCTGGAACTAAGACATTATAACCTAAATCATGAAATAGCATAGCATAAGGCTTCATATTTTCTTTATTTGTTGTAAACCCATGAACTACAATAACCGTTTTATTTGTCTTCTTTGCTGCTGGCAAATAAAAGGCAACTTGTTTTTTCCCTCGATTAGTCATCCAACGTTTTTTGACGTTTAACTGATCAAAAGCTTTCTCGGAATGATGCAATGGATTAGCACTAGATCTTGGTCTATTGTTAATAAATGTTTTTTCTTCTCGGACTTGTGCAACATGGAAAAAATAAAAACTAGCTGCAACGGAAATTAGGAATGCAAATATAATTAATACTGCAAAATACTTTGATAATCTAATTAATTTCATAGTCATTAGTTTACACTAAAAACACAAAAAAAGAAAGATTTATTTCTTTCTTTTTAGTTTTAGAGAAGGACTGAACTTAGCAGTGGAATAACCACTGAAACAATAACACCAACAATAACTAGGGCTATTGATCCCATTGATTCTTCAACTTGACCAAAATCTTTAGCTGCCGAAACACCAAGTGAGTGCCCTGCTGTACCTAGAGCCAGACCACGCGCAATCGGATCATTAATTTTGAACAGTTTAATCAATGGCTTAGCAAGCGCATAGATAATGACAGCATTCAGAATACATGCCAGAGAAGTTAACTCACCTGAGCCACCAAGCGCCACAGATGTTGGCATAGCAATAGCTGTTGTAGCAGCCTGAGGTAACATTGAAGCAGTAACCACTTTACCTAATTGAAGAAGACTAGATATGAAGTAAATACCATACACTGCAACTACACTACCCAATGACAATCCACCTAGAATTTGTAACCAATATTTTTTTAATACCTCACGTTTCTTATATAAAGGAATCGCAAAGCAGATGGTTGCTGGTTCAAGGAAAAAACTGATAATTTGTCCCCCTTTATTATATTGCTCAAAAGTAATGCCAGTGGCTTTCAAGGTAGCAATTCCTAAAACCATGGCAACGAACAAAGGGGCAAATAAGAAGAAGCCTTTTGATTTTTTAAATAAAATTTGACCTAAAAAGAAAGTTCCAACTGATAACAAGACACCAAATATTGGGGTATTTTTAAACAAATTAATGATATCTAACATGATTGAACTCCTTCTTATTTAGCGTAGGCTTTTTGACTCGCCATTGAATTGGCATCTGTTGACTGGTTATTTTGTTTTAGATAGGCATGACCAGAGTTAAATAGTTTATCAGGCTCTAGCTGCATGACCAATTGTGTCATCCAACCTGTTGAAACGAGTAATATTAAAGTTGAAGCAAAGATAAGAAAAATATCTGCTACAAAATGTTTTTGTAATAGGCCCAAGGAATTAATTACTGATACACCAGCTGGAACAAAGAATAAACCAATGTTATTAACTAAACCATCACCTATTTTTTCAACTTGTTCTAACTTGATGATTTTAAAGGTTAAGGCTAAAAACATAAGAACTAAACCAATCACTGAAGCTGGCATTACAAAAGGTAAGGAAGACTCAATTAATTTTGAGATTAAGACGATAGTTCCAATTAATACACTTTGATACATAGTTGAGTATGTTTTTTTCATTTTAGCAACTCCCTTTTTATTTTTTTGACTTGTTTTATGGTTTAATTATAGAAAAAAAAAGAACCCTTGGGTCCTTTTTGGAGTAAAACGCTTTCTATTTGGTATGAAATACAGTCAGGAGGTCTTGAAATACTAAATTAAAGTCCCACTTGCTGTTTAAACGTTTTAATGTATGAGCGACTGACCGGAACCTTACCACCATTTTCCATCGTAACTTGATAAGTCTGATTAAACCAAGGCTGAATTTCCTTAATTGCAGTCACATTAATGATATAACTCCGATGTACCTTAATAAATTGCTCCACGTTTAAGGACCGTTCGATAGCAGCAAGTGTCGTATGACTGGTATAAGTTCCTTTACATGTATAAATCGTAGTTTCCTTACCCTGAACCTCACAGTAATAGATATCCTCAAAATCCACCAAATAAATGCGCTCATCTGTTTCAACCGTCAAACGCGACACATTCTTTTCTTGACTAACCCCGTTAACCTTAATCTCCTTAGCCATTAAAGCATCTTTGGCCTTATCAATCGCTTTGCGGACACGCTCTTCTTCGAAGGGCTTCAAAATATAGTCTAAGGCATTGACTTCGAACGCCTCTAAAGCATGATTATCATAAGCTGTCGCAAAAATAATTAATGGAGGATTGGGAACCTTTGTTAATTTTCTGGCTAAATCAATACCACTTTCATCCGTCAAGTGAATATCTAAAAACAAGAGATCCGGTTGATGGGTTAAAAGAATTTGAAAAGCTTCTTCAATAGATTCCCCTTGATAAATATCAGCTACTTGGTTGGTTTGCTCTAAAAGATAAGCAAGTTCCATACGCGCCAAAGGCTCATCATCAATTATTGCTACCTTCATTCTTGCTCCTCTTCTATTAGTTTAAGAGGGATAAACACTTTAAAAGAAGCTCCCTCTTGACTTGAATCAATTTGTAAATGGGCACTAGTCCCAAAAAGACTAATTAAACGACGATTTAGATTTTCAAGTGCTGAGCCTGTCCCACGATTTGAAGGGACAATCTCCCGACCAAGCTTGCCTAATAATTCCTTAGCAATCCCTTCACCATTATCTTTAACTTCGAGTTCCAAAATATTATCTGCTATTTGTGACAAATTAACCCAAACCCTATTATCGGATTTCCGTCCTGGGAAGGCATGTTTCAAGGCATTTTCAACTAAGATTTGAATAATAAACGGCGGTATACTTGCTTTCTTCAAAGAATCGGGCATATTAATGTCAACCTGATAACGATTTGGAAAGCGAGCTTGTTCAATTGTTAAATAAGCATTCAAATGATTTAGTTCTTCTTCAACTGTAATAACATTTTTACGTGTTGAATTAATATTTGATCTGAAATATTGCCCTAATTGAAGCAATAAATAACGAGCCTTTTCACTATCAATCCGCATCAAGGCTGAAATGGTATTAATGGCATTAAAGAGAAAATGAGGATTAACTTGCGCCTGTAATGACTTGATTTCAGCATCCTTAAGCAAGCCTTGTTCCAAAGCCATTTGACCTAATTCTAATTGAGAGGAGAAAATATCTCCTAACC
This sequence comes from Streptococcus uberis, assembly GCF_000785785.1. Lineage (GTDB taxonomy): Bacteria > Bacillota > Bacilli > Lactobacillales > Streptococcaceae > Streptococcus > Streptococcus uberis_A. The sequence continues at coordinate 8,796 of NZ_JRQN01000029.1, forward strand.
CATTTGCTAATTGTTCCTCAACATAAGTTAAGTCATCTGGGTCTGAAAAGTATAATTTAAATGTCCCAGCCACTTTGCCTTTTACATATAGGGGGACAACAATGGCTGCCGCTAAGGGGCAGTCAGGGTAATGACAACCAATTTCATTCTTACTGCGAACAATATGGATTTTCCCAGTTTCTATCACTTCTTTAGAGAGATCAGTGATAATCTTCTTTGTGGGAATATGATGGTCACTAGCCAATCCAACATGGGCTAAAATTGACTGTCGATTAGTAATACTAACAGCTGACACGCGCATGTATTTCATGATAACTTTAGCTGCCTGCTCTGCCGATTCCAAAGTCAACCCTTGACGGAAAAAAGGGAGGGTAGTGTTGGCGAGTTTCAAAACATCATGGGTTTGGATAGCTTTCATGCTTTCTTCTTGCTTGAGGGTTCCTAAGATGATTGAGAGGAATATCCCCGTTCCTAAGGCATTAACCACTAACATAGGCAAGGCAATTGTCTGAATCAAGCCAGTGCTTGTGCTTTATCTGGATGGAAGATAAAGATACATAACATCTGCACCACTTCCATCAACGCTCCGCACAAACTACCTTGCCAGATACCTGGATAAGATTTTTTCTTCAAGGATTGCCGACCAACTATGCCAGAAAAAAGACCTATAAGCAAAGATGAGATGAAATAAGTATGAGGGGCTGTCCCACCTTGCAGGAGTCGAACTGTACCTGAGATTAGGCCAACAAAAATCCCGACAAATGGGCCACCTACTAAGCCAGACATACCGATTGTTAGGGTTCTGGTATTCGCAATCGAGTTATGTGCAGGCAAAGCTACAAATCCACCAACGCCACTATTAGCAGATGAAGAGACCAAGACACCAGTGAAATTACTGATAATAGCAAAGATGCTGAAAGTGACTATCAAAACCCAGCGAACCTGAGGCTTGTCTCGTTCATACATCATTTTCTTATAAAAAGGGCTAATCATTAATAGATTAGCCAACAATATAATTAGTCCAACTCGCTCAAGGAGTGGTAAAAATAGTGATAGCATATCATAACCTCGTTAGTTCATTATAACATGTTGCTAAACACTTGGACAAATGTCCTTCTTTATCTCATCAGCAAAGCCTTAGAGATGATTTTTAACCGCAGCCGTAATAAAAGCAGTGTAAAGCTCCTCTGCTTTATTTGGACGACTTTGATATTCTGGGTGGTATTGAGCAGCGACAAAGAATTTCTTGTCTGGTAACTCCACAATTTCCATTAAACGATTATCAGGAGAAACCCCAGAGAAGACAAATCCAGCTGCTTCAAACTCTTTACGGAATTTTGTATTAAATTCATAACGGTGACGGTGACGACGTTGTATAACCTCTTGGTTATTATATGCAGTTGCTGCGTGTGAGCCTGCTTTTAATTTACATGGATAAAGGCCTAAACGAAGTGTGCCACCCATATCCTCAACATCAATTTGATCACGCATAATATCAATAATTGGGAAATCAGTATCAGGATTTAATTCAGCTGAATTAGCTCCCTCCATATGTAACACATTACGAGCAAATTCCACACAAGTTAACTGCATACCAAGACAGATGCCTAACATAGGCACATCATTTTCACGAGCAAAACGTATCGCTTCAATCTTACCTTCAGTACCACGGTGACCGAATCCTCCTGGTACAATAATACCATCAGCTTGCCCAAGTAATTCCTGAGCATTTTCTGCAGTTAAATCATTGGCATTTACCCAGTCTAAATCAATTGATGTATCATTAACATAACCTGAATGTTTCAAGGCTTCAACAACTGATAAATAAGCATCCGGTAACTCAACGTATTTCCCAACAAGAGCAATTTTAGTGGTTTTCTTAAGAGTCATTACTCTATCAACCATTTGCGTCCACTCAGTCATATCTGCTTGAGGTAAATCAAGTTTCAAGTGATCACAGACAATCTGATCCATACCTTGAGCTTGCATGTTTAATGGAATTTGATATAAATGTTCAACATCCATTGATTCAATAACTGCTTCTGGCTCAACATCACAAAATTGTGCCAATTTATTTTTAATACCTTGTTCCACAGGTTGTTCAGTTCGAATAACCAACATATTCGGCTGAATACCTAAACCACGTAATTCCTTAACTGAATGTTGAGTAGGTTTTGTTTTCATCTCACCAGCAGCTTTTAAATAGGGTAACAATGTGGTGTGGATATACATAACATTATCTGAACCAACATCAGCCTTCATTTGGCGTAAAGCTTCTAAGAAAGGCAGACTTTCAATATCACCTACCGTACCACCAACCTCAGTAATAATAACATCAGAATCAGTTGTGCGAGCTGCACGTTTAATTTTATCCTTGAGCGCATCTGTAATGTGAGGAATAACCTGAACAGTAGCGCCTAAATACTCACCTTTACGCTCTTTACGAAGCACTTCACTATAAATTTTACCAGTCGTAACATTTGAATATTTATTTAAATTAATATCAATGAACCGTTCATAGTGACCAAGGTCCAAATCGGTTTCTGCACCATCATCTGTTACATAGACCTCACCATGCTGGTAAGGACTCATTGTCCCTGGATCAATATTAATGTATGGGTCAAATTTTTGAATGGTCACCTTTAACCCACGATTTTTTAGTAATCGGCCTAAACTAGCTGCAACGATACCTTTACCAATGGATGATACAACTCCACCTGTAACAAAAATGTACTTTGTCATAATAAAAAAACTCCTTTTTTCGCGACAGCTCTGCTATCAGTCTTCTTGGGTACTATGGCACTTATACTCTTTATCAATAAGAACAATTGACTTTTGAAAAATAAAAATAGCCCCCTAATAATTAGGGAGCTTTAACCGACCTCATAAAGAGGTGCCCGAATAATAATATAAACTATATCATATCGTTTGTCAAATAGATTTTCTTATAAAAAGGTAAGATTTTGTTTTCAAGACTTATTCTTCGTCTTCGTCTTCTTCATCCTCTTCGTTAATTTCTACTTCTTCAATATCTTCTTCAGGAATAATTTCGTTTAATTCTGAATCATAAGATTCCACTTCTGATTTTTCATCATCTGGATCCTCTTCATCATATTCAACATCATCTGATTCTTCTTCGAAGTCTTCATCTTCAGGATCATCATCACTATAGTCGATAGCATCTTCATCACCATCCATAAAGGCATTAACGCGTTTTTTCTTACGTTTTGGTGCACCATCTTCTTCATCTTCTAGGGTGATAATTTCTTCATCAATTTCATCGATAGCATACCATGAGCGAAGTCCCCATTTGTTTTCACCTAATGGAATAAAAGATCCATCAATATTTAAGTCTGTGTAGAAAAATGGTAAAGCTTCACGGATATCAGCATCAGATTTTTCTAAGTAAGTTTGGATATCATTTACAAGATCACTAAAATACATTTCATTATCGCGACCACGCTCTTCTAAGATGGCACGTGCAACTTCAATCATTGAGAGTTCGCTTTTTTCTTGTCCCGCAAATACGTCTAATTTCAAGGCAGTTCTCCTTATTTTATCATTCCTTACCATTTTACGCTAATTTTCGCCATTCGTCAAAGCTTTTGTCAGTTAATCTATGCTTTCTTAGCCTCTTTTTTTAACCAACTATAAATTTCTGACATACCATCCAAAATGACGTCTGCTCCAGACTGGTCAATCAGCATCCGCTCTTCCTTATAAGCTAAGACCCTCATGCCAGCTGCCTTAGCGGCAGCAATTCCAGAAGGAGAATCTTCAATCGCAAGAGCTTCATTTGCATTTACAGATAGGCTACGCAAGGTGTGTAAATAAATCTCAGGATTTGGTTTACTCTCTTTAAACGACTCTCCTGAAGTGACCATATCGAAATAGTGTCGAATCTTACAGGTATCTAGTACCGTCAGAATGGCCGTCAATGGGCTAGATGATGCTACCGCTAGTTTGATCCCCTGAGATTTTGCCCAATCTAATATCTGAACCATTTCTTTTCTAAAAATTGGAGAAATTGTCTCTGGGTGATATTTTTGGCGATCAATTTGTTGAAAGATTGCGTTAAAGTCTTCTGGCCCTAGAGTTGTACAAGCTAGCTGATTAATCCTTCTGTGCAAATCAACTCCTGAACGCCCAACTAGTGAGGAAAAATCTTCTTTAGTCAGGGGGTAGGGTTATTAGAAATGGATAAAATGTAATCACTTTGTAATTGAAAGTCCAAATACTCCGTATCGACAATGACACCATCCATATCAAAAACAATCGCTGAAATCATCTTCTTATCCTCCAATGAAAAAGGACTGAAATAAATTTCAGTCCAATTGTCAATTGATTGCTATACAATCTAATACTAATTATTTTACTTTAGCTGAATCTGTAATAACTTCAACTGCTTTTTTCATTGCAATATCATGTTTTAACATATCAGCTGAAAGAAGTGAACGAACTTGCTCAACTGGCATGTTGTACTCAGCTGCAAGATCAGTAATTTCTTTTTCGATTTCTTCGTCGCTTGCTTCAAAACCTTCTGCTTTAGCAATTGCTTCAATAACAAGGTTAGTTTTAACACGTTTATCAGCTTCTGCTTCATATTGTTTATGTAAATCATCTTCAGATGTACCTGTTAATTGGTAGTACATTTCAGGTGAGATACCTTGACGTTGCATGTTACCCATAAATTCGTTCATTGCACGGTGTACTTCGTCATGAATCATTTCTTCTGGTAATTCAACAATTTCAGCGTTTTCAACTGCTAATTCAATTGCTGCACCTTCAACAGCATCATCATAAGCAATTTCTTTAGCTGCTTCAAGTTCTTTACGATATTTAGCTTTTAATTCGGCAAGTGTTTCAACTTCTTCATCAATGTCTTTAGCTAATTCATCATCTAATTCTGGAACTTCTTTAGCTTTAACTTCGTGAACAGTTGTTACGAATTTAGCATCTTTACCAGCTAAATCTTCTGCTTGGTATTCTTCTGGGAACGTAACATTCACATCAACAGTTTCACCGGCTTTAACACCAACTAATTGCTCTTCAAATCCTGGGATAAATTGACCTGAACCAAGTTCAAGTGAGAAGTTATCACCTTTTCCGCCGTCAAATTCAACACCGTCAACTGAACCAAGGAAGTCAATCACAACAGTGTCCCCTTCTGCAGCTACATCTTCTTTAACAACAAGCTCAGCAAGGTTTTTACGTTCACGTTCGATTTTTTCGTCAACTTCTTCGTCAGTCACTTCTTTTGAAGCTTCAACTGCTACAGCTAAATCTTTGTAATCACCAAGTTTAACTTCTGGTTTTGTTACAACTTCAGCATTAATTGTCCAATCTTGACCTTTTTCCATTGAAACAACATCAATTTTTGGTTGAGCAACAACTTCAAGTCCTAATTCAGCTACAGCTGCTTCGTAAGCTGATGGTAAAACTATGTTTAATGCATCTTCGTAAAGTACTTCTTCACCAAATTTTTGGTTGAATAGTGGACGAGGCATATGACCTTTACGGAAACCTGGTACATTTAAATCTTTTTTAATTTTATTAAATGCTTGATCAAGAGCTGGTTTGATTTGATCTTGACCAATTGTAAATGTAATAACGCCACGGTTAGTAGCTTTGTTTTCAAATGATGTAGACATTAAGTCATTTCTCCTTAAAATAATTTAGATACAGTTCATTCTATCACAAATTACCTCTATTTTAAAGTTTTTTGTGCAGGAAGAAGAGATACTTTTACGCATTCTTAAATATTTTCCCCCTTAGTTTTTTTTTTTATGATTTTTTGATAAACTAACAAGGACAGAAAGGATTTCTAATGACACTTATTCTCAAATATATTGAACACCTTCACCTTGAAGAGTTACTCTTTACTTTATTAACTAAGACAATCTCACTCATTTTATTACTGGTTTTCTTTTTCATTTTTAAAGAAATTGCTAATCGCTTGTTTGAGAAAGTTGCTAATAAATCATTCTCATTCCCAAGACAAAGTGAAGCACGTAAGAGGACACTGTCTAAACTGATGCATAATCTTTTAAATTACGCCCTCTATTTTTTGCTTATTTATTGGGTCTTAAGTTTATTAGATATCCCCGTGTCTAGTCTTCTAGCAGGTGCTGGAATTGCCGGAGTAGCAATCGGTTTAGGAGCTCAAGGCTTTTTATCGGATGTCGTAAATGGCTTTTTCATTCTTTTTGAAAATCAATTTGAAGTTGGTGACTCTGTATCTATTGCAACCGTGGAAGGAACAATAGCAAGTGTAGGGATTAGAACAACTCAAATTAGAGGCTTTGATGGCACACTACATTTTGTACCTAATCGCAGTATCGTTGTAGTTAGTAACAAGTCGCGTGGAAATATGAGAGCATTAATTGAAATTCCCTTATATTCTACAAGTAATCTAGAAGAAGTTAATCAAATCATAACAGCTGTCAATAACTCTGAAGTTAAAAATTACCCACAAATCATTAACCAACCAAATATTTTAGGTCCTCAAATCAATGCAAATGGACAATTTATCTACCGGGTGGCAATTTTTACTGAAAATGGGCAACAATTTATGATTTATTCAACCTTCTACAAACTTTACCAAGAAGCATTATTAGCTAAAGGCATTTCGCTGCCAACTTCACAATCTTATCCAGGCTTTCAAAAATAAGTTAAAAAAGGTAATTCCATTTCAAATTACCTTTTTTAGATATCAATTTTTACGAATCTTGTCTGTCTTATATTCAGCTCTTGCACCGCCTATTAATTTAGGACGGCTTGCAAGTGCTGTGACGTGAGCCCCACCTAATTCACGTTGAATTGGAATTAATGGCACTTGTACCCTTTTTACATGCATTCCAATAAATGTATCCCCAATATCAAGACCTGCATGAGCCACTACTTCTTCCACCTCAACTGGTAAGGACATCCATTTAAAAGCTGCCAATTGCCCACTTCCACCTGCATGTAAAGTTGGAATGACATTAACAATTTCATATTGTTTTTCTTCAGCCACAGCTTCTTCCACAACAAGTGCTCGATTCACATGCTCACAGCCTTGAACAGCCAGATATATCCCTCTTGAACTCAAAACATCCAAAATAACTCTTACAATACACTCACCAATTTCTAAACTGGAATTTTTTCCGATTCGTCCACCAAGTACTTCACTTGAGGAAAGACCAAGTACAAAGACTTGACCCTTTTTGATAGCACTTCGTTCTACGATATCTAATACAATTGATTTCGTTTCTTTTTCTAATTGATCCAGTTCCATCTTAATTCCCCTAAATAATACTTATTTTGCTTGTATCTTTGAAAATACGATAAAGATGATATAACCAACAACCATTCCTAAGAAGTTCTGTCCAACATTCCCCAATACGCCACCTAAGGCAGCTCCAAGTCCATACATCGGAATGGCAACAAGAAAGTATATACCAACCATAGAAACCGATGCAAGAATTAAACCAAGTACTTTCTTCTTGCCTTGCAATCCTGCAAAATAGCCTTGAGAACCATGAGCAAGTAAACTAAACAACATCCAATTGGGGTAGCCAGAAATCAAATCAATGAGGAATCCAGATATCCCTCCAACAATCATTCCCTCCTTAGCACCCAAATAAAAGGCTGTAAAATAAATCCCTGCATCTAACAAAGTTAAAAAGCCTGTTGGAGTCCCAATACTAACAAACTTCCCTAGGATAATTGTTAATGCAGTTAAAATTGATAATAATGTCATTTCTTTTGTAGATAATTTTTTCATGTGATACTTACTCCGTATTCATTTGAATTGTTAATGGCTCGATAAACAAAATCTTTAGACAGTTCAACAGCTTTTTCTTTTTCAATACCTTTTGATAAATAAGTAGCAATAGCTGTTGCAAAGGTACATCCCGCACCATTATTATTTTTATTGATAATCGGTTTTTCTAAAATAAACCACTTATTTTTATCCCGATATAAATCTAGGCTCGATCACTAACTAATCGATTGCCTCCTTTTATCACGACACAATTAGCCCCTAATTCTAACAAGTGATTCGATGCCATTATCATTGATTTCTCGTCTGTAATGGTTACTCCTGATAACAACTCTGCTTCTTTTAAATTAGGCGTAATAATATCAACTAAGCTAAACATCGCTTTAAGTTGCTCTGCCATTTCCACAACTGTTTCATCTTGATTCTCCTTAAAAACTAGAACAGGATCCAAGACAATTTTGGTTGCTTCTTTTCCCTTTATAAAATCAGCAGTAGCTTTCACAATTTCTGGTGTTGGCAAAAGCCCAATTTTAATAGCAGAAAAAGGAACATCATTTAATGAGCTGAGTTGCTCCTTAAAGATTGTGAGTTCAGTGGGATAAATGTTAAATTTTTCCTCACTAATTGTTGTCAAACACGTAGGAGCCAGAAATGGGAAAGCACCTAATTGATGGCTAGTGAGAATGTCAATTTGTAAGCCCCCCCACTTAAAATATCATTGCCAGCAATTGCAAGTAGATTAGTCCTCATATCTAATCTCCTTTAAGTATAAGCCATTACCTGCAGCAGTCGGACCAGCCAATTGACGATCCTTTTTTTCCAAAATATGTTGAACTTGGTCTATTGGCATCCTGTTATTGCCAATTTTTAATAAAGTCCCAACCATATTTCTTACTTGTTTGTATAAAAAACCATTTCCAGTGAAAGTAAAAACAATAAAATTTCTTTGTGCATCAAATGAGAGTTTGGCTTCATAGATAGTTCTAACCTTATTTTCAATAGAAGTTCCAGCTGCAGTAAAACCTGTAAAATCATGAGTTCCTACCAAGTCTTTGATAGCTTCTTCAATTCTGCCAATTTCTATTGGATAAGGAAAATGCGTTGCATAGTTTCGCATCATGGGATTTTTTGGTCGGCCAATATCAACTAAAAATTCATATGTTTTTTGATGATTTAAATACCTACAATGATAGTCATCTGATACTTTTTCAACTTTAATAAAATCAATATCATCTGGGGTTTGTGTATCAAATGCAAACCTTAGTTTTTCTACGTCGCGTTCTATAGGTAAATCAAAATGAATGACCTGTCCATAAGCATGGACTCCAGAATCCGTTCTACCAGCTCCATGAATTTTTATTTCATGTCCTTTGTATAATTTACAAAATGTTTTTTCAATTTCTTCTTGTACAGAACGCATCTGGCTTTGCCTTTGGAAGCCAGAAAAATTTGTTCCATCATAAGAAATAATAGCTTTATATCTCGTCATGGCTCTATTCTATCATCTTTCAAGCAAATGTAACTTCTATTTTTTTAAAACCTGTCCCCATACAGAATTGCAAGGAAAGCAATTGAACATATTTACCAAACTTACTGACAAGAACCTAGTATTTTGTTATAATTATTCCTAATATAAAAAAAGGATAAAGATATGAAAGTTACTAAATTCGGCGGTAGTTCATTAGCCTCTGCTCAACAACTTAAAAAAGTATTGAACATTGTAAAATCTGATAATGATAGAAAATTTGTCATCGTTTCAGCACCCGGTAAACGTGATGCTGATGATACAAAAATCACAGATGCCTTGATAGCTTACCATGATGCCTACGTTACTAATGATGATCTAAGTAAACATCAAGAATGGATATTTGACCGTTTTAATACAATTTGTCAAGACTTAGAGTTAGAATCAAAAATTGCTGAAGATATTCAAGAATCAATAAACAATTTAGCCAACTTACCGATTGAAAACAACCCTTATCTCTACGATACCTTTTTAGCTGCTGGTGAAAACAATAATGCAAAACTTATTGCTGCATTTTTCAGAAGTAATGGGATTAAAGCAAGATATATACATCCCAAAAAAGCAGGACTTATAGTATCAGACGAACCTCAAAATGCCAGAATATTACCTTCAAGTTATAATAAAATTGAAGCACTCACTGAATTTGAAGGTGTTCTTGTCATTCCAGGATTTTTTGGTGTCACTGAAGAAAACAATATCTGTACTTTTTCTAGAGGTGGATCAGACATTACCGGCTCATTAATAGCTGCTGGTGTCGGTGCTTATCTCTATGAAAACTTTACAGATGTCAATGGTATATTTGCAGCTCACCCAGGTATAATTGACAACCCAAAATCAATCAAAGCATTAACTTTTAAAGAAATGCGAGAATTGGCTTACGCTGGATTTTCAGTCTTACATGATGAAGCATTGATTCCAGTATACAGAGGAAAAATACCACTCGTCATCAAAAATACAAATAACCCAGAACACCCAGGTACCCAAATCGTTTTAGAACACAAAGCTGAACACTCACCTGTTGTCGGTATTTCTGGAGATGATAAATTTGTTTCCATTAATATGACAAAATATTTGATGAATAGAGAAGTCGGTTTTGGTCGCAAAGTCCTTCAAATCCTTGAAGACTTAAACATAAGATGGGAACACATGCCTACTGGTATTGATGATCTATCAATTGTCATTAGAGAAAGAGAATTAACACCTATCAAAGAACAAGAAATTATCAACTACCTTGTTCATAAATTAGAAGTTGACGAAGTTTCAATCACTAAAGAGTTATCTATCATTATGATTGTTGGTGAGCAAATGAAAAGTCATGTTGGTGTAACTGCAACTGCGACTAAAGCCTTATCTGAAAGTAAAATTAACTTAGCTATGATTTCACAAGGTTCAAGTGAGTTCTCTGTAATGTTTGTTGTCAATACTAAAGATGAAAAAAAAGCAATAAAAGCTCTTTACCATGCATTTTTTGAATAATAAACTAATTATAACGAAACATGTCCAATTGAAGACATGTTTTTTTGTAGAAACGAACTTTGATATCTAAACAAAACCAAAAATATATTAGTATCAATAGATAGTAATCACTACTCAAAACAAAAAATGAGAGTGGGACAAAAATCGGAATTTTCACAGAAATTTGATTTTATCATCCCACCACTGCAAAGTTGAGTAGGACTGTAACAGTTGATTTTCAAGGTATTAGAGCCCACTCAACAACTGCGCTACTATATAAATCTATAAAAAAATAGAGTCTGAGAATATTTCTCCCAGACTCATTCATATAAAAAGATGCACCCTAGAGGAGTCGAACCTCTAACCGCCTGATTCGTAGTCAGGTACTCTATCCAGTTGAGCTAAGGGTGCTTACTTTTGATTACTAGAATTATCTTACACCTTTATCCTAAAAAATGCAAGTAACTCATAAAAAAAGATAGGCAAGCCTATCTCAATTTACTCCGCCAGTAGGACTCGAACCTACGACATCATGATTAACAGTCATGCGCTACTACCAACTGAGCTATG
>NZ_JRQN01000030.1 GCF_000785785.1 Streptococcus uberis
CACTTATGATGTTCGACAAACACGCCAATCTGAAATACAAATTTGGTAATCGACATTTTGGGGAAGAAGGCTATTATGTTAGTAGGGTTGGATTAAATGAAGCTACAATAAAAAAATATATTCAAGAACAAAAAAACACGATATAGCCTTAGATAAATTGAGTGTCAAAGAATATGAGAATCCCTTTAGGGATGATAGTAAGTAATACAAATGCCTCTTTGAGAGGCCGGTGACGAGTCAAAAGCAATGAGGCTTGAACAAAGTGAAAGCCAGCGTCTTTAGGCGCTGGCTAGTTATTTGGGCTTATAGCCCTGGACTAAACCACCCGTTTTCGGGTGGTTATGATTGTCTTAACAAAAAGACCTTAGCTGATTTTGCTAAAGTCTTTGGTGGTTGTGTGCTTAGTTCGTTTTCTTTTCTGATGCTTGAGTTTGTTTTACTTTCCCACTAATGGTATACAGTTCTTCTTTTTTTGTTTCTTTTGTCATGATATGACCTCCCTCTTTAGAGAAATAATAGCATGATTTCATTTTTTGGACAAGTATTTTTACATAAAATTAGAAATCTTTTGGAGTTGCAAAGACAATATTGCGTAAATTGATTAATACATTTCTATGATGGTCTTCAGTGATTAATTCAATAGCAGTAGGATCAAACTCCATTTCATTAGCTACTTTAATGGCAACCATTTTTTCACCTGTTACAAAGGTAATTTCAAGGGGTTCATTTTCTTTTAAGATACTAATAATAAATGCTTTCATCTGAATTTCCTCCTTATAGCTATTTTACCAGATTTATAAAACGCTTACAATGATTTGTTTTGATTCTTTAACTTAATTGATAGAATGGTAGTTCATGTCAAAGAGATGAAAAAAACATTCCCATAAAACTGGGAATGTTTAGTAAAAGCGTAAGTCTTATTTTGCTGCGTTCGCATCTTTGAGACCGTATTTTTTGTTGAAACGGTCCACGCGTCCGTCTGCTTGCGTGAATTTTTGACGTCCAGTATAGAATGGATGTGAATCTGAAGAAATTTCTACACGGATAAGTGGGTAAGTTTCCCCTTCGAACTCAACAGTTTCATTACTATTTTTAGTAGAACCGCTAAGGAATTGGTAACCTGTAGTTGTATCAAGGAATACAACTGGACGATAATCTGGATGAATGTCTTTTCTCATCTTAAAAATATTTCCTTTCTGCCATGGCACTTGTGCCCCATAGTTATTAACTCAACTAGTGTAACAAAAATAGATCTGTTTGACAAGCTTTTTAGACGAATAAATTTAATCTGCTAGTAAGTCTTTAATCTCTTTGTAAATTTCTTCGTTCTCTTCAAGACTATAGGAGTTAGCTCCACTAGCTAATGGATGTCCTCCTCCATGGTGTCTTTTAGCAATCTCATTGATAACTTTAGTTTTGCTACGCATTCTGACACGGTAGTGCCCGTCAGCTTGCTCAACAAAGATTGCCCAAGCCTGAACGAGGTCTATCTTTCCAGGCGTTGAGACAATAGCAGAGCTTTCTGCATCTGTGATATCAAAAGCTTTGAGAATGTCTTGCGTCAGCACAACTCGTGCAGCTCCATTTTCATCCAATTCGAGGTTATCAAATATATAACCTTGCAGCTTAGCAATTTTTAATGAGAAAGAATCCATTTGTCGTCCAATGGCAGAGAAGTCAAAGTCGTATTGGCGTAATTTACTAGCAATTAAGAAAGTTTTGCTACTTGTTGCAGGATAAAGGAAACGGCCAGTATCTCCGACAATTCCAGCATAAAGTAATTTTGCTGCTAAACTGGATAGATTTAAGTTCATTGTGAAAGCGAAGTCGGCGATAATCTCACTGGTACTTGATGCTGAGGTATCAACATGGCAAATATCACCATAACTATCATCATTTGGGTGATGGTCAATTTTGATGGTGGCATTCCCTTGCAAGAAACGATCATCATCAATTCGTGGTTGATTAGCAGTATCTGTAATAATGACTAGTGCATCACGGTAGTCACTGTCTTGGACTTGATCCATCATTGCTATCCAATCTAAGCTTGGTTCATCGTAACCTGTAATGAGCACTTTTTTGTCAGGGAAATTAACTGTTATGATTTCCTTTAATCCAGCCTGACTACCAATAGCATCTGGGTCGGGATTCTTGTGACGGTGAATAATAATCGTTTGATATTTCCTAATTTGCTCTAGGATTTCTTTGTAAATAGTCATTCTTAATCGTTCTCTTTCATCATATCAATATGTGGGATATTGTCCTCTAAATAGACTTCAGAAGTAGCTTTAAAGCCAAACTGGTCATAGAAGTCTTGTAGGTGGGCTTGTGCTTGCGCATAGACTGGTAAGTGTGGGGAATTTTCTTGGCAATAGCTAAGCGCAGTTGCAACCAATTCGTGTCCTAAACCTTTACCTCTGGCAGATTCAGTTGTTAGTACTCGGCCCAGCTTCATCATTTCTTCAGTGGGAATGATGCGGCAGTAGGCTAATAATTGACCTGAACTGTCTTGTTTGAAAACATGGACAGAATGTTGATCAAGATCATCAATTTCGGGATATGCACAGGCTTGTTCCACAACAAAAACGGCAACCCGCTCTTTTAGAATGACAAATAACTCATCTCTAGTAAGTTGGTCAAATGCTTTAATACACCAATTCATAATATCACCTTACCTCTTAAAAAGTCTTTTTAATAGTATACCACAAGTAATGGGAATGCAATATAAAGGTAAATTTTTTACAAAAAAAAGAAGCAGAGGACTTTTGTCTAAGCTTCTTTTCTTTTGTAGACTGCTGTATATGTATGACGCAGTGGTTGAGTGGGCTCTAACACGTTGAAAATCACCTTTTATAACCCTGCTCAACTTTGCGGAGGTGGGACGACAAAACGGTTAGTTAATATCTTTTAGTGAGACTTCCAGAGCGCGTTTAACTGCAGGGCGTTGTGCAATTTTTTCTGCCCATTGATTAAGGTTTTTGTAAGTCTGACCGTCTAAAAACTCAGCTGCATTATCATATAGTTTATCTTGTACTAATTGACCATACCATGACCAAATAGCAATATCTGCGATACTGTAGTCTTGACCAGCAATGTAAGGTCTTTTAGCTAATTCTTGGTCCAATAAATCTAATTGGCGTTTTGTTTCCATGGTATAACGGTCGATAGGGTATTCTAACTTTTCCGGTGCATAATGGAAGAAGTGACCAAACCCACCACCGACGAATGGTGCAGCACCAGTTTGCCAGAAGAGCCAATTTAATTCTTGGGTTCTCGTAGCGTGATTTTTGCTGATAAATGCTCCGTGTTTTTCAGCTAAATAAAGAAGAATATTAGCTGATTCAAAGACATTTAGTTCTTCGGCTTCAGTCAGGTCTAATAAAGCGGGGATTTTTGAATTGGGATTAATCTTAGTAAAGTCACTACCGAATTGTTCTTGATTAGCTAAACTAATTTTGAAAGCATCATAACTGACACCTGATTTACCAATTTCCTTTAGTTCCTCAAACAGGATAATAGGTTTTATGCCATTAGGTGTTCCTAGGGTATATAATTGGTAAGGATTTTCACCTTTTGGTAAAACTTGTTCAAAACGGCTGCCAGCAGTTTCTTGGTTTGACCCTTGGATTTTATATGTATTTGTCCAAACTTTTGGTAATTGATAAGTTGTCATAGGCTTATCCTTTCTGTTATTACTAATTAGGATTATCATAACAAATTATCACGTTAACTACAAAAATTTAGCATCTTTGGGATACAATAGTAGCAATTATTCGTTTTTGTTGGATAAAATTAGGATGGAATTAGCTGTTTTTTATCAAGTTTTGTCCTATTTACTAACGATTTATTTAAAAATTATAAAAAAGTCTTGATTTTACAAAATCATTTGTTATGATATTAAAAAGCTAAAACGGAGTTACATTGCCACTTGGATGGGTCCATTCCGTTTGAAACAATCAAGGTATTAGCTAGGATGGCCAATATCTCTCTTCCCAAAGCTGATGAAGAGCTACGAAAACTTGTTACTGCTCCAAAATCAATAACATCATTGATGGACTATTTAGAAACATTTGATGTTGTTCGACCACTTTTGCAAATTTAGCATTAGCTACCTATGATTTGGCAAAAGCTGCTGCTAACGAAGGTGTTATTTATATGGAAATTCGTTTTGCACCAGAGCTGTCTATGGATGAAGGGTTGACACTTGATCAAATTATGGAAGCTGTGTTAGATGGTGCCCAAAAGCAGAGTCCGATTTTGGCATTTTAGTTAAACTAATCGTTTGTGGGATTCGCCAATCATCTTTGTTACTTTCAAAAACAGTTTTTAATCATGTTATTCGATGGGCTGAAAAAGGGGTGGTGGGATTTGATTTTGCCGGAAACGAGCTTGATTTCCCACCGGAATACTTAGCTGCCATTATTCGTGAAACGACTAAATTAGGCTTACCTTTCACCCTACATGCGGGTGAGTGTGGCTGTGCAAATTATATCGCACAAGCTTTGGAACTTGATGTCAAGCGACTAGGTCATGTAACAGCAGTTACTGATAATCCAGAACTCTTAAAGCAAATGAAAGCAAAAAAGGTCACTGCAGAGCTCTGTTTAACAAGTAACCTTCAAATCAAAGCAGCTAAGACCATCGCAGACTTTCCTTACTTATTAATGGAAGCTACAGGTGTGATGCTAAGTATCAATACAGATAATCGAACGGTTTCTGATACGACGTTAACAAAAGAATATAACCTTTATCATCAGTATTTTGGAACTAGTGTTGCAGATTTTTACCGTCATAATCAAAATGCAATTGAAGCATCCTTTGCTAGTGACCAAGAGAAAAAAGTAGTACTTAAAAAATTAAAAGAATTATATAGTCCATATCTATAATCTACTAGTGATTTTCTCCGCAAAATATGATAAAATTAATGCAGTTTAGTTATTTTTGGAGGAAAATATGGCCATAGTAAAAATCGTTTATGCCAGTATGACGGGAAATACAGAAGAGATTGCCGATATCGTTGCTAATAAGTTAACAGAACTCGGTCATGATGTTGACGTAGACGAATGCACAGCAGTAGATGCTTCAGATTTTGAAGATGCAGAGATTGCGATTGTTGCAACTTATACCTATGGTGATGGTGATTTACCTGATGAGATTGTAGATTTTTACGAAGATTTACAAGATCTTGATTTATCAGATCGCATATATGGTGTTGTTGGTTCTGGAGATACATTTTATGATTACTTCTGTAAGTCAGTAGATGAATTTGAAGAACAATTTGCCTTAACAGGTGCCATCAAAGGTGCAGCATCAGTCAAAGTTGATTTAGCTGCAGAAGATGAAGATATTGCTAATTTAGAAGCTTTTGCTGAGGAGATCTCCAATGCGGCAGAAAATTTATTGGCTTAATGAATTAAAGGTTAGATGTCTGATTGCTTTAGAGACGAGTTGTGTTTTTAAGTTTTCAACGTCAACCTTTTTTTCGTTGCTACTATTTAGAGTTATAAAATAAGGGTTAAGATGGAATTAGAGTTAATTAGAAAAGAAATTGATCAAATAGATAGTGATTTGGTGCAACTAATTGAAAAAAGAGTAAGCTTGGTTGATCATGTTATGGCTTATAAGCGTCAGCATCAGATTCCAGTTTTAGACGAAGAGCGTCAGCAATTCATACTGGAAGATATTAGAAAACAGGTTTCTAATCTTGCTTATGTTGATGCTGTCCTAGAAAGTTTTGAGGGAATTATGGCAGCCTCTAGACATTATCAAACGCAATATTTAACAGGTGATTTCAATGATTAAAACCATCAATCAGCATCAAAACAAATCGATTCAGACAATTCTTATCTTATCAGTCCTTGCCCTAATCATTGGTTTGCTAGTTGGGCTATTGGATTTTGTTTTTGGATCAGTTTTATTACAGATTTCGGAGTTTCGTAGCCGTCATCTCATACTGCTTTTACCATTTTTAGCTCTTGCAGGATTAGTGATGACTACTCTTTACCAAAAATTTAGTGGCAGAGCTAGTAAAGGAATGGGACTGGTCTTTCACGTTGGTCAAGGAAAAGAAAAGGACTTGCCACTTGTTTTAGTACCATTAGTAATCATTTCAACATGGTTGACCCATCTATTTGGAGGAAGTGCTGGTCGTGAAGGAGTAGCTGTTCAAATAGGTGCCACAGTTTCCCATTATTGCCATTCATGGGTGAAGGTTGAGAATAGCTCGCGCATTTTTCTTGTCTTGGGGATGGCATCAGGGTTTGCTGGACTCTTTCAAACACCAATTGCAGCTGTCTTTTTTGCTTTAGAAGTTTTAGTGTTGAATAATTTAAGTTATCTGGCCCTATTTCCTGCCTGATTGCGGCTTTTACTGCTTCAGGAACCTCTCATGTCTTAGGTCTGGAAAAATTCACTGCCCCAATTGGAGTAGTGCAAAGCATTTCTCCAATCATTTTTCTAAAATTAATCATTTTAGGTACTGTTTTTGGACTAGTGGGAAATAGCTTTGCTATTTTACTATCTCGTTTGAAAGCTTACTTGGTAACAAAAATACCAAATCCTTATGTCAGAATTGCAAGTATCGGCTTATGTTTAACCCTGTTGTTACTTATCTTACACTTAGGGCGCTACACCGGTTTAGGAACAAACTTAATTGCCAATGCTTTTTCTGGACAGGCTATTTATACTTATGACTGGTTGTTAAAGTTGTTATTAACAGTTTTAACGATTTCTGCTGGCTTCCAAGGTGGAGAGGTTACGCCATTATTTGCTATTGGTGCCTCACTAGGTTTCGTCCTTGCTCCCTTGTTTGGCTTACCAGTTGCTTTAGTTGCCGCGCTAGGTTATATAGCTGTTTTTGCAAGTGCTACCAATACCATGTTGGCACCTATCTTCATTGGTTTAGAGGTTTTTGGCGGCGGTAATTTTTTAGCTTACTTTTTAGTAGTAGCGACAGCTTATATTCTTAATAGAAAAAATAGCATCTATGGCGGTCAGGAACTGATGGAATGGTAAGGAGAAAAACTAGAGTTAATCTTATCATAAATTAACTTTACAGTAGTTGTGAAATATGGTAGAATGAATTTTGTGTGTAATGGACACACGTAAATAAGCTAATCCGCTGAGACAAGTACTTATGATTGGTAAGATAGGAGAATATAAAATGAATCCATTAATCCAAAGTTTGACTGAAGGTCAACTTCGTACTGACATCCCTGCATTCCGCGCTGGTGACACTGTTCGCGTTCACGCGAAAGTTGTCGAAGGAACTCGCGAACGTATCCAGATCTTTGAAGGTGTAGTTATTGCACGTAAAGGTCAAGGGATCTCAGAAATGTACACAGTTCGTAAAATCTCAGGCGGTATCGGTGTAGAACGTACTTTCCCAATCCACACACCACGTGTTGATAAAATTGAAGTTGTTCGTTACGGTAAAGTCCGTCGTGCTAAACTTTACTACTTACGTGCATTACAAGGTAAAGCAGCACGTATCAAAGAAATCCGTCGTTAATCTAAGATACCTAGGGCGTCTAGAAATCGACAGAAAAATAGGAAACTGCCAAAGTGACCAAGTCATACGGCAGTTTTTCTTTTTTCCTAGATTTCAGCCCGAGTTCAATTCAGGATACAGAGCCCGTCTAAAATTTTCGAAAAAAATGCAAATAATGCTGAAGAAGTCGGTAGACTTCAAAGACATTGCGAGATTTTTGAGGAAATTTAGGGCGAGTTCAACTAAACCTCACTTGATTACAGGTGAGGTTTTTCTTTTTTGCCAAGACGGTTGTTGCCCGAATCTAAAAATAAAAAATGGTGGGCTAGATATGTAACTTTTTTTGACCAAGATTATAGTCCTCAACTAACTTAAAAGATAGCGTTAAATCACTACCAATTAAGTTGTGATAATGAAAAATTGTCATCTATTAAACTTTTTGTAGATTAGTTAGTTACAACCTATGATAAAATGAATGAACAACTCTAATTATTTGAGGAAGAATATGAAAATTTCAAAAGAAAATGCTCCTATCGTCATGTCTGATTTAAGACAAGAAATTATCAGAATGCCAGATGTTATCAATCAGTGCTCAGGTATCTATATTTATGGGCGGCGTATCAGGTCTGTATTATTTAGTACAGATGTGTCAATCATTGCTAATCACAATGCAGATGCTATTTTAGCTGTCTATCCATTTACCCCTAATCCAGCAATTCTAAAAAGTATTATGTTAGTTTCCTCAGTTCCAGTATTGGCTGGTGTTGGCGGTGGCCTCACAACGGGATATCGTTCAGCAAATATGAGTTTATTTTCAGAATCGGAAGGAGCCTATGCGGTCGTTGTTAATGCCCCTACAAAAGTTGATACGATTAACACGATTGAACAAATTATTGATATACCAATTATTTATACAGTCGTTTCTGAATGCACAGATATCAAAAGTCGTATTGAAGCTGGTGTTGATATCTTAAATATAAGTGGAGGGATTGACACTCCAAATATTGTTCGCAAAATAAGAAAAGAGTTTCCGGATTTTCCTATTATGGCAACAGGTGGTCCAACCGAAGAGTCCATTCTTGAGGTTATTGAAGCAGGAGCAAATGCTGTGACAATCACACCGCCAACTAATGGACAACTCTTTCGAAAGAAGATGGAAAACTATCGTCAAAGTCAAAAAGAGTAACTGCTAGCTCTTGCAATTCAAGAATTTCTAAGCTAAAATAGATAAGGTACTTATACCTTACGGCTCCTTAGTTCAATGGATATAACAACTCCCTCCTAAGGAGTAGTTGCTGGTTCGATTCCAGCAGGGGCCATTAGAAGAGACCATTTTTTGGTCTTTTTCATTTAGTTAAAGAGAAAGCATGATGAGAAAGTGGGTGTGTGATGTTTAAAAGACAAACTAGATTAGACAGTAAGATTGATTATGGCATTGTTTGGCCAGTATTTTGTCTGATTGTTATAGGTCTTTTCTCAGTATATGTTGCTACGTTTAATGATTACCCACAGAATGTGTCAAAAGTCATGATGCAACAAGCACTATGGGTTGGATTTGGGGCCATATTTGCATTCATTCTGATGTTTTTTAGCAGAAGCTTATTATGGAAATTAACCCCCTTCTTATATATCTTAGGTATAGGACTGATGATTCTACCCTTGATTTTTTATAGCCCTCAGCTAGTCGCGGCAACAGGTGCTAAGAACTGGGTAACTATTGGTTCCGTGACCTTGTTCCAGCCCTCAGAATTTATGAAAATTTCCTTTATTTTAGCTTTGGCGAGGTTAACAGTTTGGTTTAAAGGGAAAAAAGAAAGCCATCAACTTTCAGACGATTGGAAATTAATATTAGCTTACATCTTACTTTCAATTCCAGTATTAATGTTATTAGCCTTGCAAAAAGATTTTGGAACAGCTTTGGTATTCATTGCAATTTTAGCAGGTGTTATATTAGTATCAGGAATTAGTTGGTGGTTCATCCTACCTCTAATTGCCTTCTTTTTAATTGCTGCATTAGCATTTTTTATCATTTTTTTTCTTGCCGCAAGGCAAAGAATTTTTATTTAAGTTGGGGATGGATACCTACCAAATTAATCGGATTTCAGCTTGGTTAACCCCTTTTGATTTTTCTGAAACAATCGCATATCAACAAACACAAAGCATGGTTTCCATAGGTAGTGGTGGATTTTTTGGGAAAGGATTTAATCGTGTTGATTTACCAGTTCCAGTAAGAGAAAGTGACATGATTTTTACGGTTATTGCTGAGAATTTTGGTTTTATTGGGGCGGCCCTATTGCTAGTATTGTATTTATTATTAATTTATAGAATGTTGCGATTAACACTGGCTTCGAATAATCTATTCTATACTTATATCTCAACAGGTTTTATTATGATGATCTTATTCCATATTTTTGAAAATATTGGGGCAGCCATAGGTATTTTACCCTTGACAGGGATTCCGTTACCTTTTATATCCCAAGGGGGATCATCGTTGATATCTAATTTAATTGGAGTCGGTTTGATTTTATCGATGAATTTTCAATATGAACTAGATCGAGAAAAGCAGAGTCAAGCAGAGCTTCGTCGTTCATATAAATATGATTAATAAAGATGGTTTGTTGTAGTGACAGACCATCTTTATTTTTGCGTTATATACTATAAAAATACAGTAAAATATGTTACAATAAAGGGTATGAATTATAAGGATTATATTTGGGACTTAGGTGGAACTCTCCTTGATAATTATGAGACTTCGACTCTTGCATTCCTTAAGACTTTAGAGGAGTTTAATCTTTCCGCCAGTCATGATGCTGTTTTTTCAAAACTTAAAGAATCTACAGCGATAGCCATTACTACATTTGCTCCCTATGAACCACATTTTCTGCATTTTTATAAATTAAATGAAGCGCAGGCTTTGGCTAATCCAATTTGGAAAAGCGGTGCAAAGGAAATATTAAGGAAGATTGTAGCTGATGGGGGCCGGAATTTTTTAGTTTCACATCGTGATAGACAAGTTATTTATCTGCTATCACATGCTAATCTATTAGAGTATTTTACTGAGGTCGTCACTTCAGAAGAAGGGTTTAAGAGAAAGCCAGATCCAGAGAGTATCCTTTATTTAATTAACAAGTATGATATTACAAACGCCTTAGTTATCGGTGACAGGGAAATCGATAAACAGGCAGGACAAGGAGCAGGCCTTGAAAGCTTATTAGTCCAAGAAAATCAGTCCCTTTTGGAGATAGTAAATTAAATGGTTGAAGAAATAAAACAGTCAAACGGAAATGCTCAAGAATATGATGCCAGTCAAATTCAGGTTTTAGAAGGTCTCGAAGCCGTTCGTATGCGCCCAGGTATGTATATTGGATCGACTTCTAAAGAAGGACTCCATCATTTGGTGTGGGAAATTGTTGATAATTCTATAGATGAAGCATTGGCTGGTTTTGCGAGTCATATTGAAGTGTTTATTGAAGAAGACGATTCTATCACTGTCGTTGATGATGGGCGTGGAATTCCCGTCGATATTCAAGCTAAAACAGGTCGCCCTGCAGTTGAAACAGTCTTTACAGTTCTCCATGCTGGAGGTAAGTTTGGCGGTGGCGGCTATAAAGTTTCAGGTGGACTACATGGCGTAGGTTCATCTGTTGTTAATGCCTTGTCAACGCAATTAGATGTTCGCGTCTATAAAAATGGAAGTATTCATTATCAAGAGTTTAAACGTGGAGTCGTTTATGATGACTTGAAAATTATTGGTGAAACTGATTTAACAGGGACAACTGTGCATTTTACGCCAGATCCTGAAATCTTTACGGAAACAACTGAATTTGACTTTGACAAGTTAGCTAAACGTATTCAAGAGTTAGCATTTTTAAATCGAGGATTACGCATCTCTATTTCAGATAAACGTTCTGGAATAGAGCAAAAGAAAGATTATCTTTATGAAGGTGGTATTTCAAGTTATGTTGAATTCTTGAATGAGAAAAAAGATGTTATTATTGACCATCCTATTTTTACTGATGGTGAGATGGATGGCATTGCTGTTGAAGTCGCAATGCAGTACACAACAGGCTACCATGAAAACGTGATGAGTTTTGCTAATAATATTCATACTCACGAAGGTGGTACACATGAGCAAGGTTTCAGAACGGCTTTAACACGTGTTATTAATGATTATGCTAAGAAGAATAAAATCCTTAAAGAAAATGAGGATAATTTAACTGGTGAAGATGTTCGTGAAGGTTTAACGGCTGTTATCTCTGTAAAACACCCGAATCCTCAGTTTGAAGGTCAAACAAAAACAAAATTAGGTAATTCGGAAGTTGTCAAAATCACCAACCGTTTATTTAGTGATGCTTTTCAACGTTTTCTCCTTGAAAATCCTCAGGTTGCTCGTAAAATTGTAGAAAAAGGAATCTTGGCTTCAAAAGCTAGAATTGCTGCAAAACGTGCACGTGAAGTAACCCGTAAGAAGTCTGGTCTTGAAATTTCTAATTTACCTGGTAAACTAGCGGATTGTTCATCAAATAATGCCAGTCAAAATGAACTCTTTATCGTCGAAGGAGACTCTGCTGGTGGATCAGCTAAATCAGGCCGTGATCGTGAATTCCAGGCAATCTTACCGATTCGTGGTAAAATTTTGAATGTTGAAAAAGCAACTATGGATAAAATCCTTGCCAATGAGGAAATAAGAAGTTTGTTTACGGCAATGGGAACTGGTTTTGGTGCCGATTTTGACGTTTCAAAAGCTAGATACCATAAGTTAGTTATTATGACGGATGCTGATGTTGATGGTGCCCACATTCGTACATTATTATTAACATTAATTTATCGCTTTATGAGACCTGTTTTAGAGGCTGGATTTGTTTACATTGCGCAACCGCCGATTTATGGTGTTAAAGTTGGGAGTGAAATAAAAGAGTACATTCAACCAGGTGCTAATCAAGAAGAATTGCTAAAAGTAGCGCTTGATAAATATAGCGTTGGTCGTTCAAAACCTTCTGTTCAACGTTATAAAGGCCTTGGTGAAATGGATGACCATCAGTTATGGGAGACAACAATGGACCCAGAACGTCGTTTGATGGCACGTGTTACAGTTGATGATGCAGCAGAGGCCGATAAAGTATTTGATATGCTGATGGGTGATCGAGTTGAACCAAGACGTGAGTTTATTGAGGAAAATGCCGTCTATAGTACGCTTGATATTTAAGCAAATTTCCTTTGAAAAGCGTTTTAAAGTATGTTATAATCGTAACGTTATAATGTATTTTAATATAAAATTTAATAAATGGCGTTTGAAGATAGTTAAATAAGTTATGTTCAATCGCAAAACATAATAAGGAGAAAAGGATGTCGAGCGGAATTATCTTGCTGATTGTAGCAATCGTCTTATTGGTGATTATTGCTTATCTTATCGGCGTAATTATTCGTAAAAGAAATGATTCGTTAATCAAAAATCTAGAAGAAAGAAAATTAAAACTTTTTGGTTTACCTGTTAACGATGAAGTTGAGGAGGTTAAATCACTCCATTTAATTGGACAAAGTCAAACATCTTTTAGAGAATGGAATCAAAAATGGGTTGATTTAACGATGAACTCATTTGCTGATATTGAAAATCATCTTTTTGAAGCAGAAAAATTGAATGATACCTTTAATTTTATTCGTGCTAAACATGAAATTACAAATGTTGACAGTCAATTAGATTTAGTTGAAGAAGATATTACATCAATTCGTGAAGCACTTGGAATTTTAAAAGAACAAGAAGAGAAAAATAGCGCACGTGTTACTCATGCCCTTGACTTATATGAGCAATTACAAGCATCTATTGCAAATAACGAAGGCAAGTATGGTAGTACAGAATCTGAAATTGATAAACAAATGAAGAATATTGAAACTGAATTTTCTCAATTTGTTACACTCAATTCATCAGGTGACCCGGTGGAAGCCTCTGAAGTTTTAGACAAAGCCGAAGAGCACACTATTGCATTAGGTCAAATTACTGAGCAAATTCCTGAAATTGTTGGAAAACTTGAAGAAGATTTCCCTGAGCAAATGGATGACTTAGAATCTGGTTACCGTCGCTTGTTGGAAGAAAATTATCATTTTCCAGAATCTAATATTGAAGTTCGTTTTCAAGAAGTTCGTGAAGCAATCCGTAGTAATGCTAGTGAATTAGTAACTTTGGATCTGGATCGTGCTAGAGAAGATAATGAGCACATACAGGAACGTATTGATGTTTTATATCAATTGTTTGAACGTGAAATTGCAGCTCATAAAAATGCCCATAAAGATAGTAAAATCTTACCAAAGTATTTGACACATGTTAAAGAAAATAATGATAAACTGAAAAATGAATTATCACGTCTTTCTTACAAATACATTTTAAATGAGAATCAAGCACTTCCTGTAAAAGGTTTTGATAAGGATATCACTAAGATAGAAGAATCTGTTTTAGAAAATGCCCAATCATTTGGCTCACAAGAAATTCCGTTTTCAGAATTAGAAGTGAGATTTGATAAAGCTCTCAAAACACTTGCAGTTGTTGAGTCTGGTCAAATGGATGTTTTTGAAGAAATTAAGGGAATTGAAAAAACAGAAGAGACTGCGCGTCGTGATATTGATATCTATGTTGCGCAATTGCATATGATTAAACGCTTCATGGAAAAACGTCATTTACCAGGTATTCCACAAGATTATTTGACAGCATTTTTTACAACTAGTACACAACTTGAAGCCTTAATGGATGAGTTAAGTAAAGGTAAGATTAATATTGATGCTGTTGGCCGTCTAAATGACATTGCAAAATCATCAATTGCTAACCTTGAAGAGTATACTTATCAAGTAGTTCAAAATGCGACATTAACAGAGCAACTGTTACAGTATTCAAATCGTTACCGTAGTTTCGAAGCAGGTGTTCAAAATTCTTTTGAAATTGCAATGCACCTTTTTGAAATTGACTATGATTACCAAGGGTCATTTGATGAGATATCATATGCACTAGAAACTGTTGAACCTGGTGTAACAAGTCGCTTTGTCACATCGTATGAGAAAACAAGAGAATATATTCGTTTTTAAAAAACTTGAGTTTGAACTCAAGTTTTTTGCATATTCTTGCAGGACTACTCTATTTCTAGTAGAATATGATAAATGATTAGCACTTAAAGTGGGAAGGTAGAAATCAGAAATGGAAAAAGTTGAAGGCTTATTTGTAATGGATGTTGACTCAACACTTGTCAAAGAAGAAGTGATTGACTTATTGGCTGAAGAAGCAGGATATGGGGAAGAAGTAGCGCAATTAACTGACTTGGCGATGAATGGACAGTTGAATTTTGAAGAAGCACTAAGAAAAAGAGTTTCCTTATTGGAAAATCTTCCTGTGACTATTTTTGACAAGGTATCTAAAAAGATTCATTTTAATAAGGGAGCCAAAGAGCTAATAGATGCGTTACATGCAAGGCATTTTAAGGTTGGCTTGGTTTCAGGAGGATTCCATGAAACAGTTGATATCCTAGCTGAAGAATTAGGAATTGATTATGTGAAGGCAAATCATTTAGGAAAAGAAAATGGGAAATTAACAGGTCTACTCGAAGGTGATATCGTAACAAAAGAGGTCAAGTTACAACAGCTAAGAAAATGGGCTTCTGAAAATAATTTGGAAATAGCACAAACAATTGCGATGGGAGATGGCGCAAATGATATTCCTATGATTGAAGCTGCAGGTATTGGAATTGCATTTTGTGCAAAAGAAATTGTAAAAACTGCTACACCATATCATATTAATAAAGGTGATTTAATGGAAGCCATCACATTTTTAGAGGAAAGAGAGAAATAATGAACCGAATTAATTTAATTTGTTTAGGCGTTCGAGATATGGCAAAAAGCGTTACATTTTACCGTGATGGTCTTGGGTTTGAAACGAAAGAAATAGAAGATAATCCGACTGTGATTTTTTTTAATAACGCTGGTACTAAACTGGAACTTTATCCTATTGACTTGCTATCTGATGATTTCGGTGGTATACTACCAACCTTAGAACCCAATCAATTTAATGGAATGACACTTGCTTACAATACCAAAAGCAAAGAAGAGGTTGCATCAACTATATCTTTGGCACGACAATCGGGTGCTCGAATTCTAAAAGAGCCACAAGATGTTTTCTGGGGAGGTTATCACGCCTATTTTGCCGATCCAGATAATTATGTTTGGGAAGTGTGTTGGAATCCAGAGATGCCTTTTGATGAGAGTGACATGGTGATAGTATAATGGACTATATCTTATTATTAAGAGGTATAAATGTAGGTGGCAACCATTCTGTGAAAATGGCTGAGCTGACAGTGGATTTAACAAATTTAGGACTAGATCAAGTTACAAGCTATATTAATAGTGGTAATCTCTTTTTTACTAGTAAAAAATCTAAAGAAAAGATTCAAGAACTGTTAGAATCCTATTTTTCCCAAAGCTACGCATTTCCCATTCCATTTATCGTGTTACAACACCAATCATATTTAGATGAATTTAGTCACTTGCCAGAGTGGTGGTATCAGGATCACTTCAGGAAAAATGCCTTATTTTTCTTACCAAGTGTAACAGATAATGATATTAAACAGTTTATGGCTGAATTGGATAGGGTGCAGGATGAGTGTATTCATGTGGGCAAGTTTGCAATTTATTGGAGTATTGCAAAAGAAGAGGCTTATTCTCAATCATTTTACCATGCAAAATTTATAAAAACCAAATTGTATAAGCTTGTCAGCATCCGCAATTACAAGACTAGTTACTACTTAGCCTATCAAAAAAAGGCAAAATAGAGTGGGACAAAAATCAGTAATTTCGTAGAAATTTAATTTTATCGTCCCACCTCCGCAAAGTTGAGTAGAGCTGAAACAGTTGATTTTCAACGTATTAGAGCCCACTCAACCACTACGCTACATACATAAATCTTTATAAAAGATAGAGTCTGAGAACATTTGTCCCAGACATTTATTTACCAAAAATAGTGTCCCAAAAGGACGTTTTTTTCTCAGGTATAGTCTTTTTATCCTCTGGAATAGCATCTGAAATTGATGTTTGGTCTAAATTAATAGCATGATCTGTATGGAGAACAAGTGCGAAGGGAGAAGTAGCGCCTGTCTCATCTATGATTGTTGAAGGGATACCCTTTTTGCTTGCTAATTTCATAAAGAACATTTGATATTCTGAATCTAAATCAGCTGAGAGCTTAAGTGATAATGGGGAATAGTCAGCGACATATGAAGGCAAGAGACGTTCAAATTCACTTTTGGCAATTTCTTCTTCAATTCCCACTAATGGAATAGTTAACAAGACACGTTCAGCATAAGTTCCTAAGTAGTATCTTTGTTGATCAGGATCAAGTCTAGTTTCACCCAATGCACCTTTTAATATCTTCTGATCTAATGACTCCATAAAAGCCTCCTTCACTCATTTAAGTTCATTATACTTATTTTCAAAAGAAAAAGCTATTAAAATCCGTATTTTCAGGGCTTTCTTAGGATTTGAAATACTACAATCATTTTTTCATGAAATCGAATTCAAGTTTTCAAAAGTACGCTTTTTAAGTTGATAATAGGCTAAGTTTGTGGTATTATTAACATGTAAAAAATTAAAACTCATAAGGAGAGTATTATAATGTCAATTATTACTGATGTTTACGCTCGCGAAGTCTTAGACTCACGCGGTAACCCAACACTTGAAGTAGAAGTTTATACAGAATCAGGTGCTTTCGGACGTGGTATGGTTCCTTCAGGAGCTTCAACTGGTGAGCATGAAGCAGTTGAACTACGTGATGGCGACAAATCTCGTTATAACGGATTAGGAACTGAAAAAGCAGTTGACAATGTAAACAACATTATCGCTGAAGCAATCATCGGTTTTGATGTACGTGATCAACAAGCTATTGACCGTGCGATGATCGCTCTTGACGGAACTCCTAACAAAGGTAAACTTGGTGCAAACGCAATTCTTGGTGTTTCTATTGCCGTAGCTCGTGCTGCAGCTGACTACCTTGAAGTACCACTTTACAACTATCTTGGCGGATTCAACGCTAAAGTACTTCCAACTCCAATGATGAACATCATCAATGGTGGATCTCACTCAGATGCTCCAATTGCTTTCCAAGAATTCATGATCATGCCTGTAGGTGCTACTACATTTAAAGAAGCTCTACGTTGGGGTGCTGAAGTCTTCCATGCGCTTAAGAAAATTCTTAAAGAACGTGGACTTGTTACAGCTGTTGGTGACGAAGGTGGATTTGCACCTAAATTTGAAGGTACTGAAGATGGTGTAGAAACAATCCTTAAAGCTATCGAAGCTGCTGGATATGAAGCTGGCGAAAATGGAATCATGATTGGTTTTGACTGTGCGTCATCTGAATTCTACGATAAAGAACGTAAAGTATACGACTATTCTAAATTTGAAGGAGAAGGCGGAGCTGTTCGTACTTCTGCAGAACAGGTTGATTACCTTGAAGAACTTGTAAACAAATACCCAATCATCACTATCGAAGATGGTATGGATGAAAACGATTGGGATGGATGGAAAGTTCTTACTGAACGTTTAGGCGGACGTGTTCAATTAGTTGGTGACGACTTCTTCGTTACAAATACTGATTACTTAGCACGTGGTATCAAAGAAGATGCTGCTAACTCAATCCTTATCAAAGTTAACCAAATTGGTACATTAACTGAAACTTTTGAAGCTATTGAAATGGCTAAAGAAGCTGGTTATACTGCAGTTGTATCACACCGTTCAGGTGAAACTGAAGATTCAACAATTGCTGATATCGCAGTTGCAACTAATGCAGGACAAATCAAAACTGGTTCATTGTCACGTACAGACCGTATTGCTAAATATAACCAATTACTTCGTATCGAAGATCAACTTGGTGAAGTTGCTCAATACAAAGGAATCAAATCATTCTACAACTTAAAAAAATAATCTCATTATTTGATTAATGTTTAGAAACATTGATTTTAAAGCATTCTAGGGAGTCATCCTAGGATGCTTTTTTTCATTATGTGACTTTCAGTCCGTTTCGCTCCGCAGGTGCGAAACAAAAAAACCACCCGCTATGCGGGTGCGCGTCGAAAGTTATACTACCAAAAAACTCCAAACGCGCTACAATATAGGTGTTCAAGCCAATTGTAAAGCGAGAGGAGTAAAAAATATGGCGCAAAAGGCACATAGTTTGTCACACACAAAGTGGCTGTGTTCTATCACATTGTGTTCACCCCTAAGTATAGACGAAAAATAATCTATAATCAATATAGAGGTAGTTTAGGAGAAATTTTTCAAAGATTATGTCGCTATAAAGGTGTAGAAATAATAGAAGGACATCTGATGCCAGATCATGTACACATGTTAGTAAGCATTCCACCAAGGTTAAGCGTTTCAAGTTTTATGGGCTATTTAAAAGGTAAGAGTGCACTTATGATGTTCGACA
>NZ_JRQN01000031.1 GCF_000785785.1 Streptococcus uberis
AAAAAATACTAGATTATAAATCTCCTAAAGAGTTTTTACTAAATGGCTAACTTGAACTTGTAATTTGCCCAATCTGATTACTCTACTGCTTTTCCTGTTAATTTTGCAGCATCTTTAATAAATTGTTTGTAACCATCTTTTTCTTTTAATTTTGCAATAACTTTATCTGTAGTTGCTTTAAGTGCTTTACTACCTTTTGGCATTGCTACTGCTTTCGCATCTCCTTCACCCGTTTTTAATTTATAGCTTGCAATTGCTAAATCTGGGTTTTGCGCTAAATATCCTTCTGCTACAGGTCCTTCTAAATCAACAGCATCAACTTGGCCAGATTTTAATTCATTAATCACTTCACTCATTGAAGTTAATGAAATAATATGTGATGACTTCAACTGTTCCTTAGATAATCCTTCTTCAATTGTACCTTTTTGAACCGCTACTTTTTTATTCGCTAAATTATCCAAGGTTTGTAATCGGTTTTTAGTTGAAGCTTTAATCAAGATGGCATTTTCAGTGGAATAGTAAGGTTTTGAAAAGTCATAGACTTTTGCACGTTCTTTCGTATACGAAATTCCTGAAATGGCCATATCAGCTTTTCCAGTTTGAACACTAGACAAAACATTGTCAAAACTCATTGCCGAAATTTCAAGTTTAACACCTAATTCATCTGCAATTGCTTGAGCTAATTGGATATCTGAACCGACAACCGTATCCTTCCCGTCTTTTAAAGTTTTGAATTCAATGGTGCATAATCAGGACTAACTGCGACGACTAGTTTTCCATCTTTTTTGATTTGATCTTGTAAACTTACTTTACTACCATTTCCACATGCAGATAGGCTTAAAAGAGTTGTTATTGCTACTAAACTTGTGATCATT
This sequence comes from Streptococcus uberis, assembly GCF_000785785.1. Taxonomy (GTDB): domain Bacteria; phylum Bacillota; class Bacilli; order Lactobacillales; family Streptococcaceae; genus Streptococcus; species Streptococcus uberis_A. Next base: position 876 of record NZ_JRQN01000031.1, read on the forward strand.
TGTTTTTTATTCATGTTATGATTCCTTTTTTCTATTTTCATTAGTTAGTGATAACTATTGAGGGCTTGACTTAAACAATTTAAGCCTGCCACTAAAATGTCTTTATTACAGGTATAGCCAATTCTGACATATGATTCTTTGTTAAAACGATTTCCAGGAACAACAAGTGTGCCATATTCTGATAAGAGGTAGCGACAAAAGTCCTCAATTGGCCCATTACTATCTAATTTCACAAAAGCTGTTGAAACGTTTTTAGGGGGATTAAGCTAGCTTTTTCTTCTTGATTGACCCAATTTTCTAAGATAGAAAGGTTTTCCGAGACAATCTTTTCATTTCTCCTGAGAATTTTATCGGCATTTGAAAGTGCTAGACTAGCAACCGTGTCATCGAAGACACCTGCACAAATCATCGTATAATCTCGATAATTCTTAATTATCTCACACAAACTTTCAGCGGCAGCAATCCAACCAACACGTAACCCGGGCAATGAAAAAGTCTTGGATAAACTATTGACACTTATTCCTTTATCATACAGATCGGCAATACCTAGCAAAGCAGGCTGATTAAAAGAGTGATAAACCTCATCAGCTAAGATATACGCATCGCAAGAACGGGCAATTGAGATCAGCTCTAAGAGATAGTCTTCATCCATATAAGCACCTGTTGGGTTATTGGCATTATTAATAGCAATCAGTTTAGTTTTGGGACCAACTAACTGTCTTAACTCGTCCAAATCAGGCAACCAGTTATTAGCTCCTTGATTTGCCAGTAGTCAACATGTGCACCCATTGACAGTGGTAAATCATAAAGTTGTTGATAACTTGGATAGTGAGCAACGATGTGGTCACCTGGTTCTACCAAAGCATAAAGAACTGTCAGGTTTGCACCTGTTGCTCCATTGCTTTGCAGGATATTAGCCGGTCTTTGATGTTGATATAAAGTTGAAACAGCTTGCTTAAACTGAGGTGACCCTTCAATCCAACCATAATCCAAGGTCTTATCCATCAGCATTTGATAGAATTCATCAGCATCTGTTCCTGTTAACTCAAATAACTCTCTTAATGACAATGATGAAATAGAAGCCCCAGCTATATCATACTTAGCAGACTTTTCATTTTCATTTAACCATTCCTCAACACCAAAGATAGGTAACTTCATAAATCTCCTCCTGTATAATAATTAATAGAATAACGGATATTTATTCATTTGTCAATACTTTTTGAATAAAAATTCTAAAATAATAAAAAGAGAGTGGGACAAACACCCATGAGGACTTTGTCCTCATGGGTGTCTGTCCCAGACTCCATTTACAAAGCAATGACTTCTACGTTTTTTCCGCCTAACAAAATAAGATATTTGTCAACTTTTTCAACGCCATAAGCTTCTCTCAAAGCCTCTGCATAAAGTTCCATTTGACTGTGATAGCGATTAGCAAGATCCAGAGAATTGTGATATTTATCCGTTTTATAATCAAATAAAATAATACGGTCATCAAACCGCAAGAATCCGTCAATAATTCCACGAACAACAAACTTTTCTTGGCTTAAACTATCTTTTTTAAGCATGGCAAACGGAGCTTCACGATAAAGATGGTCTCTTTCTTTTAGGATTAATCGCCCTAGTTCCGTATGATGAAAGAAATCATATATTTTTTTGATATCAAGGCTCTCTTTAACCTTTTCATCAACAGCAATTAGCTCCTCTTTGGTTGTTTCTATAGCCATTAAAGAGACAGCCTCAGAAATTGGTATGCGTTGCATTAATTCATGCATAGCCGATCCAATATCACTTGCTAAAAGAGCCTTATTTTTTGAAAAATCAGGTAAGCTGATACTATTTTTCCTTACTTTGGCTTTGGTCATCACGTCAATACCATCAATTGGCATCACTGGTTCATAAAATTTCTTTATCTGACTTGGAGTACGGACAGTAGGTAAATTAATGGCAGCTTGATAGGTTTGGTTTAAAATTTGAACCTTGTCTAACATATCAATCGCACGCGCAATCTCATTAGTTTGGCGATTATCCTTGATATCATCAGAAAACAGGACTTGTTTCATTTCCAATTGACCTATTTCTTGATCACTTAATTGCTCATCATTAATGTAATCAAGTGTAAAGTGTAACTCTTTTTGTGGAAAAGCAGCTTGAATAGCTAGTAACCACTCTTGAAAACTTTGCATGCGTTCTCTTAAGGCCTTTGGTAAGTGATTTCCCTCTCTTTGACCATCAAATTTATCAACTAGTTTGGCCTTACTCCCTTTACCAATCATATAAAGTTTTTTCTCTGCCCTGGTCATCGCTACATAAAAGAGTCTCATCTGTTCTGACAGGGTGGCATACTTCAATTCTGTTCGATTTAACTGATAAGGAAGTGTTTCTAGATAAACCTTTAGACTGTTTAACTTATCTGCCTGTAATTGATCTTTTACATCAGCCAAGTACTTTATACCTGCCCCCTCTTTACGACTTAATATCATAGAGGAATGCAAATCAGTTAAAGCGAATTTCTTATCACAGTTTAAGATAAAAACATATTTAAACTCTAATCCTTTTGACTTATGAATCGTCATAATGCTAACAGCTTCTTTGGGTTTTGCTACATCAACGTCTGCTAAATCATTTTGATTCGTTAGAATCTTATCAATCATCCCGATAAATCGCGTTAAACCTTTAAAACCCGTCTTTTCAAACTGTTGTGCACGCAAGGCCAAAGCATATAAATTAGCCTGTGCTTGCTCAGCTTTGGGTAATGTGCCAACAAAATCAAAGTAAAAGCGATCGTTATAAATTTTCCAAATCAATGAGTAAAGTGACTGTTTCTGCGAATAAACTCGCCAGTTTTTCAATATCTCTAAAAACTGACTAATTTTCTCACCTAACTCGCTAGTAATTAATTGTCGATGCTGACCCTGTCCTGATTGCGCATGTTTTAACTTATCATAAAAACTGTCAAGTTTTTCCGTGTCACCTTTTTGCATGGCAATTCTTGCCAATTGATCCTCATCAAAGTTAAACATCGGTGATCTTAAAAGTGCGACCAAGGCGTAATCATTATAGGGATTGTTAATCGAGCGAAGGGTTTCTAGCATTACCATCACTTCAACAGATTTAAGGTAGTTTTCTTGACCGCCATCAGCAACTAATGGTATACCGTACTGGCTAAAGGTTTGAAAAATACTATCATTCCGTGTTCTGGAAGACACTAATAATGTTATTTCAGAAAATGCGACATCTTCTTCCTGATGGAGTCGGATGATTTCCTTTGCTACTATTTTAACTTCACCTGAGCTAATACCATCTACTTCATTTTCAGATTCCATTTCTTGATTTGTGTCATCTGTGTCATAGATCAGAACTTGAGCTTGATTGGCTAAGTGTAATTCTTTTTGTCTTGAACTTCCAGCTAGCAATTGATGGTTTTTATCATATAAAATATCACCTATTTCTTCATCCATTAGATGACTAAAAACGGCATTGGTCACATCCAAAACGTCACTTTGACTACGAAAATTTTCCTTTAATAAAATTAACTTGCCAGCATTAAGATGCTCCTGATAGTCTTTAAACTTACTGTTAAAAATTTGAGGATCAGCCTGTCTAAACCGATAAATCGACTGTTTAATATCCCCAACCATAAAACGATTTTGCCCATTGGACAAGAGTTCCAAGAGGCGTTCTTGCATATGATTATTGTCTTGATATTCATCAACCATGACTTCATGGTATTTGTTTTGATAAATTTGTCTGATATCAAGGTTATTTTCTAAAATAGTAATGGCAAAATGGGCAATATCCGAAAATTCATAGGCGTTTTCTATTTTTTTTCGTTCGAGATAGCTTTTAGAAAAGGCAATAACAAAGTCTTTCAAGAGCATTAAAAGTGGTATACTTTCAGCTTGATAGTGAAAAATTGTATCTAAATGACGCAAACTTTTTAAACTTGTCTGAATTTGTTTATAGATAGGATAAGTTTTTTTATTGACCACAATCCCATCACCTGATGGTAACAATTCAGAAACCTCAAAAGCTAATTGGCTTAATTTCTCTTTACCATAAGAATTATAGAAATCACTAGCACAGGTTTCTAGGAAGTCGATTATGCGTAAATGTCCTGTGTATTTAGCCGTAGGCTTTCCATCTTTTTTCAGTTGTGGGTAACCGTCCATTTCCGTCACACCTCTTAAATTATGAGCTGTTTGAGTGAGGACTTCAAGAAAATCAGTCACCATTTGATCTGGTAAAGTAGCGTAATCTTGATAAGTTAATGCTGCCTTCAAGAAGTTTTCTTCTAGCCACAACTTAGGATTTTCTGTTGATTGACTAAATGTATATACTTTATTAACAACATCTTTAAACCCACTGGTATCTTTTCGATTGCCAGAGAAATTTTTAACTAATTTAAAAAATACCTCTGCTTTATCTGATGCCGCATATTCTTCAAATAGCCCTTTATATACAATATCTTTTAGCACATCTTGTTCAGATTTGTCTTGCATAATCCGATACTTTGGAGCAATCCCAATTGTATAGCCATACTCGGATATTAATTTTTGAGTAAAAGCATCCATAGTCCCGATATCAGCTAAATAAAGGGATTGTAACTGATTATTGAGAAATGCTTTGATCTCATAATCGTCGCTTGTTTTGATTGCTTCAATCAGCTTCTTTTCTAAGCGTTCTTTTAATTCTGTAGCTGCCTTCACCGTAAACGTGGAAATAAAGAGTGAGTCAATCGAAACCCCTCGCATCACTTTGTCAATGATTCTCTCAACCATGACAAAGGTCTTCCCAGAACCCGCAGAGCTGATACAAGAATATTTTGACCACTAGTATAAATAGCTTCAATTTGCTCAGGTGTTCGTTTTTGAATCTTATTTGAATGTGCTTCTTGCTCTTGTAAGAGTTTTATTTCCTTATCAGTTAAAAATGGCTTAAAGGTCATCACTTGTCACCTCCTTGTTCATTAATGTTAGAAATCCTTGTCTTTTTTCACGTGTTGGTAAGGTCACCAAGTGTCTAGCTTGTCCCATATCCAAATCAGATTCAAATCGTGTGATTGCCTTCAGTTGATCACCTCTTACACTTTTACCATCTTCTGTATAAGGATTTATCAAAAAATGACCTTGTCTGATCAGGGTTTCAGCTTCTTCGTAAAGAAATTGATTATAAGCTAATAGTTGGTCTACTTCTTCTTGACTATATAAATTATTAGTGGTCTGATAAGAGCCATCCGATAATTTTTCTTTTTCATCTTCTAAGAAAATACCCTTATAGGTCAAATCTTTATAGACTTTTTCGACTAATTTGTCATCTAATTGATTAAAATCCTTCAAGTCTAGTTTTGGATCTTGTAAATGCAAATACATGGCCCCAAAAAGAGACATAGGCTGTTCTTTACTGGACATCGCTGCCGCTTTAGCCTTTAGTGCCGCCAAATAAGTTACCAATTGTGAATTCAGACCATTATAAAAACGGCCAATATCAAATTTGTTAGCACTAGATTTATAATCAACAATGCCAATACTATTTCCTACTAATTGATCAATCCTGTCAATTTTTCCAGTGACTGTTAACTGATTATTAATAGGTAATTCAAATGCTTCTTCTTGACCAATAACTGTTAAGTCTTGATTAATTTTTAAAATACTAGCAGTCGATTTTGCGATATCTTCTAAAACTTGCAAACTAAATCTGCCTTGGGCATCTTCTGTATAATAAGATTTAAACTGACGGTCTTGACGTGTTGCTTCTAGAGCATCCTCAACTTTTTGATCAAATGTAACAGGGCGATCATCAGCATTATTGTTTCAAATACTTGGTGCAAATAGGTTCCATGTTGTCTAGCATCTGGATGAATACTTTGTAACTCTTGAAGCCCTAAAACATATTGTAAGAAATATTTATACTGATTGTCATAAAAAACTGTCAAGGCTGATGTTGATAATGCCATGGTCTGTCCTTTAGGATATCGTAAAGCAAGAACTTCATCACTGATTGTTTGAGTTTGTAGATGATTTTTCGCTTGTGGTAACTCAAGATTTTCACTTGCTAGTCTTTTTTTCAAGTAGCGTAACATGACCGTCCAGAAATTTTTATCATCCTCATTAAGCTCATCAGCCAATTCACTTCGATTGATGTCGACTAGTTGAGATAGCAATGATTTATAATTTCCAATATCTAATTCCGAACGAGATAAACTATTCTTTATTTTTTCCTCTATTTCTATCCCAAAAGAGGACAGTGTCTTGAGGTAAGGAGATATCTCTTGACTTGTTTCATTTAATACCAAAGGAAAACTGAGCAATAAGTCACTAGTAGCTGCATTGAAAAGCGAAAGAGCCGTAAATTGATTCTTTTTACTATTTTCGTGACTTGCAATATCAAACCGATGAAAATAGTCTTGTTCTTCATTTGTCACTTCTCGCTCATGATCCGTAATAAGACTAGTATTTTTGACGTGTTTCGGAAAATGATTTTGAGTCATTCCTATTGCCATGACGAATGCTTTACTATGGGGTTCGACAAGATCATACGATTTAATCGTAACAACATCTAAGGTAGCTGGAACTGCCCGGTATGTAGCTGACTGCATAGCTATTTTCAATAACGATAACACCTGATCTAGACCAAGCTTTTCGTTTGCAAAAACCAAATGACAATCTTCCAAAATACCAACAAATGTTTTCCAAACTTCTTGATCTCGTTCTTGTTCATTTTCATCTTGTTGTTCCATCATTGCTTGAAAATTGTGAGGAAGGTCGACAGTCGTCAAAAAGTGTAGTAACTTATCGAGCAGTGATTGCCCTTTTTGTTTTTGACTCTTGAACAAAGCTGATAACGCACTAAAACAGTAGTCACGAACCTGATTAATCAGCTCTAAATTAAAACGAAAGGCCCCTTTCCCATCTCCAGAATTAATGTCAAAAGTGCGTGAAAATTTAGTAAAACCATTGATATCAGCAAATTCAAGATATGCTTCAAATTGATCAATCCAATCCCTCTCAAAGCAACCAAATAAGCCGGATTTCAAAAGATTAACAAGATCTTCCCGACGCCAATTATATGACCGGCACCTCTCCAAAGACTCGACGAACTGAACCAAGGGATAATGCAAAATAGCTTCCCTACGCCCCAAATAATACGGGATATCATACTTGTCAAAAATAGGTCCAATTTGAGCCTGATAAGCCTCGACATCCCCTAAGAGGACTAAAATATCCTTATAACGATAGCCCTGATAAAGCTTATGCCGAATTGCCTTAGCGATATGCTCAATTTCTTCTTTTTGATTCAAAGACTGCCAGATATGAATCCGTTCTTTAGCTTGCGCTGGCAACACCTTGTCACTTTGACTAAAATCTGTTTCAGCCTCCAATAATTCACTTAGAACCTGAAAACTCTCGTCATAAACGAACTCACTAGTGACATACTCTGGCTTTACCTGATAATGGTCTGATAAGTCTCTAAGAAATTCTAAACTTGCTTGATAAAGATTACCCTCAGTAAATGATTTCTGGTAAGCTTTTTGACTGATATAAGTTCCAACAATAACCAACTTACATTTTTCATTTAGAGCAGCAACTAAAGCTTCTTCTTCTGCTGAAAATCTGGTAAAGCCGTCAATAACAACAACAGTATTATCTAATTGATAATCAAAATACCCTTGACTAATATGATCAGTAAAAGTACTTAATGGACTTTCTTGTGACAAGGATTCCGTTTGCAGCAACTCTTCAATTTTCGAAAAAATAGTAATAAGGTCCTTAGCCTTATTTTCATTTTCAAATACAATATCAAAAATAGATAAGTTTGACACTTTTAATTCTTTATACAAGTCTTTTAACTGTTCGACAAAGGTTAAATCAGTTCGTAATTGACTATAGACTGTTAAATCATCTTCTGAAAGTTGCATGAGACTTCTATAAATAACCATCACTAATGCAGCATCCGATAGACTCTTTGTCTCTTGCTTCATATCTAGTGTAAAATAGCGAGCCATTTGCACAAATCGAGTCACTGTAATATCAAATGATGCTTCTTGAGGTAATAATTCTAAAACTGTACGTTCTTTTTCAAATGACAAGGAATTTGGTGCAATATAAAAAACCTTACTTCCAAGTTCTACATAATCTTGCGCATGTTTGACTAGGATTTGTGTCAAAGAATAATTGATATCAGTATAAAGTAATCTCATCAGTGACCTACTCTCTTTATTTAGTATTCTCATTATATCAAAATTCCAACTTTATACAGATGTAGAAATGACGGACTCACCGAAAAAGAATCATTTCAATTAAGAAATCAAGCAATTCTAAGTGAAATAAATTATAATAGAACTATAAAAACTGCAAGTGAGTTAAAAACTTAAAGGAGAGTATTTATGAAAACGGATAATATGAGAGAAAGTCAAAATGTTGAAGATAGACGTGGCGACTCATCTGGTTCCTACGGAGGTGGTTTTGGTAGCGGTGGAGGTGGTGGAGGCCTTGGGCTCCTTCTCCAACTTCTCTTTTCACGAGGCGGTTGGAAAACTAAAATTATTATTTTAATCGTTGTGGTCATCATGGGGGCAGTGGTCTATCAGGCATTTTTTCTGGAAGACAAGGTAGTACAGGCAACAATAATTCTTACCAATCAACACAAGTTACCCAAACAAAGAGTGCTGCAGCAACCGAGAGCCAGGTTAAATTTGTGAGTAAAGTTTTTGCTTCAACAGAGGATTATTGGACTGAACAGTTCAATAAAGAAGGAAAAACCTACGATAAGCCAAAATTAGTGCTTTATACCGGTTCCATTCAAACAGCCTGCGGACAAGGTCAAGCTGCAGCAGGACCCTTTTACTGCTCAGGAGATAACAAAGTTTATCTAGACATTTCTTTTTACAACGAATTAAGTGATAAATATGGTGCAGCTGGTGACTTTGCAATGGCTTATGTTATCGCTCATGAAGTGGGTCACCATGTACAGAATCAATTAGGAACTACAGAGCAGTATATTCAAGAAAGACAAGGAAAAAGTAAGACTGAAGCTAATCAACTAAATGTGCAATTAGAATTACAAGCTGACTATTATGCTGGTGCTTGGGCAAAATATGTTCAAGGGGAAGGTCTTCTAGATAAAGGGGATATAGAAGAAGCCATGGCTGCAGCAAACGCTGTAGGTGATGATAAATTGCAAAAAGAAGCCTATGGAAGAACGATGCCTGACAGCTTTACACACGGAACATCAGAGCAACGTAAACGTTGGTTCGACAAAGGATTAGAGTATGGAGATATCAAACACGGTGATACCTTCACAGTTCCATATAATGCTTTATAAAAAACAAGGGTGTTTAATAGAATCCACTGAAAAAGTAGATTCTTAATGGCTAGTATGTTAAAACAAAAAGAGGAAAACTCAAAATTTGAGTTTTCCTCTTTTTATAGCCCTATTTGTAGTTTATTAAAGTGATAATTCGCTTCAAATCGACTATAAATTGTGAATAAGTCAGTTTATCTTGAAGGTTATCTGCGCTATTCTTTGTAGGAAATTCAGATTTGATTGCCTCATTATATAAGGTTATTTAACCCAATGATTGCCAAGACGCTCTGATTATCTATCACCAAGCTCAACTGTAACTATAAATAAGAAAAGGATACCTTATGGCACCTTTCTTTAGTTGTGAGTAAACTCTAATGTGATCTTCAAATCTTGTCGCAATATTTTTTTGACATTACAGTGTTTTGAAATATAATCGCGTAAAGCTTGATCAGTTTCTTTATCCAACTTTTCTGGTAATTGAATCGTTTGGCTAAACTGATCATTCTCAAAACTAGTATCAACAGTGATAGGCATGACGTCAATTGAATGGTACCTTTTATAAAAACCTTGGATACACATCGTAACACAGGCTCCAAGAGCAATAACCATTAGGCTCATTGGGGTATTACCATCTTTGGTATGTCCGAATAATTCGATGCTACTTCCATAGCTTTCTGATTGCGCATGGTAGAGTCTATCTCCAGTAACTTTAGCTTGATACATAACTCATTCACCTCATTTTTTTCTTTATTATATCAAAATGAAACCAGAAAAACTAAAAGTGCGTTTAGCAATTGATAATTGTAAAACTCACTAAAATAGGTGATAACCTTTCTGACTGAGCGAAGCACCTTCCTTTCATCAATTTTGCCCAACTAAGCAAGCAGCAAAATCAAGACATTCCAAAAGTTTGTTATCTGTGTTAAGTCCCAACAAAGACTACAATAGTATGTTTGTTCCTATTAGTAGCTGATTTTTGAGAGAATTAGGATAAACCAGCTAATACTGTTGCTAGCATAACTTACTACTTTAGAACCAGCCATTTTTCTAGTTACTGATGACCTTTCCTGAAGCCTGCTTAGTTTTCATGTCATTATGAACAGTATCCCTCTGTTTACTTCATCCATCAAAACATCATAAGCACATCCTCTTAGTTCAGATCTAACGACTGTCATCTTCTGACTCAGTAACTAATTTAAGGTAATCAGAACAGTATAGATTAGTAATCAAATGGCTAATAATAGCTTCATCAGTCACTTTTTTATTCAGTTGTGATACCAAAAAACCTGAACATACATTCAGGTTTACTTATTATCTAACTTCTGCTTTAACTTGGTTAACTAAAGCATTTGTAATTTTTTCCATGTATTTAGCAACTTCTTCATCAGTTAAACTATCATTCGGATTTTGGAAAGTTAAGCTATATGCCATTGATTTTTTACCTTCACCAAGCGAAGCTCCGGCGTAGACGTCAAATAATTTAACTGATTTAAGACATTTAACTTTTGCAGAATTAATCACCTCTAAAATAGTTTGATGACTAATTTCTTGGTCTAATAAAAGTGCAATATCACGGGAAACAGCTGGGATTTTAGGAATATCTTGGAAGATGTAGTCCTCAGTCACGAGTTCCTCAATTGCATTTAAATTTAGCTCAGCAACATAGGTAGCTGGAATATTATAATCATTTGCTGTTTGTGGATGAAGTTGTCCGACAAAACCAATCAACTTGTCATTATGATAAATTCGTGCTGTACGACCTGGATGCATCGTTACCATATCTTTTTCCACTTGATAAGTGACCGTGAGGCCGAGTTTCTCAAATAAGACTTCAAGAATCCCTTTGATATAGAAGAAATCTACTGGTTGAGCTTGTGTTTGGAAATCTTTATCTTCAACAAAACCAGAAATAGCAACTGCAAATGTATCAATCTCTTCAGGTAAATCTACTTTTGGATCGCCAGTTGATGGAAAATTTTTCCAATTTCATAAATGGCAATATTACTATTTTTTCTCGCAACATTATAAGCAACAGTATCTAGCATTCCTGATACCACATTTTGACGAAGAGTCGAACGATCAATTGTCATTGGCCACATCAACTCCGTTAGGTTACTTGTTTCAATGGTGAAAGCTGTTGCCTTCTCAGGTGTTGTTAAAGCATAAGAAATAATCTCTGTTAAACCAGTAGCTTCAGCAATTGTTCTAACCTGACGACGTAATGTTTGAATTGCTGTTAATTCTCCAGCAGTTCCCCCAGCATCTGGTAATGTGGTTGGCAAATTATCATATCCATAAATACGAGCGATTTCTTCAACAAGATCAGCCTGAATGGTAATATCCCATCTGCGACGAGGTAATGAAACGGTGAAGTGCTCAGTAGAGCCAGTTAAGCCAAAGCCAAGCTTGTCAAAAATAGCCTCAATATCAGCATAAGTGAGTTCCGTTCCCAAACGGACATTAACATAATCCAAATTTGTTGAAACGTGAACAGGCTCTGTTGGTAACTGGCCAGCAACAACTTGTCCAGATAAAACAGTTCCATTTGCTAGTCTGTAAGCATTGCTGCAGCGAAATCTAAAGCTTCTAAAACGGTGTCATAATTAACACCCTTTTCAAAACGAGATGAACTTTCAGAACGCAAGTTCAGACGACCACTTGTTTTACGAACTGATTTGCCATCAAAAACAGCAGCTTCAAGAACCACATTTTTTGAATTATTGTCAATCTCAGTCTCTTTTCCACCCATAACACCAGCTAATGCGACAGCTTTGTCATTAACCGAAATAACAATATCTTCTTCAATCAAATCACGTTCTTCCCCATCTAGGGTAACCAATTTTTCACCAGCTTTAGCTTGACGGGCAACAATTTTTTCACCTTCAAATTTATCAAAATCAAAGGCATGCATTGGTTGTCCAAAGTATAAGAGGACGTAGTTTGTTACATCAACGACGTTATTAATCGGACGAATACCAGCATTCATCAAGAGATTTTGTAACCATTGTGGACTTGGGGCAATCGTCACATTTTCAACAAGTCGACTCGCATAAGTAAGTACGTTATCACTTTCAATAGTTACTTCTAAGCGATCACTTGCTTTTTTATCACTTTCCACCAGGTCTTTCTCTGGAAAAGTTACTGCTTTTCCATAAATCGCTGCCACTTCATGGGCAACACCACGCATTGATAGAGCATCTGCACGATTAGGTGTGATTGATAATTCAATAATGTCATCATCTAACCCAAGGATTGGAAAAATGCTTTCACCAGGAATAGCATCTTCTGGTAAAATTTGAATACCTTCTGAAAATTCTTTTGGAATAATGGAATCTGATAAGCCAAGTTCTTGTAACGAACAAATCATCCCTAAAGATTCCATCCCACGAATTTTACCTTTTTTAATTTTATAATTATCAGCAATGCGCGCTCCTGGAATAGCTACAATAACCTTAATACCAGCTTTTACGTTAGGTGCACCACAGACAATTTGACGAGGTTCATCATCACCTGTATCTACTTGACAAAGATGCAAGTGAGTATCTGGAACATCTTCACACGATAGGATATGACCTACCACCAGTTTTGATAAACCTTCTGAAGGTACCTCAACTCCTTCAACCTCAATCCCTGTCGTTGACATTTTTTCTGCAAGTTCTGCCGAAGGAACGTCAATAGCAACTAATTCTTTTAACCATTTATAAGATACTAACATACTTCTCTTTCTTTCTATTTCAATGCTTTTTTCATTAACCAATCTGTGTCTATTAAATCACCTACCGCAAATGAATGTTCTGAAAATTTTTCAAAGCCATATTTCTGGTACAAAGCCTGAGCTTTAAGATTATTTTCCCAAACTCCAAGCCAAGCCCAATCACGACCCGAATCATAGGCTCTATCTAAGGCAAATTCAAAAAGATATTTACCTAACCCCATCCCCTGAAACTTATTGAGTAAGTAAATCCGTTGGATTTCAAAGGCACTTTCTAGCTCATGTTCAGTCTGAGAACTATCCCAATTAACCTTTAAATAACCCGCAATCTCATTATTTAGCCGAATAAAATAGACTAAACAATTTGGGTCCTTTAACTCACCAACTAATTTCTCAATCGTATAATCCTGCTCAAAAAATTCTTGTAATTGTTGCTCGGTATTATGACCGCCAAAAGTTTCCGTGAATGTTTGGATAGCTAGCGCCTGCAACTCTTCTACTTCATGTGCCTTCACTAAATCAATGGTAATATTACTTTCCATACTATCTCCCTTGAATACACACTTTTTTACAAAGTAAGGACATCGTGTGTAGCTCTAAAATATTATCTATTGTAAGCCTCTGCTACTTATTTAAATTGTTCTGAAAAACGAGCATCTCCTTGGTAGAATCCACGAATATCGTTTATACCATAGCGAAGCATTGCAATTCTCTCTTGTCCAAGACCAAAAGCAAAGCCTGAATAAACTTCTGGATCAACACCTGACATCTCAAGGACACTTGGATGAACCATACCTGCTCCAAGAATTTCAATCCAACCTGTTTTTTTGCAGACATTACAGCCTTTACCACCACATTTAAAACAAGACACGTCAACTTCAACCGAAGGTTCTGTAAATGGGAAGAAAGACGGACGTAAACGGATTTTTCGTTCGTCACCAAACATTTTCTTGATAATCATTTCAAGTGTGCCTTTTAGGTCTCCCATTGAAATATTTTTGCCAACGACTAAACCTTCAATTTGATGGAACTGATGCGAATGAGTGGCATCATCTGTATCACGTCGAAATACTCGGCTGGTGAGACCATTTTAAGTGGTCCATTAGAGAAATCATGCTGATCAAGTGTTCGAGCTTGAACAGGACTTGTATGTGTTCGTAATAAGATTTCTTCTGTAATATAGAATGTATCTTGCATATCACGTGCTGGATGGTCTTTGGGCAAATTCATACGTTCAAAGTTATAATAGTCTTTTTCAACTTCATAACCATCGACAATTTGGAAACCCATTCCTAAGAAGATATCTTCGATTTCCTCACTGGTTTGGCTTAAAATATGACGGTTGCCAAGTTTCATTTGACGACCTGGTAAGGTCACATCAATACTTTCAGCATCCAATTGTGCTTGAATTTTAGCTGCTTCAACAATTTTTGCTTGTGATTCAAACGCCTGTGTTAATATATCACGCACTTCATTAACCTGTTTACCGACAATCGGTTTTTGGTCATTTGGAAGATCTTTTAAACCTTTCAATAAATCTGTTAGAGAGCCTTTTTTTCCTAATACGGCAACGCGTAGCTCTTGTAATTCTTTAGTTTGATTACCTGTTAATGCTTGTAACTCTGCTAGAGTTTGCGTTTTTAATTGTTCTAATTGTGTTTGTAAATCCATTGTATTCCCTTCTTTTGGAAAATAAAAAAGCGTGCCAAATCTCCACAATATGCGGAGCGTTGACACGCGGTACCATCCGTTTTCATCTGAATTTTCAGACCTTAATTATTAGTCAGATGTGAGTGAATTCGTGACAGTTTCATCAAGAAGGCTTTCAGTCTAAGGCCTTCACTCCCTGTTAATTTCCCTGTCATTACTAGTCTCACCGACTACTATTCAATTACTACCATTCTATCAGAAAACTTGATGCTTGACAACAGGCAAGTCATTGCACTCCACGCCTTTCGCATGAAAACTTTCTCCTCACCTTTTTGTGCCCTCACATCTTT
>NZ_JRQN01000032.1 GCF_000785785.1 Streptococcus uberis
TTTTTCTATTATTCTACCTTATTTGATAGTAGATTTAAAACTTTGCAACAGAACCTCATTGTCTAATAGTATAATGCTATTATACCAACTAAAGGAGGTGGATATAGTGAAGTCAATGGCAAAAATGAAATATCATTACGGACTCAAAGTGCGAATTTATCCGAGCGATAAGCAAAAGCAGATTATCAAGCTAAATAGCGATGCTAGTCGGTTTATCTATAACGAAATGGTCGCTATTATTGAGAAACAATGTGTATTCACTTTACTTTTTTGTAAGTTCATTTTATAATGTATATACAAACGGAGGTAGAACCATGAATGTTATCTTGAGAAAAACAGGAAATAGTACTGTCATTACAATCCCCAATAAAATTAAAGAAACTCTTGGAGCAGAAATTGGAGAAGAAATTGAATTCGTCACTTCAGGAAATAACGTCATCATTCGTAAAGCTGAGCCAAAATTTGATTTTGATAAGGAACTAGAAAAAGCCATGAACCAATACGATGAGCTTTTGAAAGAATTGGTGGATAGATGAGGTACCTAACTGCTGAAGATATTATCAAAATCAATGTCATGGTTATTGGTAAATATTCTCCTAATGAACCTGTTGGCATTGCTGATCCAAACAGTCTTCAAATGATTGTTGAACAGCCTAAACAAGAGATTTTCGGAAAAGTTCTCTATCCAGATATCTACAGTAAAGCTGCTATTATCTGGATAAATTTGATTAAAAAACATCCTTTTTATAATGCTAATAAACGAACTGCTGTTCTTGCCTTGCATATATTTCTAGCAATGAATGGTTACCAATCCAATCTTTCCCTACAGGATGGACTTGAAAAGACAGTTGAAATTGCTACCTTTCAAGGAGATTTTGAAGATTTAAAGAAAGCAATTATTCACTTCCTCAAGCAAGATGGAAACATAACAAAATTATAATTAAAAAGTGGTTATCAACCTTTCGTTGAAGACCACTTTTTATGTTCTAATGTATCCTACTATATCCTACTGTATCCTACTGTATCCTATCTCTTAGAGGATAGGCTAATTTTTCGTTAAAGTATAGTATTGATTTCTGTCATTTTTATTGGCACCATACCAGTCAACCATACCCAATTCTTGTAATTTTTTCATCGTTTTTACAATAAACTTACGACTTCTTCCTGTCAGTTCAATGGCTTTTGCAGTTGTCATCTTCTCGCCAGAATTATACATGTAGTGAACCAGCAATTGCTCATCGGCATTGAGGTCTCCAAAATCAGAGAACTGTTTTTCTAGGTTGTCGCGTGTACGGAGATGGCGACTGACAATATTATTTTCAAGCGTCAGAACCACCTTATTTCCAGGCTCTGAGTATTTTGGTTCATGGAGAAAGGCTGATTCCATCTCTGAGTAAATCCGTTTAACACCTTCATTCATCTCACGGACCCAGCCAAACTCTGTCAGGGTTCTGGCAATCCGAGGATTTCTTGAAAAACGTTCATGCTTAATATTGTCAACGGTGACGATATTTGGCAATCTCCCTGGGCTATGTATCTCCAGTCGATCATCAAACATAAGCACACGAATATGGTCGCCATAGACAGAGTAATCACGGTGAGTAACAGCATTGACAACACCTTCAAACCAGGCAAATTCAGGATACTCAGGCAAAATTTGGAATTGCCCATTGTCATCTAGATATTGGAACTCACGTAGCTGGGTACGAATAAAATCACGAGCCTTGATAATCAGGTTGGCAGAGCATCATCAAAGGTCACTTCCTTAATGACATTAAAGCTACTACCTGTCCCCATGTCCGTGCCATCAAACCGCTGAAAACGAACACGAGCTTGAGGGAAGAAAGCTGATGGGTATTTACCAAAAAGCAAGATAGCAGCCTTGGTCAATTTTCCATTGACCAGAAAACGCCGAGCTTTGAGAATTTCTTCTGTAGAACGGTCTGCAATGTCAAATCGATTCTTGAAATCCTGAACCAGGTCATCATCAATGTCTTCCAAGGTTGCGTCAGCCACAACTTCATCCTCAAAGAAACGTTGTCCTTTATCATAGCTGAGTTGAGTTCGTTGTTCATAACTGAGCTTAACTGTCTCATCACCCTGACGCAGGTAAACCTCATCATTAGGCGCAGCAATCACTCGGTTTGATGACAATTCAACTGAGATGACCAAAATAAAGTCTTCCTCACCCTTGTGATTAACGACAGGGATTTCTTCAAAAGATAAATCCAAAGGAGTGTCACGCATCTCACGGTCAATTTTTTTGAACTCATCAATGGGATAGGCTCTGCCATCTTTGAAGCCAGTAATGATGTTATTCTGCTTGTCGTCCTCAATACCGATGACCAGCTGGCCACCATCTGCATTAGCAAAGGCAATCAGGTGTTTAAGCAGTTCAGACGGTTTCTTTCGGGCGGATTTCCTGTCTAAATGTTGGCTTTCGAGTGAGAATTGGTAGTGGGATAGGGTTTAAATTAAATCCCTTTTATTTTCCAAGTTTAATCCTCCTTTTCGATATTAAGCATCACGTTTTTGGAACAACTGTCATCTCCAAATAAATGATAAGTCAGCTTTTTATACTACTGATATAATACCTTTGATATTTCTTAAAATATCAACCTCTAATGTAAAGTTTGTCTCTTCTTATGTCCAGAAGAAATAATAATGGTTAAATTTCTCCACCAATTCCCTTAAATCGCTCCACCAAATCCACAATTTTTTCAAATACCGTCTGCTTTTTGGTACGATATTGTGGATTGAGGGGACTCATCTTAGGAAGTGCTTCATTGAGAGCATTACCATTTTCACTAGCGTACTCTCGTTTGAGCGACATCTGAATATATCGGCTTGCACTCTCGCATTCAGCCCCTCTGTCTCAATCAAATTAGCTACTGCTTCTTTTTGTTTTTGGCGGGCAAATGTATAAAATTGTTCTAAAATATCTGACTTCTCGGAAAAACTGTCCAAGTCGCTGGCATTGATAAAATCCACAATCAAGCTTTCCTTAGCTCTCTGACCCAGACTAGCACGGATAGTTCGAGTAATTTCTTCAATGAGTTGATCCTTATCGGATACCTTTTGGTTGGTTTCAAAAATCAATTCCAGAATATAGTCCAGATTGATTTCCTGTGACTTCAACAACTCTACTTCAAAGACAACCGCATCCCAATCGATTTCGGAATCGCTATTCTGCTGATTCCGCCTCTCATTGTCATACCAGGACTTGATATCATTGTAAGTAGAGCGATAATCTTGAATCTCACGAATACTTGGGATGTCCATTTTAGAAAGTTCCGCAACAGCTTCGTCGTTCAGATGAAAACGTTCTTTGAACTCTGCCACAGCCTCTGCGTCTGTAACATCTAACTCTTGCAAAGCCTGCAAACTCATGAAATCATCATAGTTCTGCAAGATATTATCCAAACGCAAGAACTGACCAAATAGGGTCACAAATTCTTTCTTATCACTTTCTTTACTAATCGTCGCAGGATCCGGGAATTTTTCCTGCAATTCTTTAACGACTTCCAAATACCCTTTTTGCTCTTGACCAGCCTCAATATAGCCAGTCATGTAGTCGTCGTAAGAGCGCTCCAACAGAATATCAGCCGTCTCAGTCTTGCCAAAAAGCTTAATCGCATCTGTCGTTGCCTTCTCCAAATCACGAAAGGTGACGATATTTCCAAACGTCTTAGTCGCATTGTAAATCCGATTGGTTCGAGAAAAAGCCTGAATAAGTCCATGATAGCGTAGGTTTTTATCCACAAAAAGTGTATTCAAGGTTGGAGCATCAAAACCAGTCAAAAACATACCGACGACAATCAGCAAATCCACTTCTCCAGACTTGACTCGCTTAGCTAAATCACGGTAATAGTTTTGAAACTCATTGCCATTGATACTAAAGTTGGTCTGAAACAGGCGATTATAATCGGAAATCGCTCCACTCAAAAATTCCTTACTACTAATATCTGCCAAGTCAGCAGGGCTGAAAGTCTCGTCATCAATCTCCCCAATCGCAGCCTGCTCCTCATTTGCTGCATAAGAGAAGATGGTTGCAATCTTCAATGGTTTATCTTTTCCAGCTTGTTGGTCTTGCAACTCTTGGTAGTAAGCCTTGGCCGCCTCGACACTTGACACGGCAAACATAGCGTTAAATCCTTTACCGTTTTGTCTATGTGTCTTTTGATTAAAATGTTCTAAAATATAAGCCGAAATCTCTGTAATCCGTGTTGGATGAAGTAGGGCTTTTTTATTTTCAGCAGCAGATAATTTCCCTAAATCTTGCTCAGTTTCCAACGACTTAAACTGTGGACGAACATCATTGTAATCCACCTTAAATTTCAACACCTTTTGGTCGCGGATAGCATCGGTAATGACGTATGCATGAAGTTCCCGACCAAATACAGAAGCCGTCGTCTCACTGCCTAAAGCATTTTCAACTTTAATCGGCGTCCCTGTAAAACCAAACTGACAATACTTCTTAAACTTTTGTTTTAAGCGCTTTTGAGCCTCGCCAAACTGGGAACGGTGGCATTCGTCAAAGATAAAAACCACTTGCTTGTTGTAAATCTCATGCTCTGCTTCACTAGACATAAAGTTATTGAGCTTTTGAATTGTCGTAACCACAATCTTATTGTCATCTTTTTCTATATTGCGTTTAAGTCCAGCTGTGCTATTTGACCCATTAACTGAGTCAGGTGAAAAACGCTGGTATTCTTTCATAGTCTGGTAGTCCAAGTCTTTCCTATCAACCACAAAGAAAACCTTGTCCACTTTATCCATCTCAGTCGCCAGTCTCGCCGCCTTAAAACTGGTCAAGGTCTTACCAGACCCCGTAGTATGCCAGATATAACCGCCAGTCTCAGGACCACTCTTGAGTTTGCTGTCAATGGCCGAGCGAATCTTCCAAATAATCCGCTCCGTCGCCGCAATCTGATAGGGACGCATGATAAGGAGGGTATCACTGGTATCAAAAACTGAATAATTGATGAGAACGTTTAAAAGTGTCTGCTGACTGAAAAAGGTCGCTGTAAAATCCTTCAAATCCTTAATAGGATCATTATTTTTCAGTGCCCAATTCATGGTAAAGTCAAAAGAATTTTTCTCCCGCTTTGTGGTATTGGCAAAATAGCGAGTATCCGTCCCATTTGAAATGACAAAAATCTGGAGATACTTGAAGAGTGAATTTTCTTCATTGAAACTCTCCTTGCTGTAACGGTGAACCTGATTAAAAGCCTCACGAATAGCCACCCCACGCTTTTTAAGCTCAATTTGTACTAAGGGTAGCCCATTGACCAAAATGCTCACATCATAACGATTACTTGAAGTCCCAACTTGAGACATTTGGTTAATAACCTGAAGCTTATTTCGACTGATATTTTTCTTATCCCAGAGATAAATATTTTGGATATGCCCATCGTCAAAGATAAAGTCGTAGATGTGGTTATCGTGGAGCTTTCGGGTGCGGTCAATCAAACCATCACTAGGCTTATTGAGGTACTCCTCTAAAAAACGTAGCCATTCTGCCTCAGAAAAAACAACGCCGTTAAGGGCTTCCATCTGGGTCTTTAGGTTATCTAAGAGAGCTTCTGGGGTCGTCAGATTGTTGAGGTACTCGTATCCCTGCTGCCGCAAATCACTAACCAGCTCTCGCTCCAAGTCTGCTTCCGTCTGATAGGTGCTGGGCTGGGTAATTTTAGTGTATTTGTCTAAAACGATGAAATTGTTGGTTTCGACAATGGGTGTGGTTTGAAAGGTACTTGTCATAGGTGCTCCTTATTGAATTGGTGGGTATTATCAAAACTTTCAAACAGATAAATTAACATCTGTTTCTCTCTAGGATTGAGACTAGAAACTTCTTCTCCCGAATACTGCGAGTGACTTGAAATATCTAAGATTCTTTTTGCATAGCTCAATTTTGTTTCATCGTCTGCTTCACGCGGTAACAAATCTTTCCAATCCATGTACCCTAAAAACGTCGCAGTTTTTTCAAAAAGATTTCTCAAAAAATTAAAATGATATTTTTGAATTCTGTTTTCATTTATTGCTGTTCTCAGTTCATTTCTCAAAAACATGTGATAAGAAAATGGTGAATCATTTCTTTGTGCGTGCAGTTCATAGGTACCATCTTCCAATTTTTCTAGTCTAAACTTATTAGCATTTCCAAATTCATTGTGTAAAACATTATAGAATAAGGGGTTATGAGTCGTGATGATAAATTGCAATCCTAAATTCTCCTTATTGCTCTCTTTAATTAAGGAAGCTAAATTAGACGCAACTTCGATCAAATGATTATCATCCAAAGATGAAACGGGATCATCAATAAATACATACTTCAACTGATTAAAATCGGATGTGCTTCTTTCATCTAATTCTGGAATTTTCAGCTCACTAATTACTAGCTCTAATAGCGTGTAAAATATCGACCAAATAAAATTGCTTTCTTCTCCTTTGGATAACTTAATGGATTCTGCAATCTCCTCATTACCACGTTCAATAGAGAAGGTAACACTTCTATCTGAGAAGTTAAAGTTAGGCATCAGCTTATCATTTGTGTATTGTTGAAAATTCTTAATAATATTTCCATCTTGTCCTTGCTCTATTAGAATCCAATCCATAAAATAGTTATTCCAAATTTTCAAGGCAATTGCCTCATTATCCCAATAAAACAAGTCTTCTGTAAAAGCATTATAATAGAGAATTTTTTGCCTTGTCAGTTCATCTTCATCAGGTGTAACAAGTTTAGTAAATTCTTTAGACAATCGTGTTTTTCCTGTTCCATTGAAGGCATAAATCAGATGAACCTTCTTATCTGACTCCTTCAGCTCCAGAGCAATGTCTGCCAACCTTTTTCCCATAAGGTGTCACCTCTTTGTTTAAAATTGCAACAACCTATCCCTGAAATAGGCATATTGCTTTTGACGTTGCTGGATTTCCCTTGGCAATCCCTGAGTGAGGGAGGTCGTCAGCTCATCGAACTTGTCTAGTATGGAAACGATTTTGGCTTGTCTATCGAGCGGTGGGAGGGTGATGATGAATTTCTCCATGTCTTTCGAGTTGATACGGATAACCTTTGTCCCCGTAACCTTTTTCTCCTTCTGGATTTGGAAATGGACTGATTTGAAGAAATAATTCAAATAACGAGCATTTTGACTGGTACTCACGATATAAGCATCTCCTGAAATACCAATCTCCTCGCCACCTTCCCAAACAACCGCCTTTCCAACATCTTCTATATTTTCAGAAGTCGTTGCCATGACAATATCATTTGGCTGGGCTTTCTTCAATTTTTCAAAAACAGCAAGGCTGGTGTAGGAAATGGTTTCGCTTGTTGAAAATCCATACTTGGTGTAGATTTGTCCGTAATGAATGACTGGGTAGCCTTCCGTCGTGAAATCCTTCTTCTGAAGATTATTGCCACGCGTAAAGTCACAAACAGCTCCCAACTCCACTCGGATTGGGCCAAAGACCCAGGTCAAGAGCCTAATCAGGTCTTGTCTGTACTGTACTGTACTGTCAGTATACACGCCTGCGGCGGCGAAGGTCAAGAGCTTATCTCGGAAATACTCGTATTGTTTCTGCCGAAGTTCAATCTCCTTGGGCAGTCCGATGTTGAGGTCGTTACAAACTGTATCGAAATTGTCCAGGACTTGGACGATTTTATTCCTAATCGATTGATTGGGATAAGGAATTTTAATACTATTCAAATTCTGCTGATTCAATTTAGGCTGGGCAGCTCCTGAAATATATGGAGTTAAATCAATATAATTAAGATAATAGCCCACATACTTTTGATCAATAGCATCATCAAACCTTAAAATATGAGCATGATTATTTACCCACGACTTACCAGAAATAGAAAATGCAATAGGTGTTTTTCTAGCAATTAGATTGGCTCCATCTTCCGAAACCAATAAATAATCACCATCAAAAATATAATCATCCACATAGTCAACTATTCCAGAAGCTCCATAGTAAGGATAGTTGCCAGAACTCCGATTCCCTTTTGTTACTGGTTTACGCTGACTATCCAAATTCTCCGCCACCTCCCCCAACATCTTCCACTGGACAGTGTAAACCTTATTGTTCGCCCCCCCATACTTTCATCATCAAAACTTAGGAGTTTATCTCTAAAATAAGAATATTGCTTCTGTCGGAAGGTCAATTCTGCGGTCAATTCTGCGGTCAATTCTGTAACATAATCAGTGAATTTGTCAAGTATTTTGACGATTTCTTTTTGAATATCTTCATGGGGAATAGCAATATTAAGTTTTTCTAGCTTAGACTTGTTCAGAGCTGGTATACCATCAAAAGTACATAATTCCTCAATTTTTTTAGAATTATTTTTCAAAAAATAATACAAATAGCGTGGTAACAGCTTCTCCGAGTCTTTAACAGTTGCAGAATAATTGAGATTCCCTCTAAAATATTTTCCTTCATTCCACGAAACATAGCCAACTCCTGCTCCCCTAGAAGTAATTCCTATTGGATCATCTTCCGTATTGAAAACATCTACATATCCCAAAGGTTGTTTCCCACTATTGATAACTGGGTAATCTCCAGAATTATTCTGTATAAATGTTTTATTAACCGACTGCCCTGTTTTTACAACACAGACCTTTCCCAACTCTTTCCACTCTACTCCGTCAGGACAAAGCTCTTTTATCATTTCATCAATGTAGGTCATATCAGCTCAACTCCTCGACAATCTTATCAATCTCTGCTCGTAAGCGGTCAATATTTTTCACGGTCTCCGCAATTTCTTTGTTTAATACATCAATATTAATCTTCTCACGCGTATCCTCTTTTTCCACGTAGGTAGATACAGTGAGATTGTAGTCAGCTTCTACAATTTTTTCTTGAGAAATGAGCTGGGCAAAATACTCTTCATTATTCTTATGCTCAACACTTTCCAGAATTTTCTCGATGTTCTCTTCTGTCAAGACATTGTTATTGGTTTCTTTTTTGAACTGCTGGCTAGCATCAATAAAGAAAACATCTGTTGTTGGCTTATTTTTAGCAAGGATAAGGATACAGGTCGCGATAGATGTCCCGAAAAAGAGGTTATCAGGCAACTGGATAACAGCCTCGACAAAGTTTCCGTCTACCAAATATTTACGGATTTTTTGCTCCGCACCACCACGATAAAAAATCCCAGGGAAGGTCACAATAGCCGCTCTGCCTTTATTAGACAAATAAGAAAGGCTATGCATGATAAAGGCAAAATCTGCCTTAGATTTAGGTGCCAGAATCCCTGCTGGTGCAAAACGGTCATCATTGATCAGCGTCGGGTCATCACTACCAATCCACTTAATAGAATAAGGTGGGTTAGACACGATAGCATCAAAGGGCTTATCGTTACCATGCTTAGGGTCCAGCAGCGTATTGCCACGCTCAATGCTGAACTTGTCGTAGTTGATATTATGGAGGAACATGTTCATTCGTGCCAGGTTGTAAGTGGTCATGTTAATCTCCTGACCGTAAAAACCATCCTCAATGATATGTTCTGTAAATTGTTTTTTGGCTTGAAGGAGGAGGGAACCTGAACCACAGGCAGGGTCATAAATCTTGTTGATTTTATTTTTCTCATCCTTACCCAGCATGACGATACGAGCTAACAGACGTGACACACTCTGTGGTGTAAAAAACTCGCCACCTGACTTCCCTGCATTGGAAGCATAGTTTGAAATCAAGTACTCATAAGCGTCCCCAAAAAGGTCAATATGGTTGTCCTCAAAATTCCCAAAGTCAAGACTAGCAATACCTTCTAGAATAAGGCTAGTCGTTCATTACGCTCTGGGACGGTACTTCCCAGCTTATTACTTCTGGTGTCCACGTCGTCAAAAAGACCTTTAATATCATTTTCACTGGCATAACCCGTAGCACTCGCCTCAATGGCATCAAAAATGTCCTTGAGTTCCGTATTTAAGTTGTCATTACTACGAGCTGTTTTCACAACATTGGAAAAAAGCTGCGCAGGCATAATAAAGTACCCCTTTGTCTTAATCGCATCATCCTTAACCTCAGGTGTGATTACTTCATCCGGAATCTCCTCATAGTTGAAGTCCTCACCACCCTCGATATAAGTCTTGAAATTTTCACTGATAAAACGGTAAAAAAGGATTCCCAAAATATATTGTTTGAAATCCCAACCATCTACCGCACCACGGACATCATCTGCGATTGCCCAGATTTTGCGGTGCAACTCTTGCCTTTGTGCTTGTTCTGACATCTTCAAATCCTCACAGTCTTTAATATTTCTATTATATCATTTTTCCCTTCTTCTTACACGTTTCCTCAAGGGGTTTGGGGATTTGCCAAGTGTTAAAATCCATCACCTAAAGGAGTCGTCTGCTCACTTTTGGTAGTGGATTTTTTGCGATAGTGTGTATACACTATCTGAGCTCGCAAAGACCTAACTCCATTTTTAGTGATTTCCCGTACTTTATACGGTGCCTCACATTGTCCGTACAAGGATTTTTTACAATTACATGCTAAAAAACGCTGACCACCATCAGCGTTTTTGTTGTTTTATTTAAAACTATTCTACCAAAATGACTGAACGACTATCACTTCTTAGCTATTCGTTGCTTGTCTTCCTTCACTTGTTTCTCTACCAATTCTACAAGTTCCTCCATCAACTGACCTAATTCCATCAAATCTTGTTGGGAAATTTTTCCAAACTGTGTTGCGCTTTTAGCGATGCTATTAATTGATCTACCAACAGATAGTAACCTGTCAGTCAGCAGCTGATATTCTGGAAAACTAACTAGCCAAGTTTCAAAATCAGGTTTTAATAATTGCTTTCTAGCAAAACGAGAAAAGTTTGAAAACCCATCTTGCTTCATTTTCTCTAACAGTTTTTGATTTTCTTCTTCAGACAAAAAGACTTGTTTAATTACGTTCCTAATTCTCCTTTTATCCATTAAGCTCCCTTAGATAATAATTTCCGTTTCTTTTTCTTGTGGTAACGAGTTAACTGCTTTTCATAATGTGAAACTAACCTTCTGCTATAGTCCATAGCTCTGTAGACTTGACTATCTTGAGACTGATCTGCTATTTTAGATAATTGCCTTAAATTATTTTGAATACGTCTTAGAGAATAAATCAATTCATCAAACTGAGAGTCATCAAATTGAATAAAGAGTGACGTTTCCTTAAAAAGCATCCGACGAGCGTAATTAGAGAATGTTTGTAAGCCTGTATCATTTACTAGTTGATTAAGTACTTCATTCTGCAATTCCGTCACATAAAACTTCTTTAAAATAGTTCTGATACGTTCAGACATAACGGACCATCCTTAAATATCGGTCTGCCTGCTTAGTATCATATCGTTTCAACTCTCCTACCAGTTCTAAATAATCAATTATTAATGCTTCTGATAAGTTCGGAAAATCGTTCTCTGAGGTCTGACAAATGATTTCAATCTGATTGGTGATTTCTCTAATAGAAAAGCTGTAGTCCTCCGTCTCACTTTCATAGTCTCTCTTGAGAGCCTGATAGCGGTCGTACTCCTCTTGTGACTTAAATCCAGCCACTAACATATTTTCTAATTGATAATATACTGTCATCACTAGTTATCCTCCTAATCTTTCCATATATCCATAGCTGCTATGAAATCTTCAGATACTTCCACATTTGAAATTTCTAATGGACGGTAGTCTTTTTCAGACGCTATCACTTGGTCAGCAGTTATAAACCCTCTAGCTTCCCAATTCATTAGTATCCCTTTGACATAACTCATGTTTTGTTTTTTTGGCTCAAGCTCAGCTGTTTTGTGAATAGCTAACTGCAATAAAGAATCACTAACTGTTAATCCTTCTAGTAATACTTTTTCCTGTCGGGTTAATTCTCGATGCCATAGTGTTTCCATTAACCAGATGTCATCAGTCAGTCGTGATGAGATTGGATCATTATCTAATCCTATCTTATCTTGACTTAACTTATCTTTCCCTATCCTATCTTTACTTATCTTATCTTTAATTATATTGCGGTTCCCATCTGGATCCAGACTGGCTCCAACTTGGAGCCTAGTATTTTGAAGATAATTAATCAAGCGTGGACCTAAATTTAAATTCTCCAACAACTGATTATCCTTCAGATAATCTATAAGAAGTTGACGATGACTACTCGGTGTGTAACGATCTGCTTTGATGGTATTCTGCTCAAAGAAATCCTTGATAAAGTAAACCATTTCATTGTTTAACAAGAGTAAATACTGCTTAAGAGTTAATAAATTCAAACTGTCCTCATTAGCGTTGATCATTCGCATAACAGGAAAAGCTTCAACAATACCATCATCATCTGCATTGACTACCAAGTGACAGTAAAGCGCCTGCGCTTCAAGTGGTAGGCGTAAAAATCGTTGTGTCTGTACTACCGTTTTACTCAACATTCGTCTATTAGCCATCCTTTACCTCATCTTTCATATTGCTTCAACCAACGTGTAACCGCTCGTTTATCGTACAGAGTCACACCATCAATGACCATTGTAGGCATTCCTTCTCGTGTCCATTTTTGAAGGGTTGTCGTTGATACATCAAGCCACCTAGAAAGGGCTGCCATCCGAACCATAGGTTATATAGCTCTTTATCCTCTAGCGCTCTTTCAATAGCTGTAGAGACCATTTCATCATAATGTGCCCTTAACTGTTTTTCCAAAACTTTGGGAAGTTGAACAACTAAAGTCGCTTCTTCAGACATATTATTACCTCGTTTCCGTTTCTCAATTAAATAAACTCCGAAATTTGTATATTTTATTATACATTTTAAATTATAAATACTTTTTGTATCCTTGTCAAGTGGTATTATACTTTTTGTATTAAATGTGTTAAAATATCAACTAGGAGGTAACTATGACTAATAATATAGCTAAACTTATCGAAGAAAGTGGCAAAAAAATAAAAAGTATCAGTGAAGCGCTAGATATATCCTACCCAACACTATCTAGCTATAACCAAGGAATACGAAAACCTAAAAAAGAGAATGCTCAAAAGTTAGCGGATTATTTTGGTGTCTCAGTGGCATACATCCTTGGAATTGACGAAGAAAAGTACGCTCCGTCAAATTTAAAAATCGTCACTGATAGTTTCAAGACATCTGAAATTACTTCTGTAACACCTTTTAAAAGCGATATGGAGAAGCTTAAGAAAGGAATCGAACTAGGAGAGATTCATTTGTCTATGCCCTTAAATGAAGGCTTCTCAGACGATTTTAGGCGCATTTTAGCGCGCTACTTGATCAATCATGAGGAAGAATTCATGAAAACTTTCACTAAACACATGAATAGTTTAAAACGAGAGTCAGAAATTTGGCAAACCTGGATTCAGACTGAAGAATACCGAATTAGACAAGAAGACCGACACAAAAAATAAACGAACAGTTTCTCAATTACATAAGCTCCGAAAACTTAGAAACGGAGAACTGTTATGTCTGTACACAAGTACCAATCTACAAAAGGAGTCACCTATTTTGTTAAAGTTTACCTTGGTCTAAACGACTACGGTAAGAAAAAATATTATACTAAACGAGGATTCAAGACGCGCAAAGCTGCCAAAGCTCATGAAACTGCTGTTAATCATCAGTTGAATAGTGGAACTTTTGTCCATATTACTGCTCAAACAACCTACACTTACCAAGAGCTTTATCAAAGGTGGTATGAAGCTTACAAAGATACTGTTGAAGCAACTACTGCAGTCAAAACTGCCGACCTCTATCGCCTACATATTCTTCCTGTTTTTGGAGAAAAGAAAATTTCAAAAATCAGTCCTTTAGACTGTCAATCCTTCATCACTGACAAAGCCAAGACATTCAAAAACATGAAGCAAATCAAATCTTATACTTCTAAAATATTTGAATTTGCCATTAATATGAATTATATTGAACGAAATCCTATGAGCAAGGTTATTATGCCTAAACTCAAAAAAACTGTCAGTGAGAACTATTGGACAGTTAACGAGTTGCATCATTTTTTGACAATCATTTTAGAAAATGAACCTTATAAACATTATGCACTATTTCGATTACTAGCATACAGTGGGTTACGAAAAGGAGAGCTCTACGCCCTCAAATGGGAAGATTTTGATTCTGAGAATCAACTATTAACAGTCAGCAAAAGTTTAGGAAGAATAGATGGTCATGCCATTGAAAAAGAAACTAAAAATACATTCTCTGTACGCTCTATATATCTTGATGATGAAACCTGTTCTATCCTCAACAAATGGAAACAGGAAACTAGCAGAGAAAAGTGGCAATTATCAGTACAACCTCTTTCTCTCGACAAAGAATTTATGTTTACATACTGCAACCGAGATGGTGAGATAGAACCCTTACACGCTGACTATATCAACAATATTCTAAAACGTATTATACGTAAGCATAATCTTAAAAAGATTAGCCCACATGGGTTTAGACACACTCACGCAACCCTGATGATTGAAATGGGAATTGACCCAGTCAATACTGCTAAACGCTTAGGCCATGCAAGCAGCCAGATGACTTTAGACACTTATAGCCATGCTACAAAAGCTGGTGAAAAACAGTCAATTACAAAATTTGCAGAGTATCTTAATAAGGCTAAATGAACTAGATTTATTGCTCAGCCTCATATTGACCAAAAACCAAGTCTCGAAAGATTACCAAAAGGATTACCAAAGCACTTTTTTCATCAAAAAAGCACCTTGCGACAACTTCGCAAAGTGCTCTGAAACGTTGATATAACTGAATATTAACGTTTTGAGAATTGTGATGCCTTGCGGGCTTTTTTAAGACCTGGTTTTTTACGTTCAACCATACGTGCGTCACGTGTAAGAAGTCCAGCGCGTTTTAATGAATCGCGGAAGTCTGGGTCTACTTGTAACAATGCTCGAGCGATACCATGACGAATCGCACCTGATTGTCCACCGTATCCACCACCTACAACGTTAACCATAACGTCGTATGAACCTTCTGTAGAAGTTACTGCGAAAGGTTGGTTGATAACAAGACGTAAGTCTGCGTGTGGGATGTATTCTTCAACATCTTTTTTGTTAACAGTGATTTTACCAGTACCTGGAACCAAACGTACGCGTGCAACAGCGTTTTTACGACGGCCAGTACCTAAATATTGTGCTTGTGCCATTATTTAATGCTCCTTTCCTCTTAGATAAGTCCTGAAATGTCAAGTACTTCTGGTTGTTGTGCAGCATGTGTATGCTCAGCTCCAACGAAGACTTTCAATTTCATGCCTTGCGCACGTCCAAGAGTGTTATGTGGAAGCATGCCTTTAACAGATTTTTCAATCAAACGTACAGCATTTTTAGAACGTAGTTCACCTGCTGAGATTTGTTTCAATCCACCTGGGTACATTGAGTGAGTGTAGTAAATTTTATCAGTTGCTTTTTTACCAGTTAATTTGATTTTTTCAGCATTGATAACAATTACAAAATCACCTGTATCAGTGTGAGGTGTGAATGTTGGTTTGTTTTTTCCGCGAAGTACGCTAGCAACTACTGCAGAAAGACGTCCAAGTGGCACATCAGTTGCGTCAACAACGTACCATTTGCGTTCAACTTGGCCAGTTTTAGCCATAAAAGTTGTTTTGTTCATGATTTCTCCTATACGAATTCGTAATATTTGTTTACAGTTATGGTGGGTGTTCCGTCCCACGCAAAGGTATTTGGAAGGTTCCGGGGCCTTTCAAATGGGGTAAACAATACCGTCTTATATCATACCAAAAAATAACCATTTAAGTCAAGTGCTTTAATAACTTTTATGGATTATTTTACGTTCTTTTTTGGAAGGCAAATTACAAGTTCAAGTTAGCCAGCCAAGAAAAACTCTTTTGGAGATTTGTAACCTAGTATTTTTT
>NZ_JRQN01000033.1 GCF_000785785.1 Streptococcus uberis
TGTCATTATGAATCTTGATTTCTGAAAACAAAGCTTTCTTCATGCGTTTGTCGTGTATTCGTGTCACTTACTCAACTACTTTAAGGATTGAGGATGAATCTAATTTTTTTAAATAGTCTGATAAAGGCAGTGACTGCTCAACCATTTGTAAATGAGGCGCAATCTCAAGTAAAGGGACTAATACAAATGCACGTTTAGTCATGTAGGGATGAGGCACAGTCAATGTGTCAGTTACTATTTTTTCTTGATTATATAAAAGTATATCAATATCAATCGTACGAGGTCCCCATTTTTCGTGCCTAACTCTACCCAATTCAATTTCAATTGCCTGCGTTTCTTGCAAAAAGTCTTGGGCACTTAACTCTGATTCAACCGATATGGCACAATTAAAAAAATCTTCTTGATCTTCTTTACCCCATGCTGGTGTCCGATAAAAAGATGACACCTTTTTGACATTACTTTTTGGAATTTTGTTGATTAAGGTAATGGCATCAGTCAATATCGTTAGACTGTCACCTTGATTACTCCCTAAACTAAGATAAATCTTGTTCATCGGCAACGCTCCAACTCAACCGAGACAGAGGTATAATGTCCTGCTATTGGCGGGTTTTCTTTACTAATTTTAATTGTGATCGCATTGATTTTAGGAAATTCCTCAAATAATTTATCACAAATTGACTGACCTAAATGCTCAATAAGTGCATGTTTTGTTCCTTCAACTTCTGCCTTTACTGATTCATAGACATAGCCATAATGGACAGTGTCTTCAACATTGTCTGTTTGACCTGCTGTTGTCAAATCAACTGATAAGCAAAGATCGACAACAAAAATTTGCCCCAACACTTGCTCTTCTTTCAGTGCGCCGTGATACGCATAAAACCGACAATTATTTAAATATATTTTATCCATAGTTCCTCACATTAATTGACTTAAAACATCAACAATTTCTTTATTTGCTGCAACATTATGAACACGGACAATCTGGCAGCCTTTACTAATAGCATAGCCAGATAAAGCTGCTGTTGCACCATCACGTTCTAAAGCTTTAGTCTGTCCGCCCATCAGAGCATCAACAACACGTTTTCGTGAAATACCAAATAAGACTGGGAAACCTAATTGACAGACTTGATCAAGCCCTTTAAGTAACTCCATATTTTGTTGCACATCTTTTGCAAAGCCAAATCCTGGATCAATCCAGATATTTTCTTTAGCTAAGCCTTTTTCTAGTGCTAAATTAGCCCGTTCAGCTAAAAACTGACACACATCTTTTGTGACATCTTGATAAACTTCATCATCTTGATTATGCATAAGAATAATGGGAACTTGGTATTCAACAGCTAAGTCAATCATTTGTCCATCATAAAGACCCGCCCAAACATCATTTAAGATATCTGCACCCGCATCTAAAGCAGCACGCGCCGTCTCCGTCTTATAAGTATCCACACTGACTAAAACATCAAATTTTTCTTTGATTGCCTTGATAACAGGTACTACCCTCTCAATTTCTTCTGAAGCAGTCACAAATTGAAAACCTGGACGAGTTGATTCACCGCCAATATCAATAATCTTTGCTCCATCCGCAATCATCTGTTTTGTTTGAGCCAAGGCATTTTCAATAGTTGTATAAGACCCACCATCAGAAAACGAATCTGGAGTAACATTTAAAACCCCCATAATAGCAGCTTTGCCTTCTAAAACATATTTTCCAATTTTCATCTGACTACCTACTTCTCATTAATTAAGCTTAAAATTTCTTTTCTTTCTTCACGATCCGTTTGATAAATACCACGTGCTGTGGTTGTAATGGTTTTACTACCAGGCTTTTTAATACCACGCATAGTCATACACATATGTTCTGCTTCTAACAAGACAAAGATGCCTTTGGGATGAAGAGCTTCCTCCAGCGCGTCAGCTACTTGCGCCGTTAGTCGCTCTTGCAACTGTGGTCGCTTGCTTGCTACTTCAACGGCCCTAGCAATTTACTTAAGCCAGTAACACGGCCATCACTTGGCAAGTAAGCAATATGTGCTTTGCCATAAAAAGGCACTAAATGGTGCTCGCACATGGAGTGGAAATAGATATCTTTGACAATAACTGCATCTTCATGGTTCTCTGTAAAAACAGCTGTAAATTGATCCTTAGGATCAGCTTCTAAGCCAGAAAACATTTCCTTGTACATCTTGGCAACTCGTTTAGGTGTATCTAAGAGTCCTTCACGCTCTGGATTCTCTCCAATAGCTTCTAATAATTGATAAATGGCTTTTTCTGCTTTTTCTAAATTCATTCGCGCTTACTATCCTTTGTCTTTTTCTAATTTCCAATACTGTCTAACTTCTGAGATAAAATAGAGAGAGCCTGTAACAAGATAAAAATCTGATTGACTAGATAAATCTATATTGGCCAACCAAGCTTTAAAATCAGGACATCTTTCAAACCGCTCTGGATACTTTTCCAAAGGATAAGCATTGGGGTAACGAAAACTTGTTACCCTTACATCTCCCACTGTTTCCAAAAGCTTCAACATATCATCAATCGGTTTTGTATCAATTGCTCCAAAAAGCAGATGAATCCGTTTATCGGCGTAATGTTCTTTAACCACATCTACTAAAGCCAGAACACTCTCTTTATTATGAGCCCCATCAATCATCAGATTATCGGCTAATAGTTCTGTCCGACCAAGCCAAAAAGCTTCCTTAAGACCTTTTCTAATAGCCTTATCAGTAATTTTTGGCATTTTTTCTTGCAATAGCTGAGCTGCCATGATAGATAAACTAGCATTTGATAGTTGATGTTGGCCAGGCATGGCTAATTCTAACTGAGAAATCTTGCCAAGCTGTGATGTAAATTCTAAAGCGTCAGCCGTGGGACTTAAGTTAAATTCATGGCCATACTCGTAAGCTACCGCTTTTTTCTCCGCAATTTTATCTAAGAAAACTTGTCTTGCTTCTTGATTATCAATAGCAAAGATAACTGCTTCACTCCCTTTAATAACACCTGCTTTTTGCTCTGCAATGGCACTGTAAGTGTCCCCTAAAATATTAAGATGGTCTAAACCAATCGAGGGACAGATAACTGCAAATGCATTAAACAGATTTGTTGAGTCAAACCTACCGCCTAAACCGGCCTCTATGATTGCTATATCAACTGGATGAAGGCGCCCAAAGTAAAGAAACATTATTAAAGTGATAAGCTCAAATTCAGTCACCTCTCCAAAATCAGTCTCTCCAGCAATTCTATCCGTCAGCGGTTTAATCAGTTCTGCACAAGTGACTAAATCCTCTTCAGGAATCATTTGACCATCTACTGAAATCCGTTCTTTAAAATCTACTATATATGGAGATGTAAAAGTCCCAACATGATAACCAGAATTGGTTAAGATATGCTGTAAATTATTAACAGTTGAGCCTTTACCATTTGTCCCAACGACATGAATAGCAAAGATATTGTCTTGCGGATTTCCTAATTGCTCAAGCACCCACTTCATTCGATCAATCCCCGGTTTAATGCCAAAAGTTAATTGACCATGTATCCAATTTAATACATCTTTATACTTCATTTTTGTCCTCTTAGTCACAGTAACTATAGTATAGCATAGAATAAAAAAAGGAAAAGCGTTTCCAATTACTTTTTTCCTTTTTATCACCTATTTTTAATAAAAAATTATTTAATAACTTGTAAGCCATTTCCATCCACTGATAAGGGAATAACTTGACCGTCTAACTCTAATTTCTTTAAATCAGTAATAATTGTTTCTGTCATTTCTTTTGGACAGATAATCATTACTGTTGGACCTGCCCCTGAAAGATAAGTTGCATAGGCACCTAAGCTTCTAGCAATCTGTTTAATTTCCTGAAATTCTTTGACTAATTTTTGACGATATACTTCATGAAACATATCATTTTCAATAGCTTTACCAGCCTTAACTAAATCACCTGTTACAATTGCTGCGATAGCCAAATTTGCCACAGATGATGCTTTAACTGCTTGCTTATAAGATAAATGCTGAGGTAAGACTTGTCTAGAATCTGAGGTCTTTAGTTCATAATTAGGAATAAAAGCTACTAACCCTGTTTCTGGGAATGGGAGGTGAACATAATCTAATCCCGTATCAAGTTGAGAGGCAATAACCAATTGACCAAAGATAGCTGGTGCAACATTGTCAGGATGCCCTTCAAATTGATTAGCTATCGTCAACTTCCGTTCAGCAGATAAGTCTAAGCCAGCTAATTGATTAGCCAGTTCAATCCCAGCAACGATAACAGATGATGACGAACCCAAACCTCTTGCTAATGGGATATCTGATGTCATTTTGATATGATGGGGCTGAATATTAGGGGCTAATCTTAGTGCTGTTTGAATTAATAAATTATCCTGATTATGTGGCACATCACCAAGATCATGCGCAACAAACCAGTCATCACTTTCTTCTAAAACTTCTATCTCTAAGTACTTCGTTACAGCTAATCCAATCGAATCAAATCCTGGTCCTAAATTAGCTGAAGTAGCCGGAACTCTAATTAACATGTTAATCTCCTAATACTTTAAATCTATTGAGTAATTGGAAGCCTTCTTCTTCAGATATCTTTTGTGTTAAATCATCAAGTTGCTTTTCACTAACCGCATGGGTAATGGTAACAACTCTGGCTCTCCCATCTTTAGCCTTATCTTGTAACACTTGTCTTAAAGAAACATCCTGATCATTGAATATTTTAGTTAACCGTAATAATTGACCTTTTTCATCTGATGTCTCAATCGCCAAATAATAAAGACTTGAAATATCTTTTTTATCAGCCAACTTTGTTTCAACTTTAAATTCATTAAAAGCTTTGCCGATGGTATTATCCTTCAAACGACGAGAAATACGGATAATATCAGCCATTACTGAGGTAGCTGTTGGT
Source organism: Streptococcus uberis (assembly GCF_000785785.1). Taxonomy (GTDB): domain Bacteria; phylum Bacillota; class Bacilli; order Lactobacillales; family Streptococcaceae; genus Streptococcus; species Streptococcus uberis_A. The sequence continues at coordinate 4,899 of NZ_JRQN01000033.1, forward strand.
TTTTGACCAGCACCTGGTCCGTAAAACATCGATTCACCAATACCGATTGATTCCACAAAAACAGCATTCATAACACCACTCACACTAGCAAGTGGATGGTCTTGTGGAATAAAGGTCGGCATTACACCTGCAGCAATACCTGATTTTGTTTCTTCCAGAGACCCAACTAATTTAATCACGTACCCTAATTTTTGAGCAATCAAAACATCCTCAGGAGTAATACTTGAAATCCCTTGGTGTTTAACATCATTAAAATCCAATGTCATTCCAAAGGCAAATTGACTTAAAATGCTACTTTGTAAGCCGCGTCAATTCCTTCAACATCATTTGTCGGATCACTTTCAGCATAGCCCAAAGCCTGAGCCTTATTTAGAGCTTCTTCGTAAGACCAGCCTTCTTCAACCATTTTAGTCATCATGAAGTTAGATGTGCCATTTAAAACACCCAAAACTCGAGTAATTTTATCAGATGTAAACGAGTTAGCAAGTGTTCTGAGAATTGGAATTCCACCTGCCACTGCTGCCTCATAATAAAAAGCTAAATGCAGTTGCTCTGCCAGTTCACGGATTTCTTTTCCATGTAGAGCAATCAAATCTTTGTTAGCTGTGACAACATGTTTACCTGCATTTAAGGCACTAATGATAAATGATTTTGCTGGTTCAATCCGTCCCATTAATTCGACAACAATATCAATCTCGGAATCTTCGAGAATCTCCTCAATTGAAGTCACAAAATGATAGTCATAGCCTTTTTCTTCTAGGCCTTGTTTTTCAGCATTATTTCTGACTAAAACTTTTGCTATCTCTATTTTAGAACCAGCTGCCTTTTCAATTTTATTGGTGTTTTCTTTTATTAAGAAAGGAAGTCCACTTGCTACTGTTCCAAATCCTAATAATGCTATTTTTACTGCCATTCTATTCTCCTACCTATCAAAACGTAACGCATTCAAGCTATATTCCTAACATTATACCAAAATTATATCCAATTTTATAGCTTTCTCCTATTCAAAAAAACTAAAATTACTATAATTTGAATTAAAATAGCCTTAAAAGTGATATAATAAAGAAAATAACTTACGGAGTAATTTATGTCAAGACGTCAAAAAAACCAAAAAAATAAAGGCTTAGCACTTATTTTCTTCACACTCATTACAGTCTTTATCCTTGTTGGTCTGAGTTTTAGCTACTTGCAAAAAACAAGTAAAACCCAGGTTAACAAGCCAAAACAATCCAAAGTACAGCTAAAGAAAGCCGCAACGGCAAAAGAGGAGAAAAGCAAATGGACCAAAGAAAGTGAACCGATAGCTTTACCTAATCTAATGTATCATGCCGTCCATGTCATGGCTCCTTCCGAATCTGCTAATGCTAATTTAATTGTCGATCCCACTACATTTGAAGAGCAAATTAAAGCAATGTCAGAAGCAGGCTATTATTTTTTAACACCAGAGGAAGCTTATCGTGTGCTTAAAAATAATGAAAAGCCAGCCGAAAAAATTGTATGGCTTACTTTCGACGACAGTATGATTGACTTTTATCAAGTTGCCTATCCTATTATGACGAAATATCATGTCAAAGCAACAAATAATGTTATTACTGCTTTTACCGATGAAAAAAGAGTTAGCAATTTAAGCTTAGAGCAAATGGCTGAAATGAAAAAAAATGGCATGTCCTTCCAGGATCACACGGTCAATCATCCCGACTTATCTAAACAAAGTCCAGAATTACAAAAAGCTGAACTAAAAGAGTCAAAAGATTATCTTGATACAAATTTAAATCAAAATACCATCGCAGTTGCTTATCCTTCTGGAAGATATAGTGATACCACTCTTGAAATAGCTAATTCCTTAAACTATAAATTAGGCGTAACAACTAATGAAGGGTTAGCAAGTGCTACAAATGGCCTTTTATCCTTAAACAGGATTAGGATTTTACCATCCACAAGTGCTGACTTGCTTTTGCAACAAATCTCAATACCATAAAAAGTCTAAGCTAAGCTTAGATTTTTTTATAAAATATATATAAATCTTTATAATTTCAAATTCATTTTTCTTCCTCCATCAACTGTGTTGCAGAAAACCTTCGATCAATTAATTGACCTGATCTTTTTAAATGGTTTAAGTTTTCATCATAATAAGAAGAAAATACCAGACCATATAGGATATCAAGCAGAACATGATAGGCATGTTTAAAATCAACCCAGCCCTTAAAACCTAATTTTTTAGCAATCCTAACGATTGTCGAAGGCTGTGTAAAGGTTTCTTTAGCTAGTGCTTGAATACTGATTTTTTCCAATTCTTCAACATGGTTTATTATGTATCTGACAGCAAGTGATTCGGCTTGTGAAAATGTGTAAGACTCCAATTCTTCCTTAATGAGCATAATTTTCTCCCTCTTGATCATTACCCTCACTTTAGCAAAAATATTTTCAAAAAGCATCTAAAAAACGAAAATATTTGTAAACAATTTTTTAAATGATTCTTTTTGACTTGTTTAATATTTTTAATGCCGTATACTCAAGTTATAGAATAAGAAAGAAGGAAAAAGAAATGGTTAAAATAGTAACTATTGGAGGCGGAAGCTCTTATACCCCAGAATTAATGGAAGGTTTTATCAAACGATATGATCAACTGCCAATTAGCGAAATCTGGTTAGTTGATGTCGAAGAAGGCAAAGAAAAGCAAGAAATCGTCGGAGTCATGGCACAGAGAATGTGGGATGCCAGTCCTTACGATGTCAAAGTTCACATGACCTTGGATCGTGAAGAAGCTCTAAAAGATGCTGATTTTGTAACCACTCAATTCCGTGTCGGTCAATTGGATGCCCGGATAAAAGACGAACGCATACCATTCTCATATGGTATGTTGGGACAAGAAACAAATGGTCATGGTGGGATTTTTAAAGCATTCAGAACAGTTCCAATTGTACTGGAAATTGTCGAGGATATGAAACGCCTCTGTCCAAATGCCTGGTTAATCAACTTCGCCAATCCCGCTGGCATGGTTACTGAAGCTGTTCTTCGTTATGGTAAATGGGATAAAGTTGTTGGACTGTGTAATGTTCCCGTCATGGCCAAAATTGGTGAATCACAAATGCTTGGTCTAAGTGAAGAAGATATAATTCATAAATTCGCAGGAGTCAACCACTTCCACTGGCACCGCGTCGCAGATAAAAACGGTTACGATGTCACTATGCAAATCATTGATAAGCTTTATGAAGAAGACAACGGTCTACCAAAAAACATTTTCGACGTTCCATTCTTTAAAGAACAATTACAACAAATGAAGATGATTCCGTGTGGTTACCATAACTACTATTATCGTTTTGATGAAATGTTGGCACATGGCATGGAAGAATTCAAAGCCAAGGGAACACGTGCCGAACAAGTTCGCGCCCTTGAAGAAAGTCTTTTTGAACTTTATAGAAACCCAGATCTCAATTACAAACCCAAAGAATTAGAAGAACGTGGCGGTGCTCATTATTCCGATGCAGCCTGTGAAACTATTGCTTCAATCTACGCCAATAAAAATACTGAAATCGTAGTTTCTACAAGAAACAATGGTGCTATTCCAGACCTACCAGCTGATTGTGCTGTTGAAATCACTGCTTACCTCGGTGCTCAAGGTGCTCGCGCAGTTGCTTTTGGATCATTACCAACTGCCGAACGAGGCTGGTTACAAGTCATGAAGACCATGGAACTATTAACAATTGAAGCTGCTGTCACAGGAGATTATGGAACAGCATTGCAAGCGATCACTATCAACCCATTAATTCCATCAGGCGCACGCGCCAAGCAAGCATGGATGAACTTTTCATTGCTCATAAAAAATATCTACCTCAGTTTGCCGAAACAGTTGCTCGTCTTGAAAAAGAAGGTATCACCATCAAAGATGATAAAGTTAGAAAGATGTGCCTAAACTAAGCTAACAATTCAAAACATAAAAATAAGAACATATCCATATCTGTGATGTGTTCTTATTTTATAGAGCCTATTTTTCTTTTTTCTACAATCAAGTCAATAAATAAACATGATATCACAATCTTTTGTAGAAGGTCACAAAAAACACCATTGAGCCTCCTCAACGGTGTTTTATTTGTTAGGCTATTTGCATAGTCACACTATTATTTAAGTGTAACAATAACACATCCTGTCATATAGGCGATATAATAAGCTTCATTATTTTAATTGGTTGTTTGGCAGGAATTTTGGCATAAAACGGAATCTAATCCTGCACTTTTTATACTTTGAGTAATTTCTTCAGATACTGTTTTATCAAATGCATTAAACCAATGACTATATGTATTCAAAGTCGTCGACTTATCAGCATGCCCCATTCGTCTTGCTACATATAAAATATCTTTATGCAAAACGTTTATAAGATAAGAAGCATGGCTATGACGTAAACCTTTTCCTGTTATTACAGGTACTCCTGTTTCTTCAGCCTTTCTTTTGAGAATTCTACAAATTGTTGACTTACAAAATGGTTCTCCAAATCGTGAAATAATAAAGTCTGTATTTTGGTTCGCAACCTGATTAGCTCTCCAATTTTTTAGTACCGCAAGCGTCACATCATCAAGCTCAATCAGACGTTCACCTGCAGGTGTTTTAGTTTGATCCTTACGATACCACCTTCCATCCTCATCTTTTTCCAACGTTGTATGGACATTCAAAAATTTTTGCTCAAAATCTACATCTTCCCAGCATAATGATAAACCTTCACTAACACGGACACCAGTCATGAAATACAACCAAATTGTTGTGAATCTCTGTAGCTCTTCGTAATCTTTCAGGTCAAATGATTTAATAAAAGTCTGAAACTCCAAATAAGTCCAAAACGGTGTGTCAGGATGCTTACCTTTAGGATTATCCAGAGCCTTGCAAGGCATTTTTGAAATATACCCTAATCTCTCGGCATACCCCATACAAGCTTTAAATCGTGACCACAAATGCTTTGCATAATTTTCAGAATAGCTTTCAATAATATGTAACCTGAATTCTTCACAATCTCGAGCTGTGATCCCTTTTAGAGATTTTGAACCAAAATATTGTATGAATAATTTATGATGAGGCATAGCAGTCTTATAGGTTACAGATTGAACTTTCTGCTTATAAGCTCTTAGATAAATTGTCTTCATATAATTTTCAAAAGTAATATTATAATTTTCCAGACTAAGTTTACTATTAGATTCATATTTTACTCGAACCAGTTCATCATATGCTTCTTTCATTGTTTTAAATGGTTTACCAAACTGATTCTTTCTTGCTTTCTTTTGAACTCGTTTTCCTGTTACAGGGTCAACTCCAAGGTCAACTTGATAAAATATCTTACCATTTTTATCACAGTAAACACCTTTATATCTTTTTTGATTTTTTGCAACCATTTCTACTTCTCTCTTTCCAAAAATTCGTCAGAGAGTGAAATACCGATTAACTCTTCTACGATTTCTTTCGGAGCAATACCAAGTCTTCTATTGTCAAAGGGCGATTTACTTAATTCTACCGCATTATTATCTACTTTTCTAGCTTCTTCAAATTTTTTTACTGCTATTTTTTTAGCTTCTCTGATAATATCTCTTGATGTATGTTCAGGAAAACCAATTTTCATCAAGTTTAAATATGTAACTGTCTTCATACTCATCCTCTCTTTACAAAATATAAAGAACCTCCGTGGGTATGAATGGTTAAATCACTCATGGGGATTTCACCCGCTGTCCTTTCACGATGGCAGCCTGAACGTTCAGAAGTATCATTATCCTTATATGTGGTCATGGCAGATAGAAAACCACTCTATTTTATAGCTGATTATTATCGCTCATATCACGGCGAATCACACTAAGTTGCTTGACAAATAAGAAAGTCCCACATCAGTTTATTCAATTATCAATGAACGATCAAAAAGAGTCTATTTTTTAAGCGGCAAGGATAATCTGATATCCCTAATATGTAATCCGTACTAACATGATAAAGTTCTGAAAGTTTAATAAGACATTCAATAGGTAAATATCTTTTCCCAGTCTCAATTTTTGAATAGCAAAATTGACTACAGGATAAATATTTTGCTAGATATTCTTGATTTAAATCATAATCTTCTCGCAAATCCTTTACACGCTTAAACATTCGTTCACTCCTAAGAAAATTATAATTAAAATCTGAACGAATGTTGGATATTATTCTAAATTGTCATAAAAACTTATAAAAATTTAATTCCCCTGTTGTAAAATGAAGTGCAACGGGGGAATTAAAGATATATTAAGTACGATGCAGATTTTCGCAAACTAAATATAGTATCACTTGAAAAGACAAGAGTTTTCTGTACAAGTTTTATAAAGTGCTTTTTAGTTAGGTAATCAATCGCATTGCCATTGGTGTCTGGTAATTGAGACTGCTATGGATACAATGATAGTTCCACCAATGGACGTAATCTCTTGTTTTGACGCTTAGTTCTTCAAGAGAGTTGAAAACTTCTTGATGACTAAACTCAATCTTGAATAGGTTACACTAAACTAAATATAAAGAGTTCTAAACTAAAGAAAATAGGAGAATATAATGACTAGAAAAGTACGTCGTCAATTTACAGATGACTTTAAACAACAGATTGTCACTCTCCTCTCATCTTAATAAAGAACCCTTAATTTTGTTATTTTGTTGTTTTTATACTACAAATATAGTAATATTGTAGTATAAAAACAACATTAGAGGGGTGAAGATAAATGTCTAACAAAGAGATACTACTCAACTACCTCGAAAAACATAACGGCATCATTACCTATAAAGATTGTAAAAAGCTAGGAATTCCAACAGTATATCTGACAAGGTTGGAAAATGATGGTGTTATTTTTCGAGTTGAAAAAGGAATTTTTATCTCCTCGAATGGGGATTATGATGAGTATTACTTCTTCCAATACCGATATAGTAAGACTATTTTTTCTCATATTTCGGCACTTTATCTACAAGGTCTAACCGATGAAATTCCACAATACTTTGAAGTAACAGTAAGTAGAGGTTATCGTTTCCAAACCAAACCAGCTAATTTAACGGTTCACGTTGTACCAAAAGAATTAATCAACATTGGACTAATAACTGTTGAAACTCCAATGGGGAATAAAGTCCAAGCTTATGATTTTGAACGTACACTATGTGATTTTTTTAGAAACAGAGATAAGATTGAGTCTGAGCTCTTTGTAAAAACATTAAATCAATATAGAACTTATCCCCAAAAAGACCTCGCAAAACTCTATGAATACGCAAAAAAAATGAATATTGCCGAAGAAATCAAACGCACAATGGAGATATTAGTATGAACAAAGCAAAATTAACAACACTATGTCATAAAATTTCAAGACAAACTGGGCTAACCTTTAATTCAGTAATGACATATTATTTTCTTGAACAAATTCTAAAAAAATTAAGCCAGAGTCCTTACTCAGACCATTATATTTTTAAAGGTGGTTTTCTTCTTTCGAATGTCATCGGAGTTAACTCTCGTAGTACCGTTGATATTGATTTTCTCTTTCACAGACTAGCACTAACGGAAGAAATTGTTCAAGAACAATTTCTAGAGATTTTAGAACCGGCAACTGATAGGATTACTTTTACACTACAATCGATTACAGCTATTAAAGAAAGTGACAACTATGGTGGTTATCGAGCAACTATTCTTTGTCAATTAGAAAATATTAGACAAGTAGTTCATTTAGATATTGCGACTGGAGATATTGTCACGCCACAACCTATTTCTTACGATTATAAAGCCCTTTTTGACATCGAAAATTTTCCAATTATGGCATACACTATTGAAACCATCATAGCTGAAAAATTACAAACTATTTTTTCAAGAAACTTTTTAAACAGTCGCAGCAAAGACTTTTACGACGTCTATATTCTCTCCAAGTTAAAAAGAGACGAAATTGATTTCTCACAATTAAAAATTGCTTGCCAAAAAACTTTCTCTTATCGTGAAACAGAATTGAATTTCACTAAAATTATCTCATTATTAGAGACTTTCAAGACAGATGCCATCCAACAAAAACAATGGCAAAATTATTCAAAAAAATATCAGTACACCAAGATGATTTTATTCACAGATGTTCTAAGTGAAATTATCAACTTAGTAGAAAGTATTGATTCTTAAAGTTACCAAGTCATTGAACAAAAATAAAAAATATGCTAATAATGAGGCCACTGAAAAAATTAGTTTCTTAAAGACTACTAATTTCAAAACAAGAGGAAAGACTCAAAAATTGAGTTTTTCCTCTTTTCTTATGCTCCTTTGAAAGTTCTAAAATGAAGTTAGCCACTTAAGGGTATCAAAAAACATCTCAGAGAGATATAATTGTAATCTACCACAACAACAATCGGAAGGTCTCTGAGATGCAAAACTATTATACACCAAAAGGTAAACAGTTAAGACTAACTGATCGTAGAAATATACAACGATGGGTAATTTATGAGAAAAAATTACATGAAACTGTCTAACTTAATTTGACAAATTGGGTAAAGAATAATATTTCTGCAATTACATATATAAAAGAGTCATTCGTATTACTACTTGAAAGATTATTTCTGCCTAGTTTAGTGTAACCTATTTAATAGGAAAGAGCTTATTTTTAACGGTAAGGTTTATCAGTTAGTCCTAATATATAATCTGTACTAACATTGTAAAACTCTGAAATCTTAATAAGGTAATCAATAGGTAATTGTCTTTTTCCAGCCTCAATTTTTGAATAAGATGATTGACTACATGATAAATATTTTGCAAGATATTCTTGAGTTAAATCGCAATCTTCTCTCAGATCTTTGATGCGCCTAAACATTCGTTTACTCCTAAGAAAATTATAGTTAAAATCTGAACGAATCTTGACTTTTATGCCAAATCGGCATAAAAGTTTTTGAAAGATCAATAGATTAAACTAAGAAATGTTTGCTTAACATCAAGATTTAGAAATTTATCAAGTACAAAATCAAAAGCCTATCAAGATTTTACATCTAGATAGACTTTTTAAATTTTCAAGTTTTCAACTTGAAAATATTGAACACTATATTTAAACCGGAGAGAGAGAGAGATAACTAATATAATGTGTTCACACCGATATAAAACGTGAAAAGTTTAATGACATTTTAGGTCAAAAGATTAATCCTCCTTTTTCTTAGTAATAAATACCAAACTAAGGGATGCAATAATTGACAAGACAGCAATATTAAATAATGAATTTTCACTTTCACCAGTTGTTGGCAAATTCTTATCTTTTTCATCTGGATTAACGGCACCATCTGCTTCAACTTCAGCTTTCTTATCTTTTCCAGCTTGTGCGGCATCTTCGGCTGCTT
>NZ_JRQN01000034.1 GCF_000785785.1 Streptococcus uberis
AGTTCTCAAAGGTCTTTTCTCTCTTACGAGACAACTATTATAGTCTATCAGATCACGTAGCTTTTGTCAATAACTTTTTAAAACTTTTTTGTTTTGACGTCGTCTTGCTTTCTGACAACTTTATTAGTATAGCTAGTTTTACAAGGATTGTCAATACCACTTCTTAAAATTTTTATCATTTTTATATTAACTTTCCTACATATACAAATAAAACACTGACATAGAACTTATAAATTTGAATATCTGCTTAAAAGTTCTTGATAAAGTTCTTCTTCAGCTTCACTTAAACCCATTTTACAAGGCTCAGACCCTAACTGCCTCAGCGCAAGAAGGACGCGTTCTTCAACTTCTTCAACCGAAAACGTATCATTTAATAGTTCTGTTAAGGTCGCCATACTTTCAGGCTTCACTTTTGGATAGTGATTATTCGTTTTCTGATCCGCCAGACTCACATCATAAAATTCCTTAATTATATGCCCACGTTCCAACTGATTTCCGTTCACGCTGATATAGATGGAAATCGCTATCGCATTTTTAATCCGACGTTGAGCTAAACCTGCAAATTTTTGATTATTAATACTGAGATCAAAGGTGCCCGGACAATAAGAATCAGAAATTTCAAAATGGTCAATGGCTGGTAATAATCAGAAAAAGATTTTCGGATTAATTCCACCATAAATGTGTAACCATCTGTAATACTATATTTATCAGTTAGCCCATCTGGAAATAATAGGCTAAAGTTAAGTATGCCAGAATCTGAAACAACAGCCAAGCCTCCAAGATTACGAACAACACTATCATATCCTGCTCCTTTAATAAATTGTCTTCCTTCTGTGATGGCCGGAAGTTGTCTATCGGACATGCCTAAAATAACTGTATTGGGCATAGGCCAAAAATGTAGAATCATTTTATTTGGGTCTTTATTGAGTGAACGCAGAAATACTTACAATTTGTCCAACTTTCTAAAACTATTCGTAATACTACTATTTTATATCAACAAAGTTAATTCTCCAACAAATTTGAAATATTTATTATTCTTAAATTACTTTCATTATATAGTGAAACAAAAAAAGAACTCCTATTCAGGAGTTACTTTCTTAGTTAGACTGCTGTCTTTCAGCAATCTCTTTTTTATATTGCTCAGTTTCTATTGCATTGGCCCAAACAAAGTGGCCTGGTTGAATTTCAACCATTTCGGGTTTATCAACTGAATAGTCATGTTGGTCTACATTATAGACAACTAATTTTTTCTGTCTTTCCAAAATTGGATCTGGAATTGGGACAGCTGATAATAGTGATTTTGTGTATGGGTGAACGGGGTTGATAAATAATTCCTCAGTTTCAGCCACTTCTACAATGACCCCTTTATGAATAACTGCGATACGATCTGAAATAAAACGAACAACAGATAAATCATGTGCAATGAACAAATAAGTCAAACCTTTTTCTTTTTGCATCCGTTTCAAGAGATTCAATACTTGCGCACGGACAGAAACATCAAGCGCTGAAATAGGTTCATCAGCAATGACAAATTCTGGATCCATAACCAAAGCACGCGCAATTCCGATACGTTGACGTTGACCACCAGAAAACTCATGTGGGTAACGTGTTAAATGTTCAGACAAAAGCCCAACTTCTGTCATCATCTGTTTAATTTTTTCTTTGCGCTCTTCTTCATTTTTGAATAACTTGTGATTGTAAAGTCCTTCAGAGATGATGTAATCAACAGTTGCACGTTCATTTAAGCTGGCAGCTGGATCTTGGAAAATCATTTGAATTTTTTTTATCAGATCAACTTGTTCTGCTCTACTTTTTTTCTTATTAATTTGTTTCCCATCATAAATGATTTGACCTGAACTAGTGTCATTTAAACCAATGATCGCACGTCCGATTGTCGTTTTCCCACTTCCTGACTCACCAACTAAAGAGAAAGTTTCTCCTCGATTAATGAAGAAGTTGGCATTTTTAACAGCAACAAATTTTTTCTTTCCTTCACCGAAGGAAATTTCTAAGTCTTTGACTTCAACTAACTTCTCAGACATTTCCTTCCTCCCTATAAACGTGTTTACTTGAGATTTTCTCATGTAAATCTTGGATAACTACTGGTTTTTGAACTTTTGGAGCCTCTGGATGGAGTAACCATGTTTTGGCCCAATGGCTATCGCTAATCTCAAATTTAGGAACAGCTTCTTCAAAATCAATCTTCATAGCATACTGTGATCTTGGTGCAAAAGCGTCGCCAACTATTGGTTTATATAATGAAGGAGGCGTTCCGGGAATTGAAAAGAGAATTCCCTTGTCATCAGCTAATTGTGGCAGACTTGATAATAAACTCCAAGTATATGGGTGACGCGGATCATAAAAAATGTCTTCGACCGTTCCATATTCTACAACTTCTCCAGCATACATAACCGCAACATTTGTAGCAATACTTGCAACGACACCTAAGTCATGGGTAATAAAGATAATTGTAAATTCATATTCTTTTTGAAGCGTTTTTAACAAGTCAATAATTTGTGCTTGAATAGTTACATCTAAAGCCGTTGTCGGTTCATCACAGATAAGAATATCTGGGCGACAAGCAAGGGCGATAGCAATAACAATCCGTTGTCTCATTCCACCAGAATATTGGAAGGGGTATTCATTAAACCGTTTATCAGCTTCTGGAATACCAACTTTGTTCATGTAATCAATGGCTAGTTTTTTAGCTTCTGATTTAGATTTTTTCTGGTGTTTAATAATGACTTCTGTAATCTGTTGCCCAATCGTTTGAATTGGGTCGAGGCTGGTCATTGGGTCTTGGAAGATAGTAGCAATTTTAGCACCACGAATTCCTTCCCAATCTTTGTGATTCTTTAGTTTGGTTAATTCTTGTCCACGGTAATCAATTGACCCTGAGGCAATGCGACCATTGGATTCTAACATTCCGGTAAATGTTTTTGTTAATACTGACTTACCACTCCCTGACTCGCCAACAACCGCAAGGACTTCACCTTCATGTAAATCGATAGAGATGTCTCGGATAGCAGTCAACACACGGTCACGGACGTCAAATTCTACAACAACATTTTTTGCACTTAAAATAACTTCTTTTTTCTCAGTCATGACTACTCCTATCTATGTGTTCTTGGGTCACTAGCATCTGCTAAGTTTTGTCCCACTATGTAAAGTGGAAGGGATACTAGAATAAGAGTAGTTAATGGAATCCAGAATAGGTAGGCATTTGTTGTCAAATATGATGAATAATTTGAAATTAAACGACCTAAACTTGGTTCTGACAATGGTAAACCTAAACCAAAGAATGATAAGAAGGCCTCTGATGAAATATAGGCTGGTAACAATAGGGAAACCATTGATACAATGACAGAAACTAATTGTGGTAATAAGTTTTTAGAGACGATTTTATAAGTTGGTGTTCCTAGTGTTTGACTGGCTAGGTTATACTCCAAGTCACGGTAACGAAGCACTTGTACACGGACCGCATAGGCAATCCCAATCCATCCTGTCACACAAAAGGCAAAGATAAGATTCCAGAATCCAGCACCAATTGAATACGTCAAGACAATGATAATAAGCATTTGAGGTAGGTTTGAAATAACATTGTAGACTTCAATCATTACTTTATCAACTGCTTTAGAAACACCCCATAGCCCACCGATAATAACACCAATAATCATGTTAATTGCCGTCGCAATGACTGAAATGAGAATTGAATTTCTCGCACCATACCAAACACCATCAAATAGAGACTGACCATTTTTGTCCGTACCGAACCAGTATTCACCATTTGGTGAGATATAGCGTTTTGAAAAATCGTTAATATTTGAAACGTCGCCAAAGTCGTAGTTAGCAAATATCGGGTAAACAAAACTCATTAGAATGATCGCAATTAAAATGACTAACATGACTAGAGTCGATTTGCGTGAAAAGAACTGTCTAAATACAGACTTCCAATAAGAGTAAGAAGGGGCATCGATGACTTCTGATGCATAACTATCTAGTTCGACAAATTCGAATTTACTTTTATCTATCGCTGTCATTATTTCCCTCCTTTACTTGATAATTTAATACGTGGATCTAAGACAGTCATTAATATATCACCTACTAACAAGGCAAGAATTGACAAGACTGCAAAGATGAAGACTAGCCCAACAACCATTGAGTTATTGGCTGATTTAATGGCATCTATTAACATTTTACCCATTCCTGGGAAGGCAAAGACAGTTTCTGTTAAGGTGGCACCTGCAATAGTCGCAACAATTGCTTGTGGTATACCATTAACAATTGGTACCATCGCCTGTTTAAATAGGTGATGTTTGGAAATTTCTGCCTCAGTTAATCCTTTAGCACGCGCAAAACGAACAAAATCACTTCCTTGTAAGTCAACGATATAACGACGGAACCAAACAACAGTACCTGGAGTTCCAAGAATACCTAAAATAAGAGCAGGTAAAACATAGGACCTTGGATCACTTGCACCTAATAATGGGAAAGTATCTGGTAACCCAATTTTTGACCCTAAGAAACGCACAATATAAATCAATGCAATACTTGGCAATGCAACATAAAGGTTGTTGTTGCTGTTGAAAATCGATCAAAAACACCGTCTTTATAGTATGCCATAAGCATTCCAATAGGTAGCCCGATAATATATGATAAAGCAACACCAATAACACCAATTTTAAAGGAGTTGGCAATCATAGATGGCTCTGCATGTTTATTTTTAGTTGCTGTGTATGCATCTTTCGCTCCAAAATTAGCTTTGTCACGTGCATCCGCATCTTTTGGCGATTTATACGTTCTACTTGTCACATCAATTGGTGAGAATTTAGTCACACCAGTTGGGAATTTTGTTTGCTCTGACAGACTTCTTCCTTGACCCTGTGTAATAACCTGGATAACTGGAATATTAGCATAAGTTGGGTAAGATGTTCCTAAATCAAACGAAATAATATTTTGGTGAATAAATGGGAAACTACCATCAAAGTAAACCAAGTATTTATGTTTAGTACCAGAACCAACTAAAGCTGGACCAACCGCAGGATCAATTTCAGGTCTGACATAGCGTTCTAAATTAGGGTTTTTAGGATCCTGAATTGTCCAAGGATGGTCAATAACTAACATATGACTGAAGAAATTCCAAACACGTTCATGAATCGGAATATTTCTGACTGCATAAAATTCTTTGCTTTCTTCAAATTCTTTCAATGTCCAACCATTACCAAGCTTAGTGATGAATTTTTTGTAGATCGCTTTATTTTTAGCAGTTGGTTCAATCGTTACAGTTTTGTCCATTTTTTCAGCTTTGTCACGTAATTCTTTACTATTATAGTAATTAATATAACCCATACGTTCAAAAACTGTATTGCGATAGTTATCTTTCTTGTCTGGCGTCGTCACCATTTTATTATAATTGGGGTCTTGTTTAAATATCAAGCTTGTCGGTACCAAGGTAAAAACAATGACATAAGTCAGTGTCGTAACCAACAAAATTGAGATCAATGACCTCAAAATGCGTTCGAATATATACTTTTTCATTCCAATCCTCATAATAAGTTCAAAAGAACTTTCTCAGACATAGAGAAAGTTCTTAGTTGAACTAGCCTTATTTTTCAATATGTTTGTTTAATGACTCTTCATATTTTTTATTTGATTTTTCTTTAGCTTTTTTCCACTCTTTATATGCTTTATCAAATTGTTTAGTCGTTACAGGTTTATCTTGTAGCTTGATATATTTGTAATAGCTAGCATCAGATTTATTTCCTGCCCATCCAAACGCAGCTGTAAATGGAACAACTTTAGTTACAGCAGGTGTCCCTCCTAAAGAATAGGTTGGAATGTAGACCGCTGAATCGACAAGAGCTGCTTGTGCTTGAGCATATTTTTCATATCGTGCATCTTTATCATCAGTAATCTTACTTGCTTCATTTGCTAATTTGACAAATTCATCTAAACCAGCTTCAGAGGCAATTGCACTATCTTTAATTGGTTCAAGTCCAATAAATTTAGTTTGTGCATTCGCTATACTTGTATTAAAGATATCAAGATAAGAACTTGGATCTAAGTAATCAGGACTCCAACCAGATGAAGTCGTAATGTCCCAATCTTGTTGCGCTGGAGTTTCAGCCATATAAGTTACATTGTTGTATGTATCTGCATTAAGCTCAACAATATCAAGAACTACATTTTCTTTCCCAAGTGAATCTTCAATGGATTGTTTCATTGATTGCGCTTGTTGCATCAAGACTGTTGCAGTCTGATCCTGAGGCATATCAATGTGGATTGGGAATTGTACACCTTGTGCTTCAAGTGCTTTTTTAGCTTTCTCCATTTGAGCTTTTGCTTTAGTTTTATTGAAAAGTCCATCTTGCGCATCTGCTAAATTGATGTCTTTCCATTGATCTCCATAAGATGCTAAATCTTTTTCAACAACTTTACCAAAATCTTGACCTTTGATTTGAACAAATGCAGGTGGAATTAAGGTATTACGAAGTGCTTTATTAGCGGCATCTTCACCGGTAGATTGGGCATTATAAGAAATACGATTGAAACCAAACGTTAAGGCTTGACGGAAGTCTTTGTTTAGAACTGCTTTACGCGTATCTTCTTTTTGTTTATCGTCTGTCTTTTTAGTATGACCATATGCCGTACGATTCAAGTTGAAAGTGGCATAGTAAATATTTGATTTTTGAGGAGCGTAAGTAATATTTTTCCCATATTTTTTCTTAGCCGTTTTGTAGGATGGTGTAGTTGGGAAAAGGCGTGCCGCTGTGTAAGCTCCCTTGTCAAAATTTCTAAATAATGACTCTTGGTCTTGACCGTCATAGTAAGTTAATTGAACAGCATCAAGATGGACATCTTCTTTATCCCAGTAGTTTTCATTTTTAGTGAATTCAATTGATGATTTGCTAGTCAACGCAGAAATTAAGAATGGTCCATTATATAGGATCGAGCTAGCATCTGACGCTTTCCCAAAATTTTTACCTTGTGATTTTAAGAAAGCTGCATTAACTGGAGATAAAATACCATAAGTTAATTTAGAGTTCCAGAAACTTTCAGGTTGTTTCAAGGTGTACTGAACCGTGTTTTTATCAATTGCTTTAACACCTACAGTTGAAAAATCTTTTGTTTTCCCATCAATATAGTCACTTAAGCCTTTAATGGAATCTTGCACAAGATAAAGAGCATCTGAATTCTTATCAGCAGCATGTTTTAAGCCAGTAACAAAATCTTCAGCCGTTACTTTAGCATACTCTTCACCATCAGCTGTATACCATTTTGAATCTTTACGGATTTTATAAGTATAGGTAAGTCCGTCTTTTGAGACAGTCCAGCTTTTTGCGACAGAAGGGACTAAATTACCTTCATTATCATACTCCATTAAGCCATCTACAGCGTTTTGTGTAATTTCACTTGTTGTCGAACGTCCTGAAACTAAATAATCTAAGGTATCAGGATCAGTAGCATAAACATAGCTATATGTTTTACTTTTGCTGTCTTTACTTGATCCACTGCCACAGGCAGTTAAGGCTGAAACTGATAAAACTACAATCCCAGCTGCTGCTAACCATTTCCCATTTTTCATAAGATACACTCCTAAAAAGTTTTTCTTTATTCTACACAAATTTTTATGTGATAATTAAAAGTATTATATCATAATTTTTATTTAAAAAGAATATTGAAGGCAAAATTATCTGAATATTTTATATCACTAATTAATACAAATTAAATATTTAAAAATTGTAACCGTTTTTTGCGCTTATTCTATACGATTTTAAGAAAATTTAATGATATCCATTTTATTCTCATATTACACCGTTAATTATTCAATTCAATTCACAAACCTTGACCAAAATGAGATGACATACTATGATATAATGGAAAAAAACGATATGATTGGGACTACATAAATGAAAAAATTACTCTTTCTTTTCCTTTTTCTAGGATCAATAACTACCTTTACTAGTGCGTGGGCTGCTGATTTTTCCTTATCAGCTGATAGTGCAATTGCCTTTGATCTTGAGTCCGGTAAAATTCTTTATGAAAAGAATGCAAAAAAAGTATTACCTGTTGCCTCAGCCACAAAGGCCTTGACAGCTTATATGGTCTACAAAGAAATTGAACAAGGCAAGTTAGGCTGGTCTTCACCTGTAACTATTTCTGACTACCCTTTTCAACTAACGACAAACTACACCATCAGTAACGTACCACTTGAGGCCAGGAAATATACTGTTAAGCAATTAATGAAAGCTATGTTAGTAACAAACGCTAACAGCGCAGCTATTGCTTTAGCCGAAAAAATCGGAGGAACGGAACCACTTTTTGTGGATAAAATGAAAAACCAATTGAATGATTGGGGAATTGCTGATGCTAAACTCTATAATGCGAGTGGCTTACCCAACAGTCTACTTGGAGACAATAGTTATCCTAAATCAAAAAAAGATGCTGAAAATAAATTGAGCGCCAAAGACCTGGCAATCATTACTTATCACTTAGTAAATGATTATCCTGAAATTTTGAAGCTAACAAGTTTAGCTAGGACAAGGTTTGATGGTCAGGATATTTACTCTAATAATTATATGTTAGAAGGTTTTCCTTATGAAAGAGCTGGTATAAACGGTCTTTTCCTTGGTGTCCCTGAAAACGGTGGTCCGACTTTTATTGCTAGTAGTAACAGTAAGCGTATGAAAGTTATTACCATTGTGATTGGAGCTCACGAAAAGGAGCAGAAAATTGCTGAACCTTATAAATCGACATCACTACTATTAGATTATCTTTATCAACACTTTGTTAAAGTAACCCTACTGAAGAAAGATCAGCTGATAAAAAACAAACACTATTCTATTAAAGATAGCCCAAGTCAGACGTTACCCGTTTCTTCAAAAGCTGACTTGACAGTTATTCAACCGCTTGTTGCAAAACATAAAGGCGATATTGTTTACTCTAACAGTAAAACTGATATCTATGCACCTATAAAAAAAGGGCATGTGGTCGCATCCGCTCAATACAAAGATCCCAACATCATTGGCATGGGATATATTGATAAAGCACCTGAAGTGGCCATTCAAGCAGACAAAACTCTAAAAAGGAGCTTTTTCTTAAAAGTTTGGTGGAATCACTTTGTCGATTATGTTAATAGCAATTTATAAATAAATTGGAAGATATAAAAGTATCTTCCAATTTTTTCTTTTTTGACCTCAGGTCATTTCTCTGATAAAATTCGAAGCATCAAAAAATACATGCTAAAACTTGTTTTTATTGGCTTACTTCTACCTACTACAGTCAAAAAAGTAGGCGCTCAGGACTTCTTTGTCGATAGTCAACATGCCATCGCAGTTGTGTATGACACTGGTAAAATTCTCTACGAAAATAACGGCAATCAAAAGGCGCCAATTGCCTAGCTAACAAAATTATTAACGATTTATCTAACTAATTATATTAAAGCTGATCATTAAGCACGATTTAGTCAAACCAATCAACTCTTGGATTATTGTTTCCGAAGCTTTCAGAAAAAACTGTTAGTCAAAAAAGAAGAACATCTCCCAAACCACATCAAACTAGAAGAAAGAAAAAAGAGGAATATAAGGGTTAAGACTTGCAGTAACCTTTACTCTGGCAGTCGAATAGATACAAATCCTAAATTAGCCTTTACATCTTCTGAAAAGTTGGTAGCTCCAATAGAAAAGAATAGAAAAATCGGGACTTTTGAATACCAAGATACAGATCTAATTAGTGATGGCTATCAACTTAATCCCCTAAAGTCACGATTTATAGCAGCGAGACAGTGCAAAAATTAACTATTTTCGACAAAATAAAGTAAGTCTTTAAGAACAATTAATAAATTACGAAAATATTAATAATGAAAAAACATTTTGTAATTGTACTAATCTAATGATATAATTATCCTATCTTTTATGACAAGGAGTTTTCATGTGATTAAAAAGTTAATACTTTTACTGTGTTTTTTCTTTGCATTAATTAACCCTACTCTGCTCAAAGCTGAGCAACAAGAGGACATCGTCTCCTTGACGCGTCAAGCTGGTTATACAGTTAATGCTGCTGATAAACCAGCCTCTTCTATCGTCATCGATGTGACATCAGGCGATATACTCTGGCAAGATCGCATCAACGATGTTCGAGACCCTGCTAGCATGAGTAAACTGTTTACTTTATATTTGCTATTTGAAGATATCCACAAGGGTAAGATCGCACTGACAGATTTAATTACTGCAAATCAAACCGACCAGGCTATTAGCCAGATTTACGAGATTAGTAACAATAACATCGTTGCTGGTGTAAAATACCCCGTTGAAGACCTTATTACTATGACTGCTGTGCCGTCATCTAATGTAGCCACGCTGATGTTAGCTAATTATATGTCTGGTAATGATGCTGGTGCCTTCATTGATCGGATTAACGCAACAGCTAAGAAACTTGGCATGACTAATACACATTTCAGCAATGCCAGTGGGGCGGTAGCCAGTGCTTTTAATGGTCACTATTCTCCAAAGGGCTATAATATCGAGCAAGTTAATCAAACTACAGCACATGATTTAGCTCTCCTTTGTTTCCATTTCATAAAAAAATACCCAGATATTTTAAACTACACTAATAAATCCTCCGTCAAAACGATGGTCGGAACTCCTTTTGAGGAGGAATTTCACTCCTACAACTACTCACTTCCCGGAGATAAATTCGGCCTCAAGGGAGTTGATGGTTTAAAAACTGGCTCTAGCCCGAGTGCAGCTTTCAATGCTGCAATTACAGCAAAAAGAGGAAAGAAACGCCTTATTTCAATTGTGATGGGAGTCGGTGACTGGTCTGATCAAAACGGAGAGTTTTACAGACATCCGTTCATTAATGCTATAACTGAGAAAGGCTTTTCTGATAAAAGTTCTGTTTCTAAAGGTAAACTCCCTAATATTATTAGAAAAGAGAAAAACGTCCACCCTAAGAAAGCCAAAGCACAAGGTTATCATCACGAAACAAACAAAAATATCATTGAAAGATTGGAAAGATTCGCTGACCAACATCATCATTTTATTTTTTTATGTTTGGGGATTTTTATGATTTCAGTCTTAGTTTTAGGATTGATTGCTATTTATAAATAGTCATAACCACCCGTCAAACGGGTGGTTTGGTCCAGGACTATAAGCCCAAATAACTAGCCAGCGCCTAAAGACGCTGGCTTTCACTTTGTTCAAGCCTTATTGCTTTTGACTCGTCACCGGCCTCTTAAAGAGGCATTTGTATTACTTACTGTTATCCCTAAAGGGATCCTCATATTCTTTCACACTCAATTTATCTAGTGCTATATCATGTTTTTCTTGTTCTTGAATATATTTTTTTATTGTAGCTTCATTTAATCCAACCTACTAACATAATAACCTTCTGCCCAAAAGTGTCGATT
>NZ_JRQN01000035.1 GCF_000785785.1 Streptococcus uberis
GGTGGTTTGGTCCAGGGCTATAAGCCCAAATAACTAGCCAGCGCCTAAAGACGCTAGCTTTCACTTTGTTCAAACCTCATTGCTTTTGACTCGTCACCGGCCTCTCAAAGAGGCATTTATATTACTTACTATTATCCCTAAAGGGATTCTCATATTCTTTGACACTCAATTAATCCAACCTACTAACATAATAGCCTTCTGCACAAAAATGTTGATTACCAAATTTGTATTTCAAATTGGCGTGTTTGTCGAACATCATAAGTGCACTCTTACCTTTTAAATAGCCCATAAAACTTGAAACACTTATTCTGGGGGGAATGCTTACTAACATGTGTACGTGATCTGGCATCAGATGTCCTTCTATTATTTCCACACCTTCAGAGCTACATAATCTTTGAAAAATTTCTCCCAAACTGCCTCAGTATTGATTATAGATTACTTTTCGTCTATACTTAGGGGTGAACACAATGTGATATTTACACAGCCACTTTGTGTGTGATAAACTATGTGCCTTTTGCGCCATATTTTTACTCCTTTCGCTTTACAATTGGCTTGAACACCTATATTGTAGCGCGTTTGGAGTTTTTGGGGAGTATAACTTTCTATGCGCACCCGCATAGCGGGTGGTTTATTTGTTTCGCATCTTCGGAGCGAAACGGACTGAAACTCTCATAACAAAACAAAAAAGACAAGGTTTCTAGACCTTGTCTTTAATAGTATACCGGCGGCCGGGGTCGAACCGGCACGTCCGTGAGGACACTGGATTTTGAGTGCTACCAAGCACTTTTAAAAGTAAACAAAACTTAATTTAACAAGGTTTGAGTTTTGGAAATCAACTTAAAAACTAAGTGATTTTAAAATTTTAGTTATTTTAGAGTAACTATTTTAAAAACAACCTGAATGTTATTCTCAAAAAACATCTAATAAAAACACAGGGTGTTGTTATCCATCAAAGTTATTTCAAACTTTTTATATTTTGATTATTTCTCATTTCAAATTACGATGAGATATTCATTTTATCAATTAACTTCTTCTATCCAAAGTTTACAAGTAAGACTTGAAACTATTGAGGTTTGTATTTCAGGGTTAACAGAACAATCATAATCTTCTTCATTTGTTTCAAATCCATACATAACATCTAATACCTTATACAACTGTCCGTTCCATAGAAGTTTTTCTTCTTTCCTTGGAATATATGGCAGTGCTACAAGATCAAACTTTTCAGTATAATTTTCTTTACTCTTGTCTAAAACAACAGCTAACTCAATTACAAACAATTTTTATGTCCTCCCTTAATAAAACTCGAAAATTAGTGAGCAATAGAATTCAAATTTGTATATATCATACCTTCGTTATTTATTTCCAACTTGATGGCTTATGAGTAATACCGTACTCAATTAATTCCTCAATATTGTCTTTTATATCACCATAAACAAATCTACTAGTAACATATTTTGATTCAAAACACTTAACATACTTAGAAATCTTTTGATTTCTTAGTTTTAAATAATCAAATGGATTTTCCCCTCTTTGATCTTGTTTCCCAACTGAATTTTCTAGTTTATTTATGTAAATACCCACAATTCCCTTATCTAATTCATAAGCTTTTTTTATTTCATAATTTATCCATTTTCTATTTGCTGTATTTTGACCTATTAAAACTACTAAACATGATCGCTTTCTAAGCTGATTATCAATCCACTCTTTTATTTTATCATCTGACTTTTCTTTAACTTCTTCCCACTCATTATCTGAAAAAGTAGAATTTTGTTCCACCTTTCCCATATTCCTTACTTGGGAAGCTCTCCAATTATCATTTTTGTAACTAAAGCTAAAAAATACTTGTCTCTTTGACATTTATCTTCCTCCATTATTTAAATTATTAATTATCTTGATTATATAATCTATAGTATCATCCAGTTTCTCTTCCTGGTATACATTAATATCATTAAAAGCAATACAAATATCCTCTTCCTGCTTATTTGGTTTATTATTATCAAAAATATACTTAGACGCTCCACCAGTATAACCTAATGGTAAACAAACTAGTCCATGTGAATTCGCAATCTCAAATTCTTTTAATACCCCTTCTGCTATTTCATTATCTTTTTTATTTCCAAATAGGAATAATGCAATACCACAATTTTCAATCATTTGATTACGATTTTTTTCATATAATTCCTCAAGATTAATATCTGAAGAACTTTGTTGTGGAAATGGAATTAAGGTTAGATTATCTTTTATTTTTAAGCCATTGGCTAGACAATACTCTGAAACTCCATTTAGAACAAACTCCCCAATTCCTTTTCCATAACCGTTCACAATTTGATAACCATTTTCAATAAGCTTATAAGCAAGTTTGTGAATAAATTCTCTCCCTCCATCTATTGAAAATGGTTGATAATTTTCTGCACTTCCAGAAATAAATATAGTTTTTCTACAGAATCTATTTACGACCTCTTTTAAAATATCCGTAATTTCATCATACTCATCTACTAAGCAAGTCAAAATACCATATCTATTCAAATCTTCAATTTGTAACTCTTGTTTGACTTTTTCATATGCATAATTATCTGATAAAGGTGAAACTTTTTTTATTATACAGTAGTGATTTCTTGTATTGTTATCATCAAGCAAAACCCTTAACTTTCCGATAACATAATTGAAATTAGGGTCAGAGAAGCTAAAGCCCAAGAATAAAAAGGTCTTTGTTAACAAGTCTCCTTCCAAAACATCTCTAAATAATTTTCTTTTTTTATAGCCGAATTCCTCGTAATCACTTCTAGTGATAACTGCATCTTCAGGCGAGTCAATATCACCATGTAATTTATAAACTATTACATCGAAGTTTGAATTCAAAGCTCTTAGATGTTCATCTTTTGTTTTCATGAAAGGTAATTTCATATTATCTTCTAAAGATTTTTCTATTAACTTATCATAATTTGTAGTCCAATAAGTGGTTATTGGTAATTTAGCAAGTAGTTTATGATTTGTTGTTGGAATAGCTTTCTTTGAAAAACTTTCTCGAATCAAATTATCAATTGCTGATCTATTTCTCGAATTAGAATAATATTGTGCTAAATTAACTAAGTCAGATTCTTTCTCTACGTCTAATCCAATTTTCTTAGCAGGCTCTTTCAATAATTTTTTCCAATCACTATAACCTGCTGGGATTGACAAACCTGCACCAATGAAGGCTCCAAGTTCTTCACCTTCAATAGATTTCATAAGTTCATCTATCAGTTGTTGTTTTGTTATTTCTCCTTTTATAATAAACACCTCCAATTATTAAATTTCATAGAATATTTATGTTCCTGTTATAAACAATTTTAATGCTTACTCGTCCTTTTGATTGAATCTTCGTAACCAAGTGTAAAAAAATTTTTACAATTTCTACAGTAGTTAGCCCCACCAATGACATAGTCGGACGAACTTTCTAAAGTAAATAATTTTCTATCAGATTCCCAACATTGTTTACAGAAAATACGATTATCTTTGGGGCGATAATAATAATCAAAATGAAACTCTAGCTGATCACTTTCTAATTTATCATTTTCAAGTTCAATTATTCTGTCTCGTAATGCTCTGTTTTCATCTTTTAAAATAATAAACTCACTTTGCAAATTAAGTACAGCTCTCTGAAGTAATAAATCATTTGAGCCATTAGCTAAGTTAACTACATCTTTTAGCGCTTCGTAGATTCCCATTTTTCCCCTTTTCATAATTTTACTTCTATGAATTTATTACGATAATTATCGCAATTTGAAATTAAATAATTCATTCATTTCATCTTGAACTTCGTTGAAAATTGTATTTAATATATATCTTTCATCTTTATCAAGTTTATATTTTATGATTAAATCGTCCTTTAAGTTTAATGCTTGAACCTTACTGGTAGTTATTTCAAACATTATTGCAAATTTCAATTTATCAAGATCTTCTTTTGTAAAGTCTTTAATATTACTAACATCAAAGTCGTCTAAAAAAATAATATGATCTACTCTTTGATAAATTGTCTGTCCAAGTAACTCATCTGTAGTAGTTTTAAATAACTTGGCAAGCTTAACGACATTTTCTAGAGTCGGTTCTCTTTTCCCATTTTCCCAATTTGAATATGATCCTCTATTAATACCGATTTTATCAGCAATTTCTTGTTGAGTAAATCCTTGCTCTTTTCTATATTTAGTTAATTTATCCGAAAATATCGACATTTTTCCCCTTTTATGCTTCAAAACGACACATTTGTCTTGACAAATGCGTCATTTTGAAGCTATAATGTATTTGTGTCAATAAGACGCAACATGATTATACCATATCAGCTAAAGATAGTAAAAGGAGGAAGAACATATTGATTACAAATTAATCGCAGGTAAAACAGATAAATCAGTATCTACTATTAAGAAATGGCGTTTACGAATAGAAAAGCTTTCTGGATATAGCTTCAAGAAGGCTAAACATAAAGTGAGTCGCTATTCAACTCAAGTCTTTTATGTGTTTACTGATGAGGAAGTATCTAAGTTTATCGAAGTAAATCGTTTAGTTAATAAAACTAATAACTTAGATCAAGCTATCAAACAGGTTTGGGGTAACCTTGATACCCAGCTCGAACAAGATTCAATAGAAATGATTGCTGACTTGAGAAAGGATTTTCAAGCTTATCAAAATAAGAGCCTGTTATTAATCCAATCACTTGGGAAACAGAATCATTCCTTATCACAACGGCTAACCACTCTTAGTGAACGGTTAGATCAACTAGAAGAGGAAAAAGATAAAGGATTCCTCTCAAAATGGAAAAAATAGAAAGAAGTAAAATTATGAGTTTAAAAAATACAGACATTGTAGTGAAGAACTGGGAAGAAAAAGATTACCAATTAGTTGAAGTCCAAGAATGGTTTGAATACAAAGGGAATGACCGTGAACATGCTGGTTGGAAATATGTGATTGTCTTACCTCGCTTACGTTATGAGAAAGTTGCTGTTAAAGTGCCTAATCCAAACGGTGAAGTTCCTTTTATTTCAAGCGAAAAATTAGCTGAATTAGGATCTGCTACTGTTACCTTTACTAATCTTAATGTTGGCATGTATACTCGCACGGCTAAGAATTCAGAATTTGTATCACTAGAATTAAGTGCAAAGGCAGATGGGATTTCATTAGCTAAGGAACCTACTAAATAATCTTAGATTTTTCATGTGAGTGCGGAGAGTTCACTCACTACGAGCGAGACGACGAAGTCATAGCTCGTAAGGGAGTGAGAAACGTGTCCGCATGAACAACAATGGAAAATCTTAGATTGATTTTGTAAAGAGTTTTCTAGGATTTAATTTACCCAATATTCAATTGTAACGGGCGCACCATTCAGGGCTTGTCGACAGAATGGTGTTTAACCCAATAATACCAATGCTTTCAGCGATTTTCGAAAAATCAAGAATCCTTGAAAATCTTGGGCAAATTGATGGGTAAATTAATGGGCAAATTAAACTAATTTGCCCAAGAATAATATAAAATTTCATTAGAAAGGAGTCTAATGAGCCGAAAAAGAACAACAACTTATATCTTTGAGCAACAATTACATGCGGAGTATTGGGATTGGGAAGACAATAAAAAGAAACTGTTTTCCAATTGGGAAAGGAATAAAACAAAAATCTTCCAAGAGATTCATCGTCGCATTAAAACCCTTGAAGAAGATATACCAGCAAAGGTCGCTTTTATTATTCATGATAAAGATATCAAGTATGGTATTAAGCCAGTAGAGCCTCATATCCATGCTTATATTGAATTTGCCAGTCGTAGAGACTTATCTGTCTTAGCGAGTACACTTGGTCTCTTACCGCAATATATTGAGCCTAGTGGTCAAGGGAAATATGGAAAGGTCAATTCCAAAGCCTATTTAATTCACGCAAAGAGTCCTGATAAACATCAGTATGCTCCTAGCGAAGTGGAAACTTTTGGAACATTTGATTATGAAGCTTTTATTGAGGATAACAGAGCAGATTTTTCTAAACGCTATGCGGTTGCCAAAAAAGAAAAATCAGACGAGAGTTTGGATAAAGTATTTCAAGAAATCATTAATGGGAATATGACAGAAGATGACATCTTTGCGGACGAAGAGTTAACGTTTCTTTGGTCTTATAATCAAACAAGACTTGATGAAGCTTTTAGAGCTTATGGCAAGATAGCTTCTAAACGAACCTTAAGGGAGTTAGAGAATGGTGAGTTCAAGCCAACAATTATTTATGTGCATGGTTCCTCTGGAATAGGAAAAACAACACTAGCACTTGAAGTGATTGAAGAAATTATCAAGAGAGCTAAAGAACAAGGTCTCAACTGGAAAATGTACAGTGCTGGTGCTAAGAATATTTTTGATGAGTACTTTGGTGAAGAGGTTATTCTTTTAGATGATCCAAGATCTGATAGTCTATTACCAGCAGACTGGTTAAAACTCTTAGATCCTTTAAACAAGTCTTACCTATCCGCACGTTATAAAAATAAGTTAGTCATTGGTCGACTGATTGTGATTACTAATTATCAGTCCCTGAAGTCTTTCTTTGGAAAGATTCAAAATGAAGATTTAAACCAGTACATCAGACGGTTTAATAACGTTTTAGAGATTTCTAAGAAAAAGGGAAATCACGATAAAGAAAAAGATAGATTCTATAATCTATCAGAAATTAAAGAGTTAAGTTACAACGATTATTACCAAACAGGTAATGATCAAGAGATTCAATTACATTTTGGAGAAGAAGATATCTATTGCACTGATAATAAAGTAGATTTTATTAATCGTGTTTTAGATGAACATATTCTTCCTCGCATATTACCACAAATAAAAAAGCGTCCCAAAACTCCGGCAAGAGAAAAAGGAAACGCTTAGGACAAGCCGAGGAGCTGGAACTCCTCAACCTGTCCTTAATTATACCATAGTTATTAAGGAGAATACACATGATAGCAACCGTAACAAAAGATGATTTAGTAGCCTTAGGCTTTTCAGAGGGAACCTCACGTTCTATTATTCGTAAGGGGAAACACCTCCTCGTTCAACGTGGGTTCTATGTTTATGATAATAAACGGATTGGAACCATACCTGCAACAATTGCGGAGGAGTTATTAGATTTAAAACTAACCTCTAAGGTATAAAGCCATGGCAATACGTAAAGCAAAGAATAGTAGATGGATTGTCGACGTCAGTAATGGTGTCGATCCCATCACCTTAAATCAACGAAGGATTGTCAGAAAAGGCTTCAAAACAAAAAAAGAAGCAATCGAGGCTGAACAATATATTCGAGGTGTGGAATTAAAATCAAAAATTTCAAACGGACGAATCACTGTTAACATGCTATATCAGTTACTTAAACAAGAAGATGTTATCAATCATAGAAAACAAAGTTATATCAATACTCAAGATAATAATTATAATCGACATATAAAAGATTATTTTTCTAAAGTAAAAGATGTTAGTAAACTAGATTATGATGATATCTATAAGTATAGAGAATACTTACGAAATACAATTGCCCAAAATAGTAATGAGCCACTTAATCCAAATACAATTAATAAAATAATGGTACTTCTCAAGAAGATACTTGATATCGGTATCAAAAAAGGTTATTACACAAATAACCCTGTTAAAATGTTAAAGAAACTTCCAATTGCAAAAGCTCAACTTAATTATTGGTCAATCGAGGAATTTAAAAAGTTTCTAAATTTATTTGAACCAGAAGAATATAATTATCAATTATTATTTACTTGCCTGTTCTTTACTGGAATGCGACTTGGCGAAGCCTTAGCATTAACGTGGAATGATATTGACTTCACAACACAAACAATTCACATTACAAAATCAATATATATTAGCAAAGGTATTAGTTATATATCAACAACTAAAACCAAAGCAGGAATGAGACGTATCACAATACATAAAAAACTAAATGACGAGTTAATAGATTGGAAAAAGAATCAATATAAACTACTTGATAATTTTGTTACTGGTGATAACAATGAATTACAATTATTCCAGAACTCCCCAATGGTGGTTACTAAGAATGCTACCGAGAAGTTTTATAAGAAAATATTAAAAAGAGATCCTAACCTTAAAAGAATTAGGATCCATGATTTCCGTCACTCACACGCATCTTTACTCATCAATCAAGGTGAAGATTATTTAGTAGTAAAAGAACGCTTAGGACATGCTTCTATCACTACTACAATTGATACCTACTCACATCTGTATCCCTCCAAGCAGAAGAGCTTGGCGGATAAGTTGAATTCATTAATCTAACATCAATAAAATTATCTATATAAAATGTTATAATGTTATTATTTAATGGGACAGGAGTGTATACAGATGATCATTTGGATAAACGGAGCATTTGGAAGTGGGAAAACAACATGTGCCTGGGAACTAAAAAATCGATTGAAAAATTCCTTTGTTTTTGATCCAGAACAAGTCGGGACTTTATTAAATAATCAATTACCAAATAATCTTAGAAAAAGAAATTTTCAAGACTATTCATTGTGGAGAGTTTACAATTTTAAACTGTTAGAACATTTATCATTACAGTCAAATGATACTATTATAGTTCCAATGACAATAATAAATGAAGACTATTTTGAAGAAATTATTGAAAAATTAAGATCACGGGGAATAACAGTGCATCATTGTACATTAATTGCTGATAAGAATAATCTCACCAAAAGATTACATAATAGATTGGAATTTGGAAACACATGGGCAAAACAAAATATAGAAAATTGTTTACAAGCCTTTAATAGTGAAAAATTTGAGATTAAAATAAATACAAATGGAAAGTCAATTGACGATATCGTATCTGAGATAGGAAAGCAATTTAATCTAAATATATTACCTGATAAGAGGACAAAATATAAAAAAATGTTTGATCAGCATACTCTAAGCTTTAGAAAGCCATAAACATACTAAAACCACAAATGATAATAAATTTGTGGTTTTTAAGTATCTAGATTATATTAAAAAATTTTATAAAGTTGGTACCCAGTATCTTGCAATCTCTTCGCCATCCGATCTAATGTAAAACGAATCAAAAATTCCACCTACTTTTTCTATAGTTGCTCGACTAGCTTTATTATCTGTAAGTGCTGTAATGAAAACTTTATCGATCCCTCTGTCGTTAAATTGTTCTAGTGCATATTTAAGAAGTACTGACATTATTCCTTTACCTCTATGACTCGGGGACGTAATATAACCAATATGCCCTCCTTCTCTAGATAAGCTACCTTTTGATAAATCCCATCTACAGTCTATCCGAGCACAGATTTCATTGTCTTTAAAAAAATAATAACTTGTAACAGGAGAATAGTCAGGATTAAGTGATGATGTTTCTAAAAGTTTAATCTTATCAAAATAACTATCAAAATCGTCAATTTCATTTATGGTAGATAAAGAATATCGAAAACCATTATGCTTTTCTAAAAGTAGCTCTTTTAAAAACAACTCAAATTGTACTTTATCATCTTTATTTAAAGTTCGAATTGTAAAAGACATATTAAAAATCCTTTCAAATTAAATTCTTTATATTATATCACAAAAAAACTAATAATAACTTGTAAAAATATTGTAAGTAATTTTTAGTAACTTTGAAAGAAGATTGTCAATACAAAACAAAAAAGACAAGATCGCTAAACCTTGTCTTTATAAGTATACCGGCGGCCGGGGTCGAACCGGCACGTCCGTGAGGACACTGGATTTTGAGTCCAGCGCGTCTGCCAATTCCGCCACGCCGGCATTTAAAATTTTCATTTAAAACTGGGGTAGCTGGATTCGAACCAACGCATGAGGGAGTCAAAGTCCCTTGCCTTACCGCTTGGCTATACCCCAATAAAAATAGGCGAGTGATGGGAATCGAACCCACGAATGTCAGAGCCACAATCTGATGTGTTAACCACTTCACCACACCCGCCATATTCCAAACACGGGCAGTAGGAATTGAACCCACACTGAAGGTTTTGGAGACCTTAGTTCTACCTTTAAACTATGCCCGTTAGGATGGAAAGAGAGGGATTCGAACCCCCGAACCCGAAGGAGCGGATTTACAGTCCGC
>NZ_JRQN01000036.1 GCF_000785785.1 Streptococcus uberis
CAGATGGCACCAAAGATACAGTAACAGTGACAGTTCACGTCACACCAACGCCTGATAAAAAGACACCAACCCTCCCAACTCATAAGAGTAGTACTTCTTCTAAGAAACTATCAGGTCTACAAACCGGTAGTAAAGCATCTACATTGCCAGCTACAAGTGATGAAATTTTCCCATTCTTTACACCTGTTGCTCTAGCTATAATTACATCTGCCGGTCTAATAGTAAGTAAGAAAAGAAGAAGATAACTAGTTTTGACTTAAGATGTCATAAAACTTTTCTGACTTATCTACTTAATCTTCTTGTGATCTCTTAATATAAACATGATTGTTAGTAGGAAAGTCTTAAGTTTAAACTTATAAAACAGTAAAAGGTTGGAGTAGTTCCAACCTTTTATTTCGTTATGGCTTACAGCCAGTTGTTCTCGTAGAGGTGAATAGGTTACACTAAACTAGACAGTCTTATAAAGTGTTCTAAACTAAAGAAAATAGGAGAAAATTATGACTAGAAAAGTACGCCGTCAGTTCACAGATGACTTTAAATAACAGATTGTTGACCTTTATAATTCTGGAAAAAAACAAAACGAGGTTATTAAGGAATATGTTTTAACACCATCTACCTTTGATAAATGGGTTAGACAAGTAAAAACAACCGGATTATTTAAAACAGTTGACAATCTTACGGATGAATAGCGTGAATTGATTGCACTTTGAAAACGCAATAAAGAGTTGGAAAGCGCTGGGCTTCAGAGAGCACTGATTGTTGTTGTGGTAGATTACAATTATATCTCTCTGAGATGTTTTTTGATACCCTTAACTGGCTAACTTCATTTTAGAACTTTCAAAGGACAGGCTGATTGACAAAATTTACTAATAAATTAAAAATGTTATTGACTAATTTTTTAATTTAAGTTAGAATAAAGCTGATAATTTTTAAGGAGAGAGAATATGTTAAATAAAGAAGATGAAAATAACAAGAGCAAGAAAAGAAAATATCTATTATTTTTACTTCTTTTAGCTCTAATTCCCGCCTTTGTAGGTGGTGCTTATGCTTATTGGGCTGGAAATATTAGTGATCCTGTTCAAGTAACTAAAAATCCTACAGTAAATATTGGGAAAGCGAATGATGTAACTACAACATTGAACGTTAGTGATTCTACGAATGGAACAAAAACCCTTGTTCCAGCAGGAAAAAGTAATTTTAGTGTAGGTGGAGCAGATGCGAATACAGAGTTATTTGAACAGACTATTAATGTTACTTGGGTAGATTCTTCTAAAACTGTCTCAGCTAGCGATCAAGTGAATGGGAATTTAGCAATTACAGCTACCCCAAAAATTTCAGGTGCGGATTCTTATAATAGTCTTGTTAATGTTAAGGTTGAACCAACTTCGGCAACTATTAAGTTGAATAATACTACAGCTATCCCAGTTAAGGTTACAGTTACGTTGAATGAGCCTAGTGATAAAGTTGCTTACGATGCAATTATAAATAAACAAATTATCGTTGATTTAACTTTTAAAGTGACTAAGCAATAATTTGAGTTTTATAAGTAAGATGAGGAAGTTAACTCGCTTTTTTAAATTTGCCATTTCTTCTTATATTATATTTTATTTAACTTTTAGCATGATATATACTACAGTGTTTCTTGATTCTAATAGAATCGTAAAATATTTAGGTTGGAAGCCATACGTGGTTTTATCCTCAAGTATGCAACCTAAAATTAATAGAGGTGATGTGGTTGTTGCTACATGGAAGAATCCTGAATTGTTAAGTTATGGAGATATTATTGTAACTAAACCTAAAAATTATTTAACTGTAGTACATTATTTTGCTGGAACTGAAATAAGAGATAATAAGCTCTACATACGAACGCGTAGGCTTGGTGCAGTTAATAAAGAAGAATGGGATTATTGGAAATTATCTTATAACCATTATATAGGGAAATCTAGTTTTAAGATTCCTTGGATTGGAAACTTAATAATTTTTTTAACAACTCCCATTGGAGTTGTGTCTCTATTGGTTGCAACATTTTTACTTCTGATACTTCTCTAAATAAGGGGTGTTAAATATTTTTATAAAAAAACTATTAATTATCATTATCACTATAGTATCATTGATTATTTCTGTTCCAGTTTTTGCCTATTGGGAGGTAACATATCTAGGCAGTATCGCAAATAAACAGACAAAAGTCCAGATTGGTAGTTTTTTTTACGGTAGTATGAAGTTATACTCACCGAACGATACATATAGTAGAGGAAGTATAATTACAAAGGGTGGTAAAGTTTACATTGCAGATATGACAGTTACACCAGATGACCCAAATCATAATCCTGAAATAATTAATACGAATGCGTTAAAAGGGATGAGATATAGAGAGAGTACGAACCTCTATGTCTCGTATAATCGGTACCTTCCTTCAGATTATGTTGTTTATGGAGGAAAAACTTATCAATTAAGTCCTCCGAATTATCATGATCCGAATACAGTACGTCAAGTAAGTCCTGGAGATAACGGACAACGTGTTTGGAATTTGGTGAATGACAGTGTATTGAATACATGGTATAGATATAAAATTTATTATAAGGGAGATGTGATTCAATACTACGGAAAATCTTATGTTTGTTTACAAGATGAGTGTAATCAAATTGCTCCTTCAAATGCCCAATATTGGTACCCTTCTGGTTAGATATTAAGTTTAAAATTGAGAAAAGTTAGTCAGGAGCAATATTATTGTAGATTCTATATTTTGTTTAGGTGTAGCACCGAATATAGGTCTTGCTATCGTAGCAATCGTTCAACTTCGGATTTATTTCAAGCCTCAATTGTCAAGTCAAGTGCAACAAATCATTCCTCTGCTGTTTGAGCTAACTCAAACAGTTTTATTATGCTTCCAGCCAGATTTTGATACTTTGATTAAGCTAACAGAGTTTTATGATTGTACACTAGATGATTTGGTCATAAAATATCGAGATACAACATTAGTTGACAGGTCGTTAGTTGTTTCCTGTCGTGATTTACAGCAATTAGGCTTAAATAGCGCTTTGTCTCATGGTTTAATTAAACAAGTTTATGATGGCTATTCCTATGAAGAAATTCCAAATGCTTCATTGGATAAGAAAATTAAGGTTGTTTATAAAAAAGATATAATTGGATGTTTAAAAACAGTTGTTAATGATATTGAAGTTATCTGAAATATAAACTTTTTGTAGAAATGAAATTTAGTTTACTAACCATGGTATGTTATAATAGTAGAAAAGGAGGGGTAGAAAATTATGGTTTATACAATTGAAGAAATAAAAGAAAAGATTCAGCCAATAGCTGAAAAGTATGAGTTACCAGTAATTTATCTCTTTGGATCATATGCCAGGAATGAAGCTGATGAAGATAGTGATATTGACTTAGCTATCTCAGTAAAAAATTTGGATATTACAGGTTTTGAGTTATTAGACTTAGAAGATGAAGTAAAAAGTCTATTTAATATACCTGTTGATTTTCTGGTTGTAGAAGATATTGAGATGGGGAAATCACCTATTGCATTACAAGTTAAAAAGAATTTTGAACAAGAAAAGGTAAGATTATATAAGACAGGAACAGTTAGAAAGAGATTATTATTTTCTTAAGCAGATGGTTTACTATTGTGAACAAACATTTGCGAGAATTGAATTTGCTGAGAGATCCCAGCTATCAATTAATGATTCCTTGGCAATGAATCTAGGTCAAATTGGTGAGCAGTTAGATTCTAGTAAGTTATCCGAGGAGTTAATAGAAAAATATACGGATATTCCATGGAGAAAAATAAAAGATTTTAGGAACTTAGCTTATCATAATTATGGAGCAATTAGGATACAAGTACTTTTAAGGGTTATTGAAAATGAATTACCAATTTTACTTGATCAATTGTTATCAGTTTTGAGTGATGTGAAACGGAAGTTATCTAATAGTTAATAAAAAAGAAGTCGTGATTAAGTTCAAGATTTTTTTGTTTTATAAAAATAGAAGCTTTAGTGGTGATAAGGGAACTTTTAGTCCACCTAAAACAAAAACTTCTATTCGTACTATTCCTATTAGTCAGTCTTTAGCTTTAATGTTAAGACAATTGCATGATGATCAGCAAGTTATGTTGAAAAATTTAAAAATTGTAAATATGAATAATCAAATATTTTATGACTATAGGTATGGTGTATCGTCAAATAGTGCTATTAATAAAATTTTGAGAAATGTATTGAATGTATTGAAAATTGAATCAAAAATGACTGCAACAGGTACAAGACATACTTATGGAAGCTATTTATTAGCCAAGGGTGTTGATATTTGGGTAGTTGCAAGATTAATGGGTCATAAGGATATTACACAGTTACTTGAAACTTATGGTCACGTCTTGACAGAAGTAATAAATAAGGAATATGAGACGGTCAGAAGTTTAGTATTTTAAAGCTAATTTTTGAAAAATTGATTCTAGAACAAATTTGCTAAAACAAATAAAAAAACCTTTAAAATCAAGGTTTTTGACACTATTATTAATGCTCCCTACATGAAGATTAACAAATAAAATAAGGTGTTTTATTTGTTCTATAAGAATTTATCGGTAGTTAAATTCAATTTTTCAACTATTTTGTTAAACAAAAAATTTAACATGGAACAAAAATGGAACAAATTTTTAAAAGGAGAAAATAAATTAAGTAGAATTGAATTTAAAGTAATATATAATCTTATAAATATGCTTTAAGATTAGTGAAATGATAATGGATTTAGAATTTGCAAATATAAAGTTTACAAAAGAATAGTATTATTTTATTTTGAATTGATGTTATAATTAAATTATTAAATAAACGGAGGCAAACAATGGCTTTGAACGTTAAAACAAAAGATAGTGTGATTTTTAGTTACTTAAGAGAATTAAATGCTACAATACCTACTTATCAAAGAAGTTATGAATGGGGTCAGGATCAAATTTTGGATTTCTTGGAAGATTTGTTTTCTGAATGGGAAAGAGGAGTTGATAATGAATCTAGATATTTTTTTGGACCAATAATTACAACTGAAGATGAAAATGGTGTCACCCAAGTGATAGATGGTCAACAGAGATTAACCACATCTACTATTTTTTTAGCAGTATTAAGAGATATTTTGAACAGTCTCTCAACTGTTGAAGGAAGTTTGGATATAAAAGGAATTATACAGAGAGATTTAATTGGAGACGGTACAAATTTTTATAAATACAAACTTACACAAATTGGTTCAATTGCTGAAGATTTTAGGAATCAAATTCAAGATGATCAGCACAAAAAAACGGTAGAACATAAAGTACTGTATGCAGGTAAAAGTTCAAAAGGTATGGGAAAAGTTAACAATATTTTGAGAGCTTATAATCAGATATTAAACTATATTAATGATAAAATGAATGGCTTCACAGAAGTAGAAAAATTTAAGTTTATTAGTGAATTATTTGAGGTCTTTACCTATCAATTTTTTGTTGTTGAAATTTCAGCGACTAATCGAACTGAAGCATTTCAAATTTTTCAAACTATTAATGCTCGTGGATTAGATTTATCAGCTGCTGATTTGATAAAATCCGATTTTTTTGGAAATAGTGGTGAAAATACAGAAGAAGTTACGGAAATATGGAACAGAATTGTTAATATTTTAGGGGATTTGAGTTTTTCCGATTTTATCAGGTATTCATGGAACTCTAAATATACTTTTACTACTGCAAGAGGTCTATATAAATCTGTTTCAAAAAACATTAATGAATCAAAAAAAATCATTAGTTTTATGAAAATGTTAGAAAAGTTATCTATTCCTTATTCAGAACTGAATGGAGATTCTGAACCTACTTATTTAATTGAAAGTGAAGATGGGAAACAAGCTTATTATATACTTCAGGAATTAAAAGAATTAAAATTCAAAACTTTTCAACCTTTATATTTGGCAGCAGTGAATAAAAATATATCTGAAAAAATATATTAAAACTTGTACAAGCATCTGCAAACATTTTAATAAGAAATAAAATATTAAATCAAGGTACAAATTGGCTAGAAAAATTATTTTCTAGTTTAGCTCAGGAATTAAATCAGTCTGATTCTCAAACATATGAGATAGTTGATTCGATAATAGAAAAAATCAAAAATGAACAACCTAATGATGTGATGATTAGTACGAAGCTAAGTACTTTTGATTTTTCAACAGATATAAAGTTAGCTAGATATATTCTTAGAAGAATAGAAAATAACAAAGAATTTGAAAAGGGTTTAGTTATTTTTGACAATAAAAAGGTTCATATAGAGCACATTATGCCACAGATTCCAAGTGATCTTTTAGAATGGTCAGTTGATGAAGAAACACATTCAGAATACTTGTGGAAAATTGGTAATTTAACATTATTGTTAGGTACAAAAAATTCTTCTATCGGTAATAATACATTTGATGAGAAAAAAATAGGATATAATGAATCTGATGTCCGAATAACGAGAGAACTTGTTGATTATAAAAAATGGGATCCTTCTAGTATTGATTTCAGAACAAGTAAGATAATAGAAGAATTTCTGAATTTATAAGAGGAAAGGTTAATATTAAACTTCTAATATAGCATAATATTAACTCATTATGTGATAAAAGTAAGCAAACTTATGTTATTTAAGATCAAAAAAAAGTCTTTCTAAAAAAGACTTTTTTTGATATATTCACTATGCCCCCTACAACGATTTCCTACAATTTTTTGTGCTAAAAATAGTCAAGAATGCTGATTTTAAAAACTTTTTATTTTGCTAAATTATTTAAAAATTATTGTTAAAAAAATATTGTGGGACAAAAAGGGGACAAATAGTGATTGAAATAGTATTTAATTTTTTATACTACAAAATGTTATAATATAGAAAAACATTCATAAGGAATTTTTGTATAGCTATAATGAAAAAATATATCACAATATTAACCATTTATTTAATCTTATTTATCTTTATTACTTTTTCTATTGGGGTATTGATGAAAATAAAAAGAGTCTCGTTAATTGGTGGAAGTACAGACGCATGGCTTAACTACTATAGTTCAATCTTGGGTACCACTTTAGTTGTAATGGGAACCTATCTTATTTCTAATAGAGAGTTAACAATTGAAAAAGAAAAGAAAATAAAAGCAAATGAGGCAAAAATAAGATGCGTTACAAGTGAAGTTGAAATTGGTGATGTTTTTATTCCTCAAACCATAATAAACGAAGATTTACATTCTTCATTTTATTCAAATTCAAACATAAAAATCCTGAACTTAGGAAGAAATACAATTACGGATATTAAATATTATTTTGAGATATTAAACTTTGACCAAATAATTTCCTATATTGAAGAAAATGATTTGAATCAATATACATCTAACAGTATAAGAAAACTGTCTTTATCTGAAAGTGATGGTAGATATAAATTGAAAATGAAGGATTTTGAAGGATATTTTGAAAAAGATATAAAGAAAGAAAAATACTTAGAATATATTTTACCTAATAATGAAGCGAATCTATATTTGCCGTTGAATATTATATATTTACAAATATATAGGACATGTTTTTATTTTTTATGGATCTTTAAATCGAGTGTTGAAAAGATTTCAAAAGATATAAAAATACCCGAACTAGTTGTTAAATTGAATATAGAATATACAGACCACTTAGGAGTTGTGAAAAATCAAACGATTTTATATAAAGTTACTACTAGTGCTTATGGTAAGAATGATAGTGTTAATAAGCGAAATGAAGATATGCAACTTATATCACATATAGTTTTTGAGCCACAAGCAAAATAATATTTATTTAATATAAAAAATTTGACAAACAAGTAGTACTACAATATAATATAGATATGATTAAGACTTAGCGATGCCTCTTTACAATGCGTACCAGTGCTAAGTCGTTTTTTTATGGAGTAAATATGAAAACTGCAAAAACAATCGATGAGCAACTTGAAATTTTAATGAGTAGAGGTATTAAAATAGGTGATTATGACGAAGCCTATTCAATGCTTGAGAATGTTAACTATTACACCTTGACAGGGTATCTGTTTCCGTTTAAAAACGGAGAAGTATATAAAGACAATATAACAATGGAGCTTGCAATTAATCTTTACAAGTTTGATAATGTTATTCGCAATATTTTAACCTCATTGATTGTAGAAGCAGAAGAGAAATTGAAGACTAGAATTGCTTATCAGATTGCGATTAATCATCCCGATGATCCCTTAATTTATACGGATGTTAATTATTTTAAAAATAGTAATGATCATAGTAGGTTAATGAACGAATTCCAAAATAATATTCGAAATAATCGAACTGTACCATTCGTTAGGCACCATATTGTAAATTATAGGGGGCAGTTTCCGATTTGGGTGGCAGTGAATTTATTTACATTAGGGAATATTAAATACCTTTACAAAAATATACCAAGTAAAGATCGTAAAAATATTAGCAAAACACTTAATGTATCGCCATTAGTCTTAGATAGTTGGATTGATACCTTGCGAATACTACGGAATAAACTAGCACATAATATGAGATTGTATGATAGTACTTTTCATCACACACCTAAATTTGAGAAACAACATGAATATAAACCAAAGACAAATAGACTATTTTTTAACTTCGTACTTATGAAGTATCTTTTAGGAAATAGTGATACTTGGGTACGAGCTATTAATAATCTTGAAGAAGCATTTGAGCAATATAATGAATACATTGAACTAGATGTGATTGGTTTTCCTAATAACTGGGCAGAAATATTAAATGAGATATAAAAAATAAAGGATTCCTATAATAGGAATCCTTCAGAACGAAGACAAACTAGTGAAGTTGCTAGTTTGTTTTTTATTGTCTAGTCTTAATTTCTCTAAAATCTGATAAATTATGCTATTTAAGCCAAAAT
>NZ_JRQN01000037.1 GCF_000785785.1 Streptococcus uberis
TGTTTACCTTTTGGTGTATAATAGTTTTGCATCTCAGAGACCTTCCAATTGTTGTTGTGGTAGATTACAATTATATCTCTCTGAGATGTTTTTTGATACCCTTAAGTGGCTAACTTCATTTTAGAACTTTCAAATCACTTTTGATACAATTTTTTTAATAAATCACTCTAAAGTCTTGATTTTTTTTATAAAGTAGGTATAATGGTAGGGTATGCTATTTGCATATCTGTGGGAGGTAAAAATCTTAATTACCGCCAAAACCACAACAGGAGGATTTTAACATGGCTAAAAAAGTCGAAAAACTTGTAAAACTTCAAATCCCTGCTGGTAAAGCAACTCCAGCTCCACCAGTTGGACCAGCTCTTGGTCAAGCAGGTATTAACATCATGGGATTCACTAAAGAATTTAATGCTCGTACAGCTGATCAAGCTGGTATGATCATCCCAGTTGTTATCTCAGTTTATGAAGATAAATCATTTGATTTCATTACTAAAACACCACCAGCTGCTGTTCTTTTGAAAAAAGCTGCAGGTGTTGAAAAAGGATCAGGTACACCTAACAAAACTAAAGTTGCAACAGTTACTCGTGCACAAGTACAAGAAATTGCTGAAACTAAAATGCCAGATTTAAACGCTGCAAACATTGAGTCTGCAATGCGTATGATCGAAGGTACTGCTCGTTCTATGGGATTCACAATCGCTGAATAATCAGTAACTATCCCTATTACCCGCACGACTTCATCATAGTTTGATGAGTGACGTGGGAGATTTTAAATCAAATCGATATGACCACATTACAAGGAGAATTTTAAAATGGCTAAAAAAAGCAAACAATTGCGTGCAGCACTTGAAAAAATTGATAGCACAAAAGCGTACAGTGTAGAAGAAGCTGTAGCACTAATTAAAGAAACTAACTTCGCAAAATTTGATGCATCTGTGGAAGTTGCATATAACTTGAACATTGATGTTCGTAAAGCTGACCAACAAATCCGTGGTGCAATGGTATTGCCAAATGGAACTGGTAAAACACAACGTGTACTTGTTTTTGCACGTGGTGCTAAAGCTGAAGAAGCAAAAGCTGCTGGAGCAGACTTCGTAGGTGAAGATGATTTAGTTGCTAAAATCAATGGCGGATGGCTTGATTTTGATGTTGTTATTGCAACACCAGACATGATGCTATCGTTGGACGTCTTGGACGTGTCCTTGGACCTCGTAACTTGATGCCAAACCCTAAAACTGGTACTGTAACTATGGATGTTACAAAAGCAGTTGAAGAATCAAAAGGTGGTAAAATCACTTACCGTGCAGACAAAGCTGGTAACGTACAAGCTATCATTGGTAAAGTATCGTTCGATGCTGATAAATTAGTTGAAAACTTCAAAGCATTTAACGATGTTATGGTTAAAGCTAAACCTTCAACAGCAAAAGGAACTTACATGACTAATGTTTCTATCACATCTACTCAAGGTGTTGGTATTAAAGTTGACCCTTCAACAATGTAATTAATCAAAGCTATCTTCGGATAGCTTTTTTTGATTAAAAATTTAATGATTTTAGGGAGAAAAAATGATAAAAGCGAACAAAACTGATTTTTATGAAAAAATTGCTGCACTTTACAATTTACCAGAAGGGATTATTTCTGATCAGCTTCGAAAAATCTTACTCGAAAATGCTAAGCGCTTAGAAACAGAAGAGAATCTTTATATCTTAGCAGATCATTTAGGGCGTTTTGTAATGGCAGAAATGATAGCTCTAACCTGCTCTTCACCAAAGGAATTAGTCGACTTATCTAGATATATCATTGAATTACAAAAGACTTATCGGCTTTTTTCACTTGGATTAACTAAGATAGACTAACTTAATTGGCTTTTATACTATTTAGAAAGTAATTTTTACTTGTGGGCTGATATAGAACTGTCAAAAAAGTAATTTTTATGATAGAATAGTAAAGACAAATTAAGGAGAAAAGTAAATTGGAACCAAAATATCAACGTATATTAATCAAGCTTTCGGGGGAAGCACTTGCTGGTGATAAAGGTGTTGGAATTGATATCTCAACAGTTCAACTTATTGCTAAAGAAATTGCTGAAGTTCATGCTTCTGGAGTTGAAATTGCTTTAGTTATTGGCGGAGGTAACCTCTGGAGAGGTGAACCTGCAGCAGAAGCAGGAATGGATCGTGTTCAAGCAGATTACACAGGTATGTTAGGAACAGTAATGAATGCTTTAGTAATGGCTGATAGCTTGCAACATTTTGGTGTTGATACCCGTGTTCAAACTGCAATTCCTATGCAAAATGTGGCAGAACCTTATATTCGTGGTCGCGCCTTAAGACATTTAGAAAAAGGTCGTATTGTTGTCTTTGGTGCAGGAATCGGTTCACCTTACTTTTCAACAGATACCACAGCAGCTCTTCGTGCAGCTGAAATTGAAGCAGATGCAATTTTAATGGCTAAAAATGGTGTTGATGGGGTCTACAATGCTGATCCAAGAAAAGATGCGAATGCTGTTAAGTTTGATGAACTAACTCATGGTGAAGTAATCAAGCGCGGATTGAAAATCATGGATGCTACTGCATCAACATTATCAATGGATAATGATATTGATTTGGTTGTCTTTAATATGAATGAAGCTGGTAATATTAAACGTGTTGTTTTTGGAGAACATATTGGTACAACCGTTTCTAATAAATCAGTAGACTAATATCAGAATAGAACATAAGTTACAAGGAGTTATAAAAATGACAAATGCTATTATCGAGAAAGCGAATGAACGTTTTCAACAGTCACATCAATCATTATCACGTGAATATGCAGGAATCCGTGCAGGCCGTGCTAATGCAAGTCTTTTAGACCGTATTCAAGTTGAATATTATGGTGCACCAACACCACTTAATCAATTAGCTTC
The DNA here is from genome assembly GCF_000785785.1 of Streptococcus uberis. Taxonomy (GTDB): domain Bacteria; phylum Bacillota; class Bacilli; order Lactobacillales; family Streptococcaceae; genus Streptococcus; species Streptococcus uberis_A. The sequence goes on from NZ_JRQN01000037.1 coordinate 2,906, forward strand.
AATTACAGTTCCAGAAGCACGAGTTTTACTCATCTCTCCATTTGATAAGTCTTCAATTAAGGATATTGAACGTGCTATTAATGCTTCTGATTTAGGAATCACACCTGCAAATGATGGTTCAGTCATTCGTCTTGTTATTCCGGCTTTAACTGAAGAAACACGTAAAGAACTGGCTAAAGAAGTGAAAAAAGTTGGTGAACAGTCTAAAATTGCTATCCGTAATATCCGTCGTGATGCAATGGATGAGGCTAAAAAACAAGAAAAAGCAAAAGAAATCACTGAAGATGAATTAAAAACATTGGAAAAAGATATTCAAAAAGCTACAGATGATGCTATCAAGCACATCGATCAAATGACAGCTAACAAAGAAAAAGAATTGTTAGAAGTTTAAATGTAATTAAAGATATGGAGGTAGGTAGCAATTTCAGAAGCAGTTGTTTTTGACTTGTGCCTACTTTTTTAAAGGTATAAATATGAATGAATTATTAGCAACACAAATTACGGGTTTGGTCAGAGAAGAAAATGACAAGGCCTATTTTATCCAAAAAGATGGTTTTATCTTTACACTTTCCAAAGAAGAAGGTCAGCATCAGATAGGAGATATGGTAACTGGCTTTGCCTATCCAGATATGAAACAAAAGCTGCGTTTGACAACAAAAGATATCAAGTCTCGTAGGGATTCTTATGGTTGGGGTGAAGTGACAGATGTTCGTCGTGACTTAGGTGTTTTCGTCAACACAGGGATTCCAAACAAAGAAATTGCTGTTTCTTTAGATCTGTTACCAGATATGAAGGAATTGTGGCCTAAAAAGGGAGACAAGCTATACATTACCATTACAGTAGATAATAAAGATCGTCTCTGGGGTATCCCAGCACAACCAGAAATATTCCAGGAAATGGCAGATCCGGCCTATGATAATATGCAAAATCAAAACTGGCCAGCAATCGTTTACCGATTGAAATTATCTGGTACCTTTGTTTACTTGCCAGAAAATAACATGCTTGGTTTTATCCATCCTAATGAACGTTATTCTGAACCTCGCCTAGGCAGGTATTAGATGCTCGTGTTGTTGGGTTTAGAGAAGTTGATCGTACCTTGAATTTATCAATCAAACCAAGGTCATTTGAAATGTTAGAAAACGATGCACAAATGATTGTGACCTACTTAGAGTCTAATGGTGGATTTATGACCTTAAATGATAAATCAGCACCAGAGGACATTAAGGCAACTTTTGGTATTTCAAAAGGGCAATTTAAAAAAGCTCTAGGCGGTTTGATGAAAGCAAAACGGATCAAACAAGATGCTACAGGAACAGAATTAATTTAAGGAAAAAGTTTTGCCTCAGGCAAGCTTTTTTGTTACAATGAGGAAAATAAAATTTGAGGATAAACAAATGGAAGAAAATTTAGAACGTGCTATCTTTGCTGGCGGTTGTTTCTGGTGTATGGTTCAACCTTTTGAAGAAATGAACGGGATTCTCTCGGTTAGAAGTGGTTACACAGGTGGCCATGTGGTAAATCCTACATATGAAGAGGTTTGTAATCAACAATCAGGACATACTGAAGCAGTAGAAATTATTTTTGATCCAACTGTCATTAGTTACTCAGAACTTTTGGAGCTTTATTGGGCACAAACAGACCCAACAGATGCTTTTGGCCAGTTTGAAGATCGTGGAGATAATTATCGCCCCGTCATTTTTTATACGTCAGAACTGCAAAAGCAATTAGCAGAGCAATCTAAGGAGCAATTAGCTGATTCAGGTCGCTTTGATCAGCCTATTGTGACACAAATTGAAAAGGCTCTGCCTTTTTACCCAGCCGAAGACTACCATCAAGCTTTTTATAGAAAGAATCCAGCCAGGTATGCTGCAAGTAGTCGGATTCGACATGACTTTTTAGAGAAACATTGGCAGTAAGATTAAGGAGAGAATTACTTGCGAAAATCATTTTATACTTGGTTAATGACCCAAAGAAACCCAAAATCTAATGCTCCAGAAGCTATTTTAGCAGATTTAGCTTTCGAGGATACGACTTTTCCAAAACACACTGATGACTTTGATATCATCAGTAGCTACTTGGAAGATCAAGCTAGTTTCTCCTTTAATTTGGGACAGTTTGATCAAATTTGGGATGACTATCTAGCCCATTAATCTTATCTTGTGACTATTTGGAGAAGTCTGGGACAAAATGTTCTGAGTCTCATTTTTTTTATAGATTTATGTATGTAACGCAGTGGTTGAGTGGGCTCTAATACGTTGAAAATCAACTTTTACAGCCCTACTCAACTTTGCGGAGGTGGGACGATAAAATCAAATTTCTAAGAAATTACTGATTTTTTATACGTAAACTCCAAAAAGTACACAACCCCTCTCCCTATGATATAATCAAGTTGAAAAATTTTATTTGATTGTTAGCTCGTCTCTAACAATCTTTTTTGTTGGCAATATTCCGTATAAGTTAAATTGTTGGCAATCAAGAAATAAGCAAGTTTTAAGAGATGTTGACCAATGGGACTTCCTTTCTGTCGTCTAGCCGCATTGACTGCCTGGCAGAGACATTTCTTTAAGTAGGCATTGCCATGTCGAATTTTAGTGCTACGCTTTTTACCAGCACTTTCATTATTTCCGGGACACAGACCCGCCCAAGAAGCCAGATGGCCTGGAGTCGGAAATTGACTCATGTCCCCCCGACCTCAGCTATAAAGACAGAGGCTGTTATCCGATCAATTCCTGGAATGCTATCTAAAATATTTAGTTGACGCTCATATTGTTCTAAATAAGTGTCTATCCGATGCTCTAATATTTCAATTTGTTGGGTGTAGAAGTCGTAAATCTCTAAGGATTGCCCTAACATAAAGCGATGATGTGCCGAGAAATCCCCCTCTAAGGCTAACTGGAGTTGCGGAACCTTCTTCTTGAGAGAAGTATAAACATTTTCTTTGATAATAGTGGGCGTTATGACTTCTTCATGGATCAAGAGATTCATCAGATTCCTACCAGAGGCTCCCATAACATCTTCTATGTAAGTGGTCAATTTCATACCACCAGATTGAAGAATGTTATGGATTCGATTGACCTCTCTATTTCGATTTTCTACTTGGTGTTTACGTTGCCGTGTTAACTCACGGAGTTCTTGAATGGTTTCATCGGGTACAAAACTCTTTGGCAGGAGACCTATTCGAGTCAGTTTGGCAATCGAACGGGCATCTTTCTTATCGGTCTTTTGTCCTTTGATATTTTTCATATGAGCAGGATTGGCTAGAATGAGCTCAAAGTTATCGACAAGGGCATGCCAGACTGGCTTCCAATAGACACCTGTACTTTCCATTCCGGAAGCCTGTACCTTTAATGAGAGAAGAAAATCTCGACATTCAGATAGACCTGCACTTGTTGTGTCAAAACGCCTCTCCTCACACTTTGGACGAGTGGATGTGAGGGAACCGTGTAAGACACAGACCGCAATCATGGCTTGATGAACATCAATACCAGCACAAGATTCATAGATAATATCCATGATTCAGCCTCCTTTATAGGAAATACGGGGACTTATCTACCTAATAGTATCGTATTTTTATACTCATGCCGAGAGGCTATATTTTGGGGTGCTCGTAGGTAGAGTGGATTAGTTTGTTCCTCGATTGAATAGAAACAATCAATAAAATATCAACCACAAAGCCCTCACTAGGATTATATACCTAATGAGGGCTTTTGTCTTAGTTTTCATTATTTTGTGGGTGAGGACAAAGTCCTCATAGGTGTTTGTCCCATTCTCTTTTTAGTATAGTGACGATAAAAATTAGACAGTTTTTAAAAAACGTCTAAAAAGTGCCAAAAAATCTATTTTTTAATAGCTTCACATTTTTTTAAGTTGTAAAATGAAGGTGTTTTAAATAACTCACATTCTTATAAGTTAAGGAGGACTACATATGTATTATAGTAGTGGAAATTTTGAAGCTTTTGCACGTCCGAGGAAACCTGAAGGAGTAGATGGTAAATCGGCATATATTGTGGGATCTGGGTTAGCTGGACTAGCAGCAGCTGTTTTTCTCATCCGTGATGGTCACATGTCTGGTGAAAAGATTCATATTTTAGAAGAATTACCATTATCTGGCGGATCACTGGATGGTATCAAAAGACCAGAACTTGGTTTTGTGACACGCGGTGGTCGTGAAATGGAAAACCATTTTGAATGTATGTGGGATATGTATCGGTCTATTCCATCATTAGAGATTCCTGGTGCATCTTATTTGGATGAATTTTATTGGTTAGACAAAGATGATCCTAACTCTTCTAATTGTCGCTTAATTCATAATAGAGGAAATCGTGTAGAAGATGATGGGCAATTTACGCTTGGAAAACAGTCTAATGAACTTGTAAAATTGATATTACAAACAGAAGAATCCTTGGGTAAACAAACGATTGAAGATGTCTTTTCTAAGGAATTTTTTGAAAGTAACTTTTGGGCATACTGGGCAACCATGTTTGCTTTTGAAAAATGGCATTCAGCGATTGAAATGCGTCGTTATGCGATGCGCTTTATTCATCATATTGGTGGACTACCAGATTTCACTTCCTTAAAATTTAACAAATATAATCAATATGATTCTATGGTTAAACCCATTATTGCATACTTGGAATCACATCATGTTGACATTCAGTTTGACACCAAGGTTAATAATGTTGTTGTAGATTTCAAAGCTGGTAAAAAAGTAGCTAAAAGCTTGCAATTAACCGTGGCTGGCCAAGGAAAATTAATTGAATTAACAGAAGATGATTTGGTCTTCGTAACGAATGGATCTATTACTGAAAGTAGCACATACGGTAGTCATCATAGTGTTGCAAAAGCAAATAAAGATTTAGGGGGCTCTTGGAATCTTTGGGAAAATATGGCTGCGCAGTCCGAAGAATTTGGTCGTCCAAAAGTCTTTTATAACGATTTACCAGCAGAAAGTTGGTTTATTTCTGCCACTGCAACTATCAAAGCCCCAGCTATAGAACCCTATATAGAACGGTTAACCAATCGTGACTTGCATGATGGTAAGGTAAATACTGGTGGTATTGTTACAATTAAAGATTCAAATTGGATGATGAGCTTTGCTATTCATCGTCAACCACACTTTAAAGAACAAAAGGATAATGAAACAATTGTTTGGATTTATGGTCTCTACTCTAATATCGAAGGCAATTATGTTCATAAGAAAATTGAGGAATGTACAGGTCAAGAGATCACAGAAGAATGGCTCTATCATTTAGGTGTACCAGTTGAAAAAATTGCCACTTTAGCTGGTCAAGATTATATTAATACTATTCCTGTTTACATGCCTTATATTACGACATATTTTATGCCACGTGTGATGGGGGATCGTCCGAAAGTAATCCCTGATGGTTCAGTCAATTTAGCCTTTATTGGTAACTATGCAGAATCACCAACACGTGATACCGTCTTTACGACAGAATATTCTATTAGAACAGCTATGGAAGCTGTTTATAGTTTACTAGATGTGGAAAGAGGTATTCCGGAAGTCTTTAATTCTGCATATGATATTCGTGAATTATTAAAAGCCCTTTATTACCTTAATGATAAGAAACCCCTTGATAAACTTGATTTGCCAATACCAGGCCTCATTGAAAAAATAGGACGCAAAAAAATTAAAGGCACCTATGTAGAAGAATTACTAAAAGAAGCACATTTAATATAAATTGACATCCCAAATTTGGGATGTTCAGAACGAAGACAAACTAGTGAAGTTGCTAGTTTGTTTTTTCTTGTCTAGTCTTA
>NZ_JRQN01000038.1 GCF_000785785.1 Streptococcus uberis
GCCTGACTATCATGAGTATTTCCAGAATCTACAGTATAAGCTAAGACCCAACCATATCCCAGTTACCTTCTTCAGTGTAGAGTTTTAAGGCAAAGCACGAATATCTCGTTCGGTGTCAGCAGCGCCGAGTTCCCCTGCAACTGTAGAGAAGCGAGCAAAAAGTTCAGTTTGTTTGCCAACCTCAGAAAAGATTTTGGCTTTTGAATATTCACTAATATCATTGGCTACAGTAAAGGTACCAAATGCTCCAGAACCTTTGGCATGCATACGACGTTCTGGAATAACTTCGCGGTTAAATTTGTGCTAGTTTTTCTTGTAACCAGATGTCTTGAAGCATAGCTGGCCCTCGTTGACCAGCAGTCATCGTATCAAAATTATCATAAACAGGTTTCCTTGCAGCAGTTGTTATACCAAGACTTTACCAACAGTCTTATTTTGAGACGTTAGATTTTCGCCTAACCCATTTTTATTTCTTGGATCATTAGTCATTAGATTACCTCCCTTGTGATAGTAAAATAAGTAATAGTTTGTGAAAAATACTTTTTTTATGCCATCATTATAACACCAAGAAACCGTTTACACAAAGAATAAACATTGATTTTTATTAAATAATTATGTCACAAACTTATTTTATAATCATTTTTCCTATCAAAAAAGGCTTTAGATAAGCCTTATGTAAATTATGAAAACTAATGTGTATTAAAAGGCTTGCTATAGAAGTTTTAGTGCTAAGCCAATCACTAAAAATGAGACGATTTTATAACTTTCATTAATTAGAATTAATTGAAGCGATTTTTGTTCGAAGAAGTAGTTTTTTAGACTAGCTAAAACGACAATAACACCAATCGTTAATGCCGAGGTTAGAGTGGCTGCATGGATAGAGTGTAAGAAGATGATGACTAAAATACTGAGAATGATTTCAACGATAACTGTCATGGCCATTTCTTGCTTACCATCACCATTTTTACCGATATCCTCTTGCTTAATTCCCATAGCTTTCATCCAGGGTGTTCTGAAAAGGAGGCCATACCATAGCCCGCCAATCATAAAATTAATGATGCCTGTAATAATTGCAATAACTAATATCATTCTTATTTTCCTATTTACTTTCTTTTTTTACTCGATAGTCCAAAGCGAGAGCTCCAGATGAAAAAGTTTCTGATGAGACTAATTCTAAGTTAGCAATCAGATTGTCTAAGAGGCGCAAGCCATTGCCTAAAAGGACTGGAGAGACCGTTAATTTAATGCGGTCAACGAGTTTCAGCTTCAACAGTTCTTTGGCTAGACGTGGGCTACCGAGGACTACAATATCCTGACCAGGGTGGTTTTTTAGGTCTAAAATGGCTTGAGGCAAGTTATCTTTGATTAGTTTACTATTATTCCAAGTAACTTCGTCAAGTGAGGTTGATGCGACTACTTTTTCGACATCATTAATCCATCTAGCATGGTTATGTTCGTGCTCTGAGGCATCCGGATGGTTGATCATTTGTGGCCAATAGCTGTGCATCATCTGATAGGTTGGTCTGCCCCATAAAATTGTGTCTGCAGTCGCCAAGGCCCTATTGGCAAAGCTTCTAAATCCTCATTATATGCTACAAATCCAATATCCATAGCACCGTTTGGGCCTTCAACAAAGCCATCTAGCGAGCTGTGTAAAAATAGTACAAGTTCTCTCATTTTTCATCCTTTTTACTTTTTCATTATGTCAGTATACCGTTTTAAATGGTTAAAGTAAATTATTCTGACTTTTTTAGTAAAAATTCAAGTGAATGCAGACTAGTCACATTTTTGGACTAGAGTAAGACTGATACTAACTAACCATTTGTCATTCAATTGAATAACAATAAGTCGTATTAGTCATTGTAACTGTGTTGAAAAAAGGTTACGAGTTAATGGCAAAATACTAAAATAAAGTGACATGTATGTCATTGTTCAATTGTTTTTAATTCTCTATACTAAAAATAACGACGAGATCTGACTACCTTGATAGTTACTCTTAACCTCTCAACTATTACTTACTAACACAAAATGTTGGGGCATTCTAAAAATTTCGGAGATTATCATGCAACCTACTTCCTATAAATGGTTTAATTCCACACATCAGACACTACCAGACTTTGGCTACAAAATTGCAATTTCAGCTAGTCGCACTAATATCAAAGCTATTTTTGCTATACTGATTCCCTATTTGGTTGAAAAACGACTAACATTTAAATATCTACCGTCAATGAGAGAAATTGAGGAGATTGTTACTAGAAATAAGGATCATACTCTAATTAGTTCCCTGATAACAATTTATCCCAAAGATCAGAGGCACTGTCAACTCCTCTTAGAAGAAATTTACCAAAGTATTCCTAAACACTGGCACGGACTGTGTCTTAAAGGTTACACATCTTACAAAAAGTCCTCAGTAATTCATTATCATTATGGTACATGTGAATAGAAGGATAAAGCGACTTCAATCAAGAAAATCTAAAAACGAGAAGATGGAAATTCTAGTTCTTTAATACTTTTTTCTTAGACTGAAATGAGTGATTATTGTAATAGATAAATTAAACTGCTAGTAAAGTTAGTCCATTAAAAACTTCTCTAGAAGAACTCGTCTCTTATTTGACATCAGGTAGATAAGACAGTCATATTCCTCAACATGAAAAATGGACAATTAACAGGTTGTTCCTAGTTGATTTTTCTATTTTCCCACATCTAGGAAATCCTGAATTGCCTTGTAATACTTTGGATACAGCTAATGAATGGGTTAAGCAAGTGACCAACAAGTCTTATGCAATTGATGATTTGACAGTAATCCAAGCTATAAACCAAGAAATTACAATGTTGTCAAATAATGATTGGCATGAGTGGAACTAAGTTATTTATTACTAAATAATCAAATTGGCTGATATCATAACTATTTTAAAGTACTCAATGGATAATTAATGGAGTGCTTTTTAGTCTATATTTTTAGCAAGAATGAATGACGTGTTAGAAACAATGGGAAATAAAAAATGTCAATGTGATGTCTAATCTGTTTTCGGTTAAAAAATTAGCTTAACGAGAAAAAAATAGTATAATAGTGTCAACTTGTAATTTTGAGGTAGTAATGTTGGAATCAGAAAAAATAGAATATAAACAGTCTGTTAAGCTAAAAGAAATTAAAATTTTTGAAAACTATACATTTAAGTTAGTTGAATTTGGTCATGTCATTGTTTCGACAGAAGTTGTAGAATCTTCGTTGAACTACTACGGCATGGCACATGGTGGTTATCTTTTTACACTTTGTGATCAAATTGCTGGCTTAACTGTTATTTCAACGGGGTTTGAAGCAGTTACCTTACAGTCAAACATTAATTATTTAAAAGCTGGTCATACTGGAGATACTCTTTTTGTTGAGGGAAGCTGTGTTCATAATGGCAAAACAACAAAAGTTATTGATATTGTGATAACAAATCAAGCTGGTCAGTTAATAACAAAAGCATCATGTACCATGTTTGTTACTGGAAAAAGTGATCGGGCAATCAAAAAGGCAGACTAAACAAACTGCTAATGTTAATTGGGAATAATGAAAAGAAATGAATTCTGGGTAAAATATCCAATAATCATTTCTTTTTTTATAGGATTCGCTACAGTCTTTAATGTTTTTAATCGTATTTTCGGTTTTTTAGTAGTAAATATGATAGACTAATAATAATGATTATAATTAAGTTCTTTAGGAAAGGGAGTGTATGAGATGACATTATTGGCTTATCAACAGGTTAGTTTTGAGGATGATGGCAAAACGATTATCAATAATGTGAGTTTTGAAGTTGAAGCAGGTGATTTTATTTCCATTGTTGGACCTTCCGGTGGAGGAAAAAGTACTTTACTGAAATTAGCTAGTTTTTTAATTAGTCCAACCAAGGGGGAGATTCTTTTCAAAGGAAAAAATCTGAAAGACAGTAATCCCATTTCTATTCGTCAGGCCATCTCTTATTGTTTTCAAACACCTCATTTATTTGGTAGTAAGGTAAAAGATAATATTGCTTTTCCTTATGATATTCGTCATGAAAAAATAGATCAGGCACGGGTGACTAGCCTTTTTGATCTTTTTAAAATGGATCATTCTTATTTAAATCGTGATATTACAAAATTATCTGGTGGCGAAAAGCAACGCATTTCATTAATTAGACAGTTACTGTTTCAACCTGAAATCTTACTACTTGATGAAGTCACTTCCGCGTTAGATCAAACTAATAAAGAAATTGTTGAAGATGTTATTAAGACATTACATGATAAGGGTGTGACAATCTTATGGATTACGCATGATGCTGAGCAAAGTCGCAAATATGCCAACAAGCTCATGACAGTTGTGAATGGACAAATAGAATCTTTGGAGGTAATGAAATGACAGGCGCGTCATCAATTTCAGTTTCTTCTTTACTCATTGCTTCATTGTTAGTATTTATTACCTTATTCTTTTCTTATTGGCAAAAGTTGAAGCTAGAAAAGGAAATTATTCTTAGTGCTGTGAGAGCAGTCATTCAATTACTCTTGGTAGGTTTTGTTTTAGATTATATTTTTGGCTATGAGAATCCTATTTTTACAGCTTTATTGCTTTTATTTATGATTGTCAATGCAGCTTATAATACTGCGAAACGGGGTAAAGGTATCAAAAATGGGTTTGCTATTTCCTTTCTTGCCATTTCGCTTGGCGCGGTAATAACCCTATCTGTTTTAATGATGTCTCGTATCCTTCATTTTGTCCCGAATCAAATGATTCCTGTAGGTGGTATGATTATCAGTAATTCAATGGTTGCTATTGGATTGTGCTATAAGCAGCTTTTATCTGATTTTCAAAATAAGCAAGAAGAAGTAGAAACTAAGTTAGCTCTGGGGGCAGATATCTTACCTGCGTCAATTGATATTATTAGAGATGTCATCAAAACAGGTATGGTACCAACAATTGATTCAGCTAAAACATTGGGAATTGTTTCACTACCAGGGATGATGACGGGTTTGATTTTAGCTGGTACATCACCAATTCAAGCGGTAAAATACCAAATGATGGTAACATTTATGCTCTTATCAACAACTTCCATTGCTTCTTTTGTAGCGTCTTACCTAGCTTATCAAGGCTTCTTTAATAAAAAGAAACAATTAATTGTTAAGCGACAATAATAAAAAAGAAGCCGAAACTTCTTTTTTATTTTCTGTAAAGTTTATGTTGTTGATAAACAGGGTCAAAGGTAACATTAACGCCTAATTTTCGAAGAACATTTTTATCTTCTTCAGTTAAGGTTACTGTTGAATGGGCTTCGCTACCTTTTAGGTTTTCGAGTTCTTTCATAGCTAAGCTAGCATCCTTATTGGACATTGCAGTGATAGCAAGTGCAATTAATATCTCATTTGAATGGAGACGCGGATTTTGGCTGCCAAGATGCTTCGTTTTTAAGTTTTGAATAGGCTTAACATATTCAGGTTCAATCAGATGTGTCGATTTGTCAATTGCCGCTAAGCTTTTGATTGCATTGATAACAACAGCAGCAGTCGGACCAAATAGTTCTGAAGTTTTTCCTGTTACAATATGGCCATTTGGTAATTCTAATGCAATAGCTGGAGCTCCAGTGAGTTCAGATTTTTGGCGAGCAACCATTGTGACTTGACGGTCTTCAGGAGTGACACCAATATCATTCATTAATAGTTCAATTTTTTTGATAGCTGTTTCAGAAACGCGTTCGGCTTTGAAATCAACAAGTGTCTGATAATAGCGACGAACAATTTCTTGCTTCGAAGCTTCGATTGCTACAGCTTCATCAATAATGGAGTAACCAACCATATTAACCCCCATATCAGTAGGTGATGCATAAGGGGATTTAGTTAGAATACGTTCGAAAGTTCGGTTAAGCACTGGGAAGACTTCAATATCACGGTTATAATTAACAGCTGTTTTTCCATACGTTTCTAGATGGAATGGGTCGATCATATTGAGGTCATCAAGATCGGCAGTGGCTGCTTCGTAGGCCAGATTAATTGGGTGATGAAGTGGCAAATTCCAAACGGGGAAGGTTTCGAATTTGGCATAACCTGATGTAATCCCCTTGATTTGGTCATGGTACATTTGAGACATACAGGTTGCTAATTTTCCAGAACCAGGTCCAGGTGCAGTGACAACAATTAAGTTACGACTTGTCTTAATGTAATCATTTTTTCCCATTCCTTCTGGTGAGATAATATGATTGATATCAGTAGGGTATCCTTTGATAGGATAATGCAAGTAGGAAGCAATTCCATTTTTTTCTAATTGGTTACGAAAAAGATCGGCAGCAGCTTGATTGTTATATTGGGTAATGACAACAGAACCTACATAGATGTCTAAAGAATTAAATTTATCAATTAGGCGAAAAACTTCTTGATCATAAGAAATGCCTAAGTCACCACGTGCTTTCGAATGTTCAATATTATTAGCATTGATAGCAATGACGATTTCGACTTGTTCTTTAAGTTCTTTTAGGAGTTTAATTTTATTATCTGGCTCATACCCAGGAAGCACTCGAGCAGCATGATAATCTTCAAGCATCTTGCCACCAAATTCCATATAAAGTTTCCCATTAAATTGATTAATACGTTCTAAGATATGATCTCTTTGTAATTGTAAATATTTGTCAGAATCAAAAGCTATTTTTTTCATTTTTTTCACCTCTGTTTAGCATTATATCAAAGAAAGTTAGCAAAGTGTTATTATTTAAGTGAAATAGTCGTAAATAGAGACCATTTTGACATCTTACAATTTCCATTTTTATGGTATCAATTTAGAAGAAAAATAGTGATATATACTAAAAATTAGAATAATAACTGGTGTTAGTTGTTGACAACTATCAGTTATTATTTTATACTAATATCAATTAAATACTGCTTTAACTATGTCCCGTGAGACATGAAAGTTTTAAAAAAGAGATGGCTTTTTAGGCATACTCTAGTTTTTGACGGACTTAATCTGACTCAGGACTTTTCCTGAGTCTTTTTTTGTAAAGGGTATTCAATTAATAAAGGTGAACAGAGAGTCACCATTAAAAGGAGAATTTAATGTCAAAACTATCTTTGGATAAGAATAACCAGCGTGCTCTTATTGCTGCAATTGTCGCTTCAGGTACAGATGACTTAAACGTTATGTTCCTAGCCTTCTCGATGTCTTCAATTATTACTGAATTGGGCATTACGGGTGCCCAAGGAGGATGGATTGCAACTATAACCAACCTAGGAATGCTGTTTGGAGGCCTTATTTTTGGACTATTAGCCGACCGTCACCACAAGTTCAAAGTTTTCAAATGGACGATTTTAGTTTTCTCAATTGCAACAGGACTTATCTTCTTCACCAAAAACATTAACTATCTCTACCTCATGCGCTTTATTGCAGGTATCGGAGTTGGTGGTGAGTATGGGGTTGCCATTGCCATCATGGCTGGAATTGTCCCTCCTGAGAAAATGGGTCGGATTTCATCACTCAATGGGATTGCTGGACAAGTTGGTTCCATTACCTCAGCTTTGTTGGCAGGATGGCTAGCGCCAACACTTGGCTGGCGAGGGTTGTTCTTGTTTGGCTTAGCACCAATCTTACTCGTGCTCTGGATGAAATTAGCTATCGATGATAATAACATTATTGACAGCGGACTTGATCAGAATGAAGAAACAAGTCAACCGGTTAAAATTAGCCAACTCTTTAAAACACCAATTTTAACAGCTCAAACACTTGCTCTAATGGTCATGACAACAGTCCAGATTGCAGGATACTTCGGCATGATGAACTGGTTACCAACTATTATTCAAACAAGTCTTCATATTTCAGTTAAAGATTCCTCATTATGGATGGTCGCAACTATCTTAGGCATGTGTTTAGGGATGTTAACATTTGGTCAAATCTTAGATAAGTTTGGTCCAAGATTGGTATACTCAGTCTTTCTATTAGCTTCATCAGTCTGCGTTTATCTCTTCCAATTTGCTAACTCAATGCCAACAATGATTATTGGTGGAGCAATTGTTGGATTCTTTGTAAATGGGATGTTTGCAGGTTATGGTGCCATGATTACAAGACTTTATCCTCACTATATTCGCTCAACAGCCAACAATGTGATTCTAAATGTTGGTCGAGCAATTGGTGGCTTCTCATCAGTAATCATTGGTAAAATATTAGATGCATCAGGTGTTCCAATGGTAATGATCTTCTTAGCATCATTATATTTGGTCAGCTTTGTCGCCATGTGGACAATCGGCAACTTAAAAGCAAGTGTTTATCAAGCTTTAGAAAATTAAGTATATATGAGTCTGGGACAACTGTTCTCAGACTCTATTTTTTTTTTTAGTGTGACTTTCAGTCCGTTTCGCTCCGCAGGTGCGAAACAAAAAAACCACCCGCTA
>NZ_JRQN01000039.1 GCF_000785785.1 Streptococcus uberis
AAAACAGGTCGCATTCATTGAAAATTGGATAAATAACTATCCTAAAAAAATACTAGGTTACAAATCTCCGAAAGAGTTTTTCTTGGCTGGCTAACTTGAACTTGAAATTTAGCATATGAAAGATAAGCTTCGATTTTTCCACGTTCTGCTTCTGAGAGGTGGTGATATGACTGTTTTGTGGTAGAATAGTGAGTGGACATGTTCTTCTTTTCCTTTATACTTTGTTTGGCGACTTTAGTATATCAGATGAACATGTCTTTTCTGTCGCACTTCATTTTACAATGTGGGAAAAATTACTTTAGTAACATCTAAAAAAACACACCAAGATAATAATTCTTGGCATGTTTTTTAGACTTTGAAATAAGGTAACCTAATAACGAGTGCGAGCACTAATTGTCAAGCCTTCTGCTGCTTCATCTTCAGTAATAACATAAATTTTTCCTGAAGATTTTAAAACTTCTACAACAATTAAACGAAGGTCAATGGCTTTATCATTGTCATTGCCTGTAACTAAATAGTTACCTTGACCATCTTTTACAATCAATAACTCAGCAATACGATTTTCAAAAGCTAAGGTTTTGATTTCTTCTAAATTATTTTCTACTTTAAATTCAAGGCTTGTTTCATTAAAACGATTGACCAAATCGGATAAATTATTTGTTTTTATGCCACTAATAAATGCTTGAGCTTGTTTTGCAATTTCTTCATCTGAAATCTTGGCAGCTGATTGTTCAATGCCAGAATCCATTAATCCCTTATATTTATTTATAGCACGATAAGCAGCCTGATTTTCTGGAAGTGCATATAAAATAGTTTCATTATTTTCTTCTTGACCAAAATACTCGATTAATGAAGCATTCACAAATCGGAAGAAATTATTACGGTCAATTTCTTTCTCATTACTAGTATCATTATGACCATGGAAACTATGTTGTCCATTCCCTTCCTGACCACCAAAGCTACTGTGGTTTAATTCACCACCAACAATCTCGTCTCCTAAAGCTTGTGTTAAACTTATTGGCCAAGTTTCATCCTTAATTTCATTCAGTGAAGACATCTCAAGTTCAAATAAACGCGCTTGATCTTGATTTAAAACAAGTAAATGGTATTCACTTGTAAATTGGAATTGCTCAATTAATGGTTTGAGATATGGTGCTGGACCTAAAACTATCCCGTTCACAACTGGACCTTCAACTTGATAGTAAAAAGAATTATCTTTAGTAATGTATAAAACAAGACTTCCACTACCGGTTAGGATAGTTCGAGCATTATTTTTCACCTCTGCAACTTGGTTTTGCCACTCTTTTTCCAATTTGTCAGTTAATTGACTGGCTTCTTTTAAATAATTATCTAAAATAATACCATCTTTTTCAGAATAAGCAGATAAGGGATTTAAATCGATAGTAATTGTAATAAATTGGCGATCCTCAACGAGTAAGTCAGGATGCGGAAATTGATTTAACTGTTCCATATATTTCTCCTTTACTTATTTTTGTTATATAATAATCGTAACATAAGCGTCTTCTTTTTTCTAACAAAAACCATAAGTGACCTCACATTTTTTATTGAAAGTGGTCTTATTGTTGCAATCATGCTTATTACTAGATTAAAGAAATGGTTTACAATATCTATGAAAGAGTATAAAATTATTTTATGATAACCTATAAATTAGTGGCACTCGCCTTTATCCTTTTAACACCAATAGTTTCATATATCGTTGTCTCAAGCTTTAAACTTGGACGTTATGGCATTAAATTCCCTGATTTAGCATTACTATTATTCATTCTGAATATTGCCTTAGTCTCAGGAAAATTTTTCACTCATAACTTTCTTCCCTATTATCTAATTTTGATGGCTATTTTATCAATCGTCATTTGTTTAGTACTAGTCATTAAATTTCAAAAATTTACCTACCCTAGATTTATTAAACTATTTTGGCGGATTGGATTTTTAGTCACTTTATTTACTTACTTTTTACTTGTTATTGCAATCTTTATCATATAAAAATAACCTTGAGCTATGCTCAAGGTTTTAATTTGTCTGTAAAACTTTTCTAGGTTTTGTTCCTTCTGCTGGTCCAATAACTCCCGCTTCTTCTAATTCATCCATTAGACGCGTCGCTCGGTTAAAACCAACTGATAAACGTCTTTGAATCATTGATGCAGATGCTTTTTGGGTTTCTAACACTAGTGCTTTTGCTTCTTCAAATAAGGGATCTCCCTCATTTGAATCACTAGAAGATCCATTAGCCAGATCATTTTCAGTTACTTCACCTGGATCAAAAGCATCGTCATAATCGGCTTCTGCTTGATCTTTGATAAAGCCTACTATTCTCTCCACATCATCATCAGAAATAAATGACCCTTGGAGTCTTATTGGGTGATTTTCATCAATTGGCTTAAATAACATATCACCGCGTCCAAGTAATTTATCAGCGCCATTTTCATCAAGGATTGTCCGACTGTCTGTCCCAGACGAAACAGCAAAAGCAATACGTGATGGGACATTAGCTTTAATTAAACCAGATATGACATCAACCTGATGGCCTTTGAGTCGCCAAAATCATATGAATACCTGCAGCACGCGCCTTTTGACCTAACCTAATAATGGCATCTTCAACTTCTTTACTTGCAACCATCATCAAGTCTGCCAACTCATCAACAATAACAACAATCAGCGGCAACGGAATTTGCTTTTGCTCTGATTGGCTATTATAATCTTCTACTTTGGCATTATAACCAGCAATATTTCGGACGCTACTTTACTAAAGAGTTCATAGCGATTTTCCATTTCATCTACTACTTTCTGTAGCGCCTTACTTGCCTTACGTGGATTAGTCACAACCGGGATTAAAAGATGGGGAATATCATTATAGACTGACAATTCAACCATTTTGGGATCAACCATTAAAAATTTGACTTGATCCGGTCTAGCTTTCATCAAAATACTAGAAATTATCCCATTAACAGCAACTGACTTACCTGACCCTGTTGAACCTGCAACAAGCAGGTGAGGCATCCGTGTTAAATCAAAAGAGCGCGCCATGCCATTAACAGCTTTACCAAGAGGAACTTCAAGTAGTTTATCTTCACTCGTATGAGATTGTTCCCAAAGTTCACGAAATGAAACTGTTGCAATTTCTGAATTTGGTACTTCAATACCAACTAAGGATTTTCCTGGAATAGGTGCTTCAATCCGAACATCCTTAGCCGCTAAGGCCAGAGCTAGGTCATCAGCTAAATTTGAAATGCGATTTACTCTAACACCTACTGCTGGCTTAATTTCATATTTTGTAACTGAAGGTCCAATTTCTGCACGTTCAACTTTAACATCAATCCCAAAACTTTTAAATGTTTCTTCTAAAACCGTTATATTTTTACGTACCAAACTCTTCTCTTTCGATTGATTTTTTGGTTTATCTGGTGCAAATAAATCAATCGTTGGCAACTTATAAAGGAGATTAGCCTTAGGAGCAAAGTCTACCTCAACCGGCTCATCATCAAAAATCTCTTCCTCAACCTCAATCTGATCAAGCTGACTTGTTGACTCCGGAATAGGATAACTTTCTAACATAGCTTGC
Organism: Streptococcus uberis; assembly: GCF_000785785.1. GTDB lineage: Bacteria > Bacillota > Bacilli > Lactobacillales > Streptococcaceae > Streptococcus > Streptococcus uberis_A. The sequence continues at coordinate 3,581 of NZ_JRQN01000039.1, forward strand.
GTGTCATCAAATTGATCCATTTCAATGATTCCCAAATCCTCAGGATGAGATTCATATGAAATAATTTCAGGTTCGACGAAGGGAGCTGCTACTTCCTCAGAAGATAAAATAGGCTCACCACCATCTAGACCCTCAAGAATTTCACCAGTCTCAAGGTCAACAGCTTTAGTAAATGCATTATTCTCAAGCATAGCCTCTTCTTGCAAACGTAACTCTAATGCTCTTGCTTTTTCTTCTTTTTTGATATAGCGGAGCTCTTTAGCAGTTTGATAGCGATCAAGCGCTTTTTGGACTTGTGCTTTCACAAAATGACTAATGTCATAGACGTCCCAAGGTGTCATCAAAAAGAGACCCAAAAGGATAATTAATGCGCCTATAAAAAATGAGCCAATATTTGAAAAGAGAAATGAGACTGGTTTATAAAGTAAGGCTCCAAGCATACCGCCACCAAGGAAAGAATGAACTTTAAACTGTAAGAGGTCCCCCAGAATTAACCGAGCAGTCCCTGTGAAAATTTCTTTGTTTCTCATATCCACAAATGTAAAAAGATAAGCATGCCATTCAATCAAAAGACCCAAAAAAAGGATGACAAATCCAGCAATAACACCTTCTTTTCTTTGAAGCCATTTAAAGAAAAATAAATAAACGAGAAATGCAAAAATAAAGAGATAGGCCAAACTTCCAACCATGAAACGGATAACATTATAGGCCATAATTCCAAATATACCTAATCGGATTGTAGCAAAAATGAGAATAAGTGCAGTCAGAACAGAAAAAAGCATTCTCTTAATGGCAGCTTGCTTTTCAATTTCTGCTTTTGTAGGGCGTTTACTTTTAGCCCCTTTTCGTTTTTGATTTCTTTTAGTCATAAAAACATTATACCACAAAGCTATAAACGAAGCACTTCTATCTAATATTCTCCTCGACTGGAAGCTAAGGAATTTTCCTGCTATTAGTTTATCAATATATAGGTAGGAGAATTACTATGGAAATACAAATGGTGACATTCCATTTCCTGATGAAGCTTAGACAAAAGTTCTCAGCTTCTTTTCTTTTGTAAGCTGATGTATATGTATGACGCAGTGGTTGAGTGGGCTCTAACACGTTGAAAATCAACTTTTATAGCCCTACTCAACTTTGCGGAGGTGGGACGACAAAATCAAATTTCTAAGAAATTACTGATTTTGTCGTCCCACTCTCAATAAAGATAAGTTTATTCAAAAGATCTTCTAAATTTTTTTAGTTTTCTTTATGTTTTATATGGTAGAATATAAAGAAAAGAAAGCCAAGGAGTCTCTATGAAAAAACTGCTATCACTTAGCTTAATCATTTTATTTCTTTCTACCTTAGTTGGCTGTCAGACAATTGATCGAGCTATTAAAGGGGATAAATATGTTGACGATAAAATTGCTCAAGAAAATAGTAGCAAGGCAGAAAAAGCCTATCAAAAACAGTTAAAAGAAGCATTGAAAGCTAATAAAGATCAATTCCCTCAATTGACTGATCAACTTGATAAAAATCAAGCAGAAGTTGTACTACTAACAAGCCAAGGGGATATCACCATTAAATTATTTCCAAAGTTAGCACCTCTTGCTGTTGAAAACTTTTTAACACATGCTAAAGAAGGCTACTACAATGGTTTAACATTTCACAGAGTTATTAAAGATTTTATGATCCAAGCTGGTGATCCTAAAGGAGATGGATCAGGCGGACAATCTATTTGGCTAGATAAAGATTCTGATAAAGATAACGGAAAAGGGTTTGCTAATGAAATTTCACCTTACCTATACAATATCAGAGGAGCTTTAGCAATGGCAAATGCCGGACCTGATACAAATGGCAGTCAATTTTTTATTAATCAAAATTCTGCTAACCAAAGTAAGTCATTATCATCTGATAATTATCCACAACCGATTATTGATGCCTACACTAAAGGAGGAAATCCTAGCCTAGACGGAGGTTATACTGTCTTTGGACAAGTTGTATCAGGAATGGAGATCGTTGATAAAATTGCTAAGACACAGGTCGATAAGAATGATAAACCTCGTGATACAATTACTATCAAAGAAATAAAAATCACTAAAGATTACACCTTTAAAAAATCATAACCACCCGTCAAACGGGTGGTTTGGTCCAGGGCTATAAGCCCAAATAACTAGCCAGCGCCTAAAGACGCTGGCTTTCACTTTGTTCAAGCCTCATTGCTTTTGACTCGTCACCGGCCTCTTAAAGAGGCATTTGTATTACTTACTGTTATCCCTAAAGGGATCCTCATATTCTTTCACACTCAATTTATCTAGTGCTATATCATGTTTTTCTTGTTCTTGAATATATTTTTTTATTGTAGCTTCATTTAATCCAACCTACTAACATAATAACCTTCTGCCCAAAAGTGTCGATT
>NZ_JRQN01000040.1 GCF_000785785.1 Streptococcus uberis
CTGTTGTCTCGCCACCAGTTGGTTCATACTTATCTTTATCAGGCGTTGGTGTGACGTGAACTGTCACTGTTACTGTATCTTTGGTCCCATCTGGATAGGTAACCTCTACAGTAACTGGGTAGTCTCCTGGCTGAGCCGTATTAGGGCGGTCTCCAATTACAGTTGGCACTCCTTGTGATCCATCTGGAATCTTAACGAGATCTGTAATGTCCTTATCGGATACCGGGGTTCCTTGTGGCACTGTTGTCTCGCCACCAGTTGGTTCATACTTATCTTTATCAGGCGTTGGTGTGACTAATAGTTTTTCTAAATCAGTTACTTTCGTTATTATATTTTCAATATCTGTTTGCGTCTTAGGATTATTATCAATATCCGTTTTGATTGTATCTAAACCTGTTAAAACCTCAGTCCGACTTTCTTCTGTCCATTTAGGATCATTTGCATTCGTTCTAACTTCTTCAATCTTATTCCTTAAGGTTGTTGAATCATAAATAGTTAAAGTGACACTAACTATATCAACTTGTCCATCGCTTTTTACATGAGGAGCCCCAGTCTCATCCAATATATTATAAGTAATAGATGCAGAACCAGTTGATGTAATCTCACTTGGGTTACTATAATAATTGCTACCTTGTTTAATATAATATGTCGAAGAATAAGTTGATGGAGTTAATATAATCAAATTTCGAGGATCAATCAACCCATTTTTTACATCATATAAGTCAATAAAAGCATGACCATTTTGCATATTTTTTGTCATGCTTGTATTTAAGGTCGCTGCACTCCCTGGAATTGTAGATGCAGCAACTATTGACTCTTCAAAAATATTAAGATTACCTTGTGTAACCCCACCCAAAAAACTAAGACCAATTAGTACGGATGCAACTCCAAATTTGAATTTCTTAATTGAAAAGCGCTGTTTCGCTTGAGAAGTATCGTAATTACTACTTTGTGATTTTCTAAACATAATTTCTCCCTGTCCTATATATAATTAAACTTTGTATAAAAATATACTATCTCTATGTTACAATTAAAATATAGACATTAAAATATCTTTAACGTTTTAGATGTGTTTGTTTTATATTTTTTAAAAAAAATTGTTGACATTTTTAATATTTTTTGACATTTCCAGTATTTCTCGTCGAGTTTATTGACTTTATTGTAAGATTTTTTACAATTATTATAAAGGAGAACTTTTATGGTCGATTTTTTACTATTAAAATCATTACATAGTATTCTCGGGTTGGGTATTGTTGTGTGTGATAAGTCTTTTTCAGTCGTAGCTGAATACAAGTCCGATAAAACTATCTCTCTTTACTATAATCACACTCTTATTCTGAGTAATTTTGATAATACTAAAAATGATTTTATATTTCATCACGGTTCTTTAGGAGAGTTATTTCTTGCCTATCATCTCGACCAATATTACATTATAATCGGTCCATGGCGAAGTAACCTCATTGACTCTTCAGTTTTTAATCAAAAGATGTCCACCCTCAAAATCACCGAAAATGAACAAACTTATTTTTTTGAAAGTCTTTCTCATTTACCATTTTTTTCACTTAATCAAATTAGAGATTTACTTATTTTAATAAATTATACTTTAACAGGGTCTGTTGAAGATAGACTGTCAGATCCTTTACATCTACATACAAAAAACTGGAGTGAAGCGTTAAATACAGATAAAATACGACAACTATCCCAAAATAACACCAGCACATATGAATATCAATATTATTATGAAGATAGTATTTTGCAAGCCATAAAAACTGGTGATGAGTTGGTACTAAAAGAGACTGTGAATCAATTAAGTCACGCGATTTCAGCTACACTCAGTGGGGATGAACTACGGTCCGAGAAAAATTATTCTATCATGGTTTATGACCGCCTTTCCCAAACTGCAATCCAATCAGGACTCGATATAGAAACAGCTTATAGATCACGAGACAATTTTGTTAAGGAAACCGAACAAGCAGAAGTATTAACAGAAATTCTAAAACTTCGTGACACAGCTATTCTATTCTACACGCAACAAATTGGCCACATAAATAATAGCTTAGTCTCCCCACACTCTCAAACAGTTATTGCAATCATACAGTATCTAAAAAATAATCTCGATAATAATATAAAGACACAAGCGATTGCTAAACAGTTCCATATGAGTGAATCTAAATTACGAAAGCTATTCAAACAAGAAAAAAACATCACTATTCAACAATACTTTCTCAATTTAAAAATAGAAGCTACAAAACAATTATTAAATGAAGGAAAGTCTTTAACCGAAATTACGGATTTATTGCAATTTTCAACTCCCTCCAACCTTTCTAGAACTTTCAAAAGGTTAGTTGGGATAAGTCCATTAAAGTATCAACAAAAAGTTAATCCACCAAAATAGATGCGCTTCTACCTGACACTATTAATTATTCTATAAAAAATGAATGGCACTTATTGATTGAAATATTAAAACTTTTATTCTAGAAAATTTATTTTCCTTTATTCACTTTTATAAAAAACGACAAGTTCCTCGATTTCACTAACTTTTAAACCTTTATAATTTTGCTTTAACTGGGTATGTTTACTTGTAGAAAGATGATTTATTGCGACATTTGTCCCAGAAGTATGGCAATTATTCAGACCACATATTGTCATTCAAATTTGTTATAAGTAAAAAATATCTTATTCAGCAGATTAGTAAATGATAGCTTAAATGTGTAACAATAAACTAGAAAAGAGATTTGAATAATGAAACTAACAATCTTTTGTGGTGCAAGTAATGGAAGTAACCCAATCTACAGACAGAAAACAGTCGAACTTGGTGAATGGATGATTAAGAATAATCATGACTTAGTTTATGGCGGAGGAAAAGTTGGTTTAATGGGAGTAATCGCCGATACCATTATTAATAGTGGTGGCCAAGTAATTGGTGTTATGCCTACTTTTCTAAAAGATAGAGAGATTGCTCACACTAATTTATCAGAATTAGTTGTTGTAGAAAATATGCCACAACGAAAAGGACTAATGTTGTCTCTAGGCGAAGCATTCATAGCATTGCCTGGTGGCCCAGGAACTTTAGAAGAAATATCAGAGGTCATCTCTTGGTCTCGAATTGGTCAAAATGATAATCCTTGTATTCTTTTTAATATCAATGGTTATTTCAATCATCTAGAAAACATGTTTGATCAAATGGTCTCTGAGGGCTTCTTAAGTCAAAATGATAGGAATAATGTGCTATTTTCAGATGATATCATTGAAATTGAAACGTTCATTAAGGACTATAAAGCAACAAAAATCAGTAATCAGACCTAACAAAAAGCTAACGATTTCATTGTCGTTAGCTTTTTAAATTGATTCACATTAAATAGTCAACTGTTTATAATAAGTCGAATCAGCAATAATAGCTTCGATAAAGTTAGTGACAAATACAATATCATAATCTTGAGAGTTGTCTTTCGGAATTACTTGGTTTGCACGGGACCCATTCAATAAAATAACTTCAATTCTATCATCTTGTTTTGCAACACTCAGCACTAAAATCAAATATTTCATGTTCATCTCTCATATGGATTATCTCCTATGTTTTTTATGATACCATAATTTTCTACTGTATTTATATTCTGAATAACTCTTCTATTGTCCCCATTAACTTTACAAAGCATTGTATCATTTAGCGCCATTTGATGTCATAAAATCTAGTGGTTAATTCTAGAATAAAAGCTCTTAATATCTTATTTCACACGTTTCTATTGATGCCAAATAGCCAAAAGTTAAAATTGTATCACCCTATATCCTTGTTCAATTATAGTCATTTCCTTTAAATGATGACCCTACCTACGAGGTATTACTACTAATCTTGATTACCCAAACAAGAGCAACCATATTAAAATTCTTATGTTATGACAGTAATCAAAGAATATATTATTGATCTTGAGGTATAGGAAATTGAAGATTATTGAATATCAAAAAGAATATCGTGATGATCTAATTTTTATGGTTTTGGAAGCAAAAGATAAACTAGGTAGAGTGCCTAGTATAAATCCTGACCTCTTAGATATAGAAAATAAATACTTTAAAAATGGTGATAAATTTTGGATAGATATAGATGAGAATAATCGTGTTATTGGTTCAATTGCATATTCCTCAATAATAAATTCTGACGAAGTGAACTTACATCGTCTCTTTATTAAACCTAGTTTAAAACATCAAGGAATGGGTAGTAAATTATTAGTATTTGCAGAAGAATATTTAAAGGCAATTGGTAAAACACATATCAGAATTCATTTAGGTGAGCCTTTTGAACAATGGTTTGAATCTTACCATTTTTATCCTAAACATGGTTATGAATTCTGTGATGAGACACATTTAATTAAACCACTCACCAACTCTTGCTAATTCTTCTTGGCTCATCATACTATGCAAAAAAGCCTTTAAAGAAAGGCTTTTTGGCTTGTCAAATGACGGGTTGTTAATTGTAGTGAGCAAACTTCTCTTTAAGCGGAGACTAATGATGACACTAAACATACTAACCCGTCTTCTCTAAACAACATGATTATTAATGATCAGTCTTCAAGGTTTTTATGATCTTTTTTTGCGTCCTAAAGTAACAGCAGCCAAGCTAGCCATAAGGAGTAAGACTGCTCCAACAACGAAAAGTCCCTTGTTCTCAACTCTTGAAGGTGAACTTTTTTGCTGACTAACCTGTTTATTAGCAACTTTAGTAGACTGCTGTTGAGTTGCTACTGGCTTTCTATTGTTTTCTTCTTTTATCAATGACTTATTCTCGTTAGAGGTTCCAACAGCAAATTCACCTTTAGGTAATTCTGTCATTACTGGCGCTTGTTCATAAGACTCTGAACCTTGACCAAGGTTACCAATATGTAATGACTGACTTGGAGATTTATATTTCAGTTGTGTTATGACTCCTTGAGAGGAAACTTCTGCTTGCTGAGCTGGGGATTGGACTTCCGTCTCAGATTCTTGAACCGTTTCTTTTGTTTCAGGAGTTCCTGGCTGAACTGTGACTTCTGATGGCGTTTCTGCTTCCTGAGATGGGGGGTGGACTTCCGTTTCAGGTTCTTGAGCCGTTTCTTTTGAGTCAGGAGCTTCTGGCTGAACTGTGTCCTCTGATGGCGTTTCTGCTTGTTGAGCTGGAGTTTGGACTTCCGTTTCAGGTTCTTGAGCCGTTTCTTTTGAGTCAGGAGCTTCTGGCT
>NZ_JRQN01000041.1 GCF_000785785.1 Streptococcus uberis
AAAAAAATACTAGGTTACAAATCTCCGAAAGAGTTTTTCTTGGCTGGCTAACTTGCACTTGACTTGACAATTGGGGCAAAATAAAAAAATTTATATTTTTTCAAAAAAGTGTAGACAAACTCAGATCTTTTGATATAATAATAAGAGTGTTATGGGGAAATAACTCCCACACAACTTCTGGTCCGTTGGTCAAGGGGTTAAGACACCGCCTTTTCACGGCGGTAACACGGGTTCGAATCCCGTACGGACTATAATTAAATTGTCAATTAATGACAATTTTTTTTATCCGGCATAGCTCAGTTGGTAGTAGCGCATGACTGTTAATCATGATGTCGTAGGTTCGAGTCCTACTGGCGGAGTACAAATAAAGCCTTGTCTAGTTATTTAGACAAGGCTTTTCTGATGCAAATTGTGTGAAAAAATGAATATAACATAAATAGAATGATACCAAGTAGGGACATTATAATTCCTATCTTAAATCCATTTGGAATAAAAGTAAGTTTGACTTTTCCCTTTCCTTTTTTGATATCTAGAACCATAAATCCATTTTGAGCCTTTCTGAGATTAGCTTTTTTTCCATTAATTTCAGCAGACCACCCTCTATCATAGGGAATAGTATAAAAAATTGAGCCATTAGTTTTTGAAGAATAATAACTATAAACCTTATTTTTCTTTGTAGTTGTATAAATATCTCTATCTTTAAGTGTTTTAATAGCTGCGTGATAAGCAGTTGTGTCTAAGTGATAAAAATGAGGTGAATCATAGGATATCGTTTTATTTTTGGGAAAGATGAGATCAATTGTAATAGTTTTATTTTTTTGATAATTGCCTAAATCAAAAAAAGTAAAGCTATTATCGGTTGAAAATTCTTGGCTATGATTATTAGCTTTAATAACAACTCGTTTTGAATTATCATTTGAAAAATTAATATTTGGAACACTTAAATAGAGTTGAGAATGACTTGGAACAGTAAGTTGATAAGAAACAATAGTATCTAGTGAACTATTATCTGCTTTTGCAGTAATTCGTTTGTCTAAATGAGTTTCAAAATTTGTAGTTTGGTATGGAATTTCCTTAAAGTAATTTAATTGTAATCCACTTAGTTGATTTAACAAAAATTTTTGATTGTCAAGTGTATTCACTGTAAAGGAATGTGTTTTAAAAGGTGTATCAGTCAAAATTCCAAGTCCTAAGGCTAAATCATTTTGATATAGGCTAGTATGTCCATTTTCCTTGATTTTATGAAAACCATTCTTGTCAATTGGAGCTGGAGATAAATTATATTTGACCCCCATTAGACTGTCCATAATAATTGTATTATTTTGATAACGTAAATTAAGATTTGTTCCTGTTGATTTATAACCTAGTCGATCAAGTACTTTACTCGAAGCAGTATTTCGTATAGATGAAAATTGTGAGATACCGTTGTAATTGAATTTCATACTATCATTTCCGGTTTGTGGAAGCATTCTTTCTGTTCTAAAAAACTCATCAGATTTAGTTTGTGTTTCCTTTACGAGGCTATCAATCTCTTTTAAATTTTTCTGATACCCGTCTCTTAGTGGGAAACCCCATTCTTTTTCTAAACCAGAAACAATGTAATAACTATTGACAGATATTTCCATGACTGTAAAGAATAGTGTAAAGATTGTCAAATACAAAATTGGTAATTTAGTTTCCTTATGACTAACAAGTAGTAAGGTATAGGCAGTTAAAAAGGCAAGTGTCAAAAGTAATAAAGGAAGTGTTAGAAATTCAAATTTGCTTGTGAGAAAATACGGAAGACAAAGTAAAACACTGAGTATTGTAAACATGCTGCCAATAGTTATCGGTTTTATGTTGTTATAATTAGTCAACGTTTTCCCAGAAATCAAGACTAGTATTAAGGAAAAAGTCCATGAATAACGATGTAAAAACATGTTGGGAGCATGCATTCCTTGCCAAAATAAATCTAAAGGTTGAATATAATAACTAATGAGGATAATTAATAGTAAAGTTGCATGTGCTATTTTACTTTGCCACTTTACATTGGAAAGTGTGAAGTAAAGAATTGTTAATAATAAAGGAAATAAACTACTGTAAAGCATTGGGATAGAATTAAACTTGGTTGTATCATATGTTCCAATGATGTTCTTAGCAAGTAAATCCCAAAAACTAGTGTTTTCTGTAAAGATTTTAAGAACAGGTGTCAATTTTTCACCATGACTTGACAAGTCCTTTACAGCAGGTAATATCATGATAGCACTTGTTAAGGCTGCAAAAATAGAGAGATTTATAAAATTAAATGCACTATGTAAACGACTTTTCCAACTATCAATTTCTATTAATAAAACAATCGTGTAAAGTAAAAGAAATAGTGACAACATATAACCAAAATAATAATTTTGGAAAAATAAGGTTGCTAAGCAAGCATAGTAAAGGAAGAATTTACTTTCCTTAATTAATTGATTTAATCCTAATAATACTAAAGGAACCAAAATAAAGACATCTAACCAAGTATTAATTTCAAATTGGCTTGTCAAAAAACTCATTAGTGAGAATGAAATTGATAAGGATAGTATAAAGAATTCATGAACTTTTGGATATATTCTATGAAAAGCATAATAAGAGGACAAACCGATCAAACCAAATTTTAGCAGTGTAAATAAATAGACAGCATCTGGCATAGTTGTCAATGTAAAGAAGTAATAGAATGGAGAGAGAAAACTTCCTAAATAATAGCTCATTAAAGCATAAAAATTCAATCCTAACCCACTAGTAAAAGTGTAAAATATACTATCTTTTCCATGGAGAATATTTCTCAAATTTTGAGCAAAAATAACATATTGATGAAAACCATCACTTGCTAAAATAGTTTTTGGGCCACTATAATAAATGTCTTTTGAATAGAGGACAAAAAACATAATGATTAGTGGAATGAGAAAACTGATACTATGATAAATGATAGATTGGCATATTTTTTTTGCGGTCATATCTTATTCTTTCTAATTTTAAAAAAAGAATAAGGCGTTTCCGCCTTATCTTTTTATTTCCAAAGTTGTTCCACTTTTGCTTGAACTTCTGAATTTTCAAGGAATTCATCGTAGGTCTCATCAATACGGTCAATGACCCCATTTTTTGAAATAACAACAATATGATTAGCAATAGTTTGAATAAATTCATGGTCATGACTGGCAAATATAACAGATTCTTTGAAATCTTTAATACCATCATTCAAACTTGATATTGATTCTAGGTCCAAGTGATTTGTTGGATCATCAAGTATTAATACATTTGATTTTAAAAGCATTAATTTTGATAACATAACACGAACTTTTTCACCACCAGATAAGACATTGACAGATTTTTTCACTTCATCACCAGAGAATAGCATACGTCCTAAGAAACCTCTTAAGAAAGTATCATCATCTTCGCCTTTTTCGGCGAATTGGCGAAGCCATTCTAAGATAGATTCATCTGTATCAAAATCTTTACTATTATCTTTAGGAAGATATGAGCGACTAGTTGTCACACCCCATTTGATTGTACCTTCATAAGGAATATCATTTGCTAAAGCACGCATTAGTGCAGTTGTTTGAATATCATTTTGACCAATTATTGCTGTCTTATCTCCTGGACGAAGAATAAAACTAATATTATCAATGATTTTTTCACCATCAACAGTAACAGAAAGATTTTCAACTGTCAAAAAGTCATTTCCCATTTCACGCTCCGATTTAAAGTTAATGAATGGTATTTACGACTTGATGGGATAATATCTTCTAACTCAATTTTATCAAGCATTTTCTTACGAGATGTCGCTTGTTTAGATTTAGAAGCATTTGCTGAGAAACGTGCAACGAACTCTTGTAGTTCTTTGATTTTCTCTTCAGCCTTAGCATTTCGATCTGATTGGAGACGTGCAGCTAATTCGGAAGATTGTTTCCAAAAATCATAGTTACCAACATAAAGTTTGATTTTTCCAAAATCTAAGTCAGCCATGTGTGTACATACTTTATTTAAAAAGTGACGGTCATGGGATACAACAATAACGGTATTTTCAAAATCAATTAAGAAATCTTCCAACCAAGCAATAGATTGAATGTCAAGACCATTGGTCGGTTCATCAAGTAAAAGAACATCAGGTTTACCAAATAAGGCTTTAGCTAAAAGAACTTTAACTTTATCACCATTAGCTAATTCACTCATAGATTGGAAATGAAGACTTTCAGGGATATTTAGATTTTGAAGTAATTGAGAAGCTTCACTCTCTGCTTCCCATCCACCTAATTCAGCAAATGTTCCTTCAAGTTCAGCAGCTCGAACACCATCTTCTTCTGAAAAATCTTCTTTCATATATATAGCATCTTTTTCTTTCATGATGCTATATAATTGCTCATTCCCCATGATAACAACGTCAATGGCGCGTTCTTCTTCGTAGTCAAAATGATTTTGACGTAACACTGATAAACGTTCGTCAGTACCTAAAGTAATATGTCCTGTAGAAGGCTCAATATCTCCTGAGAGAATTTTCAGAAAGGTTGATTTTCCGGCACCATTTGCACCAATTAATCCATAGGTATTACCGGCTGTAAATTTAATATTAACTTCATCGAAAAGTTTTCGATCGCTAAAACGTAACGATACATCAGAAACTGTAAGCAATTTTTCACCTCATATTATTTATCTATTGTTCATTGTACATGAAAAAGCCCCTTTTTTCAATTAGAAAAGGGGTGATAACCACGCCTTTCGCATGAAAACTTTCTCCTCACCTTTTTGTGCCCTCACATCTTTT
>NZ_JRQN01000042.1 GCF_000785785.1 Streptococcus uberis
ACTTTGGTGTTGAAACTGCCATGATTGGCAAATCATTCTTGGCTGAATTAGTATAGGGGTCAAACAGATGGAAAAAGTTACCATTTATCATAATCCAAAATGTGGAACGTCACGCAATGTATTAACCATGATTCGTCATGCGGGAATCGAACCTCATGTGATTGAGTATTTGGTGAATCCACCGAGCAGAGAAGAAGTGTTAGGTTTAGTGGCAACAATGGGAATTTCTTTTGACGAATTAGTTCGGAAGAATGTGCCAGAATATCATCAGCATGGACTGGATGTAGAAACTGTGTCTGATGAGAAGATTTTGGATGCCATGATGGCAGATCCGATTTTAATCAATCGACCTATTGTTGTGACAAGTAAGGGTGTTAAGCTCTGCCGTCCATCAGAAGTATTATTAGATATTTTACCAGTTCCTCTTCCTAGTCCTTATACTAAGGAAGATGGAGAAGTGGTCTATCCTAAATAAGGAAAGGGGATAACATGTCGTTAATGACAAAAATTAAGGAAACAAGAGATTTTTTAATCTCAAAGGGAATCGCGTCGCCAGAATTTGGTCTCATTTTAGGATCAGGATTAGGTGAATTAGCTGAAGAAGTAGAAAACGCTATTGTTATTGATTATTCTGATATTCCAAACTGGGGGCAATCAACAGTTATTGGACATGCAGGAAAATTAGTCTATGGAGAGTTAGCTGGTCGCAAAGTCTTAGCTTTGCAAGGACGTTTCCATTTTTATGAAGGTAATCCACTTGAAACAGTTACTTTCCCAGTACGTGTGATGAAAGCTTTAGGCTGTACAGGAGTTTTAGTAACAAATGCAGCTGGAGGAATTAACTATGGCCCTGGAACACTTATGGTTATAACAGACCATATTAACATGACAGGCAATAACCCATTAATTGGTGAAAATTTAGAAGAGTTTGGACCTCGCTTCCCAGATATGTCTGATGCTTATACTGCTGACTACCGTAAAATTGCTCATTCAGTTGCAGAACGTTTGGAAATTAAGTTAGAAGGTGGTGTCTATATTGGCGTAACAGGACCTACTTATGAAACACCTGCCGAAATCCGTGCCTTTAAAACACTCGGAGCTGATGCTGTTGGTATGTCAACTGTTCCTGAAGTTATCGTAGCAGCGCATTCTGGTATGAAAGTGCTTGGAATCTCTGCCATTACAAACTTCGCAGCTGGTTTCCAATCAGAATTAAACCACGAAGAAGTTGTTCAAGTAACTGAACAAATCAAAGGTAACTTCAAAAGCTTGGTTAAAGCCATTCTTGCTGAACTATAATAATATATTTATTAACAAAACTAAAAAAATCAGAAAGGACAGAGAAGTTCATTTGCAAATTTGAATTCAGGTCCTTACTAAAATTAAAAAATATAAAATCAGAAAGGTGAGGGCTGAGTTCATTAATTGAACACGGGCTGAGGACTGTGTGAAAAAGATAAATTGTCTTGCGTTTACAATGCGACGTCAGTTTCCTATTTTCACGGTGTCCTCTTAACGCCCTTTGTATCTTCAATTTGAACTCGAGCGGAAAGCTTGGAAAATAGATAACCTTCGTCAGAAATCAGGATTTCTGCTCAGGTTCCTAATTTTCAGTCGCTTTCTGTTCGCTCTCTGTATCATTTATTATGTCTATTCATATTTCTGCTCGTTCTGGCGAGATCGCTGATAAAATTCTTCTTCCTGGGGATCCTTTGCGTGCGAAGTTTATTGCCGAAAATTTCCTTGAGGATGCTGTTTGTTTCAATGAAGTTCGTAACATGTTTGGTTATACTGGTACTTATAAAGGGCACCGTGTGTCTGTAATGGGGACTGGTATGGGGATGCCTTCAATTTCGATTTACGCACGTGAGTTGATTGTTGATTATGGGGTGAAAACACTTATTCGTGTTGGTACTGCTGGTGCTATTGATCCTCAGGTTCATGTTCGTGAATTAGTCTTAGCCCAAGCGGCAGCAACTAACTCAAGTATCATTCGTAATGACTTCCCAGAGTTTGATTTCCCTCAAATTGCTGATTTTGGTTTGTTGGACAAGGCTTACCATATTGCTAAAGAGATGGGAATTACTACACACGTCGGAAATGTTCTGTCTTCTGATGTTTTCTATTCAAACTCACCAGAACGTACTATGCAACTTGGAAAACTTGGTGTCAAAGCTGTTGAGATGGAAGCAGCAGCACTTTATTACTTAGCTGCTCAACACAATGTTAAAGCTTTAGGTATTATGACTATTTCAGATAACTTAAATGATCCAAGTGAAGATACAAGTGCTGAAGATCGTCAAACAACCTTTACTGATATGATGACAGTCGGATTAGAAACATTAATCGCAAATGACTGAATTAAATGAAACAATAGGCATCCTTTTGGATGTCTATGCTTATAATCACGCCTATCATATTGCGTCAAAAACACCCAATATTTCTAAAGACGCCCAATTTTTGATTGCTTTACTAAAGGAACGACGTGAATTGAATTTGGACTTTCTCTATTCACATCAAGCTGATGTCAAAAGAATTGAAGAGACCTACCAATTTCCCTTGGTGATGAATTCAGATATGGTAGATGAGCAATTGGCTAATTATATTTTGGATTTAGAAGTCAAGGTAAAAAATGGTGAAATTATTGATTTTGTGAGATCGGTTTCTCCCATTTTATACCGTTTATTCCTAAGGCTTGTAACATTTCAGATCCCTGACTTTGCGTCTTATATTATTGATACAAAAAATGATGACTATGATACTTGGAATTTTGATGCCATGTATCAAGCGCATTTACCTATTTTTGATCTGTATTTAGCCAAACGACAAAATCGAAATATCACTAGTCGGAGTTTGACGGATATTATTCAATTATCGAACCTTCCAGATGATATCAAAGAGACTGTTGAGGGATTAAGAAAGTTTGAAAAATCGGTGCGTAATCCTCTAGCTCATCTTATCAAACCGTTTGATGAGGAAGAATTATATCGCACGACACGCTTTTCATCACAAACTTTTTTGGACAATATTATTGATTTGGCCACCTATGCCGGGGTTAATTATCAACGGACGCCATTTTATTTTGATCGCCTAAATGCTATTATTGAAGAGCAATTAGACATTAAATAAGCTAGTCAATTTTAAAATGACTAGCTTTTTTCTGTTTAAAATTGGACCTCTTGGATAAGATAATCAATAAAGGCTTGGCCCATTTTAGATAAATTAGCTTTTTCATGAGTGATGTAAACAATATCAATTAGGTCCGGAACATCAAGTGGGATTGCAAGGATGTCATCGCCGTTTAAGTTGCTGTTTAAGATACCACTGGCTACAGTATAGCCGTCAAGACCAATCATCAGGTTGAATAAAGTGGCACGGTCACTGACAACAATGGATTTTGGATGAGTGATTTCTGATAACATTTCTTCTGAAAAGTAGAAGGAATTGTGTAAGCCTTGATCATAGCTGAGGTAAGGGTAGGATTTTAAGTCGTCAAAACTCAAGGATGACCGATTGGCTAGTGGGTGCTTGCGGCTAATAAAGACATGGGGGTGTGCTTTGAAAAGTGGCGTCGCAATCAAATGGTTATCTTCCATCAGTTTAGTAAGGACGTCTCTATTGTAATCATTCAAAAAGAGAACACCAATCTCTGATCGAAAATTTTTCACATCATCAATGATTTCCCAGGTTCTCGTTTCACGTAAGAAAAGTTCATACTGGGTCATGTCTGTCTCTTTTAATAGAGAAACAAAAGCATTCACAACAAAGGCATAGTGTTGTGAAGAGACGCTGAATAATTCACGTTTGGTATTTTTATTTTTATAGCGGTCTTCTAGAAGCGATGTCTGTTCGATGACCTGACGCGCATAAGATAAAAATTCTACGCCGTCTTTTGTTAGGGTAATCCCTTTGGGATTTCTAATAAAAATGGTGATTCCCATTTCCGTTTCTAAGTCTTTTACAGCATTTGATAGGCTGGGTTGGGTTATAAATAATTTTTTAGCAGCAACATTCATAGAGCCACATTCGACAATCTTGATGATGTAGTGTAATTGTTGTAATCTCATGGCTTTAGTCTAACTCAAATTGTTAAAACTTTCAAGATAGAATGAAAAATAATAGAATAATTAGAGAAGTAAAATGTATAGAAAAATGTATAAATACGCCTAGAGGTATAGCAAACTGTTAATCGAAGAAGTAAACACTTTCAAGGAAATTACTTGTATTCTTAATCTTTTCTTAATCACGACAAACGCATGAAGAAAGCTTTGTTTTCAGAAATCAAGATTCATAATGACAAAATCAGTCAAAGTAGTAAACTAGAAGTGAGGTGACTAGGATGATTGATTTTATTATTTCTATTGATGAACGAACAGCTGAATTGGATGGGCGTCAAGCTTGGAAAGTTCATTACCCGTTATCAACGATTCTCTTTTTAGTATTTTGTTGCCAACTAGCTGGTATTGAAACGTGGACGGAAATGGAAGATTTTATAGAAATGAATGAA
>NZ_JRQN01000043.1 GCF_000785785.1 Streptococcus uberis
TTTTTCTATTATTCTACCTTATTTGATAGTAGATTTAAAACTTTGCAACAGAACCATTTGATTCATACAGATGATGACGAAAAAGCCGATGAAGATGGATTTTCTATTATTGCAATGTGGAATTGGGAACGGAAAAATTATTTTATTAAAGAGTAGTTCAACAAACGGGCCATATTGTTGTATAAGTGATGAAATACTGACTTTAAAACTTAGTTTATATGTGGTAAAATGTTTTAATCAAGTTTAGGAGGAATTAATTATGAAGTGTAATTAATGTAACAGGGTTCAATTAAAAGAGGGAAGCGTATCATTAACCCTATAAACTACGTCTGCCCTCATTATTGGAGGGATGAAATGTGAATACATCCTATTCACAATCGAATTTACGACACAACCAAATTTTAATTTGGCTTTGCATTTTATCTTTTTTTAGCGTATTAAATGAAGCGGTTTTGAACGTCTCATTACCTGATATTGCAAATGATTTTAATAAACCACCTGCGAGTACAAACTGGGTGAACACAGCCTTTATGTTAACCTTTTCCATTGGAACAGCTGTATATGGAAAGCTATCTGATCAATTAGGCATCAAAAGGTTACTCCTATTTGGAATTATAATAAATTGTTTCGGGTCGGTAATTGGGTTTGTTGGCCATTCTTTCTTTTCCTTACTTATTATGGCTCGTTTTATTCAAGGGGCTGGTGCAGCTGCATTTCCAGCACTCGTAATGGTTGTAGTTGCGCGCTATATTCCAAAGGAAAATAGGGGTAAAGCATTTGGTCTTATTGGATCGATAGTAGCCATGGGAGAAGGAGTCGGTCCAGCGATTGGTGGAATGATAGCCCATTATATTCATTGGTCCTATCTTCTACTCATTCCTATGATAACAATTATCACTGTTCCGTTTCTTATGAAATTATTAAAGAAAGAAGTAAGGATAAAAGGTCATTTTGATATCAAAGGAATTATACTAATGTCTGTAGGCATTGTATTTTTTATGTTGTTTACAACATCATATAGCATTTCTTTTCTTATCGTTAGCGTGCTGTCATTCCTGATATTTGTAAAACATATCAGGAAAGTAACAGATCCTTTTGTTGATCCCGGATTAGGGAAAAATATACCTTTTATGATTGGAGTTCTTTGTGGGGGAATTATATTTGGAACAGTAGCAGGGTTTGTCTCTATGGTTCCTTATATGATGAAAGATGTTTACCAGCTAAGTACTGCCGAAATCGGAAGTGTAATTATTTTCCCTGGAACAATGAGTGTCATTATTTTCGGCTACATTGGTGGGATACTTGTTGATAGAAGAGGTCCTTTATACGTGTTAAACATCGGAGTTACATTTCTTTCTGTTAGCTTTTTAACTGCTTCCTTTCTTTTAGAAACAACATCATGGTTCATGACAATTATAATCGTATTTGTTTTAGGTGGGCTTTCGTTCACCAAAACAGTTATATCAACAATTGTTTCAAGTAGCTTGAAACAGCAGGAAGCTGGTGCTGGAATGAGTTTGCTTAACTTTACCAGCTTTTTATCAGAGGGAACAGGTATTGCAATTGTAGGTGGTTTATTATCCATACCCTTACTTGATCAAAGGTTGTTACCTATGGAAGTTGATCAGTCAACTTATCTGTATAGTAATTTGTTATTACTTTTTTCAGGAATCATTGTCATTAGTTGGCTGGTTACCTTGAATGTATATAAACATTCTCAAAGGGATTTCTAAATCGTTAAGGGATCAACTTTGGGAGAGAGTCGTAGTACCCCCCAGAAGTTGGTCGATTTTTTTCAAAATCTCCCCCAGAGTTTTTTTGTTTTCAACCTTTTTTTAACAAAAAACATCTAAAAACACTGTTATATCAGCATTTATTTAGTTATTATAAAAATGTAGTTGTTTCTATATAGTATCAAGACAAGAAGAAACTCGTTTTCAACTCGTTTCAAATTCCCAAGTTAGGAGGGATAAAATGAAAAATAATAATGTAACAGAAAAAGATTTATTTTATATTTTAGATTTATTTGAACACATGAAAGTAACTTATTGGTTAGATGGTGGCTGGGGGGTAGATGTATTAACTGGAAAACAACAAAGAGAACACAGAGATATAGATATAGATTTTGACGCTCAACACACTCAAAAAGTTATACAAAAATTAGAAGATATCGGATACAAAATAGAAGTTGATTGGATGCCTTCACGTATGGAACTTAAGCATGAAGAATATGGGTATTTAGATATTCATCCTATAAATCTAAATGATGATGGATCAATTACCCAAGCAAACCCAGAAGGTGGTAATTATGTTTTCCAAAATGACTGGTTTTCAGAAACTAATTACAAAGGTCGAAAAATACCATGTATTTCAAAAGAAGCTCAACTTCTTTTTCATTCTGGTTATGATTTAACAGAAAAAGACCATTTTGATATAAAAAATTTAAAATCAATAACATAATTGCTTTATTCCAATTGCTTTATTGACGTTGAGCCTCGGAACCCTTTTAAAAACCGTGGCTTCCGCCCACACCTGACAAACGCAATGCGTTTGATCATGCCTCTGAAAAGTGAGTAAACAGTCATACCTGTTGGCTTTTCTGTCGGTTTACAAAAGCTAAATGACAACAAAAAAGCTGCAAGGGTAAATGCACTCACTACGTTCGCCCTTGCTGCTTTTTCTATTGCCATTTTTAACGCTTATGCCGACGAAAAGACCAAACAGGTATAAATATACTCGAATTGATTTAAAACGCCTTAAAACGCAAATATGAGCTTCTAACGACTTAATTCATCTCTATCTCGTGTTCGAGTTTCATTTCTATGAATTTTTTCAAACTCTCCACCTTTTACAAACTCTTTAATTTCGCTCACAAGGTTATTCATGAGCTTTTTAGCTTGTCCAACAGTTGCACCAAGGGTATTTTCCATAAACTGATTAAAACCTCTGTAAATGCCCTTAATTTCGTTTTTAAGCGATTTATTCTCTTTCTCCAACGAATCAATTTTCTCTAAATTATTATTAAATCTATCCGCTAAATCATTGTATTCACGCACTACTTCTTTGTATTTTTCTTTTACATAGTTAATCCGTTTAGGTAAATCAGTTTCCGCATATTTCTTTAGTTTCTCATTCGATTTATATAAATCTTCATAGCCTTGTATTAAGGCATTTAATTTATCTTCAGGGATAATCACATTTCCTGTTTTTCGTTCTTCATTTTTCGTAAATTCATGACGTAACTTACCAATTCCAATCGTTTCGCCACTTGGTACTTTGACCGTTTTCGTTTCGTCTTTTAAATCTAAACTTTCTTTGTTGATTGTTGGTGTTTTATCGTTAGATAACGCTAAAACTTCTGACTTTCGCTGTTCCAGCGTGGTAGTCATCTCTTTTAATTCGTCCTTTGCCTTTTTATATTCAGGCACCGTTAAATTTTTACGCTCTGACCCTTTTTCGCCACGTTCAAGCTCAAAACCACGCTCATTTAAATACTTTGGCAATTCGTCTTGTACCGCCTGTAAAGCTTGACGATTAAAAAGAGTCTTTGCTGATAACCGCTTTTCCGCATTGAAAGGCACAATACCTAAGTGCATATGCGGTGTTGTTTCGTCTAGGTGAACTTGAGCGTAGCGGATATTATTATCGCCAAATTTGTCCGCAAAATATGATTTCGCAGTATCAAAAAAATCTTTAATTTCTTTATCGTCTTTATCTTTAAAAAATTGGTTGTCAGAAGTTATGATCCATTCGTTTATTAATACAGCATCTTTTCTGACAGCACGACTACTCGATTTGTTGTCGTTAATAAATTGCTGGGTTCTGTTGCAAAGTTTTAAATAAAGAATAAAATCCCTTACGGTATCTATGATTTAAGCTGGGATTCCCAATAATACCTTGATTTCAGTACAGACCGAAAACCCGAAGAGAGTGCCTTCTTTTCGGGTTTTCTTATATAATCCTCGGATGGCTTCCATACCTTTAATCGTGGTAGAGGCAGTGCGTAAACTTCGATAGA
>NZ_JRQN01000044.1 GCF_000785785.1 Streptococcus uberis
TTTTTCTATTATTCTACCTTATTTGATAGTAGATTTAAAACTTTGCAACAGAACCAAAAAAGGTATGTCAAATGGGAATATTATATTTACGGCAATAGCAGGTGTTTTCGTTTTTATATTAGGTTTAATAAAAATTTCCAACCATAATACTAAAGCAGCACGAGATCGTACTCCTTTGTATAAATGTTCTGCTTGTGGAAGAGAAATTAGAACACACTTAGCAGTTCCACCAGTATCAATAACAGGTGAGTGTATAGGTACTGAATCAAGAAGACACCTTTGGCAAAGAATAGAAAATTAAAAAGCCTAAAAGGCTTTTTTTCTAAACGCTCGAAGAGCGTTTCTTCTTAACTTGATACATATAGAATTCGCATTTCATCATAATTAGTCTCTAATCCTTTCAAATCTCATTTTATATGACTTTTGCAAGCTGTTAAGCTAACTTGTGGAACATATGCCGAACCTTATCTATACGGCTATTCGGGCGGCGGGGTTGGCAAATAAATTTACCAATAGCTGGCTGGTATCCTTTTAACTCTGTCAAGCAGACTCCCTGCCCATTTGTGAAATTAGTTAAATCGTTCCTGTATTCTTGAATACATCTAGCAGGGATTTCTCCTTTCAGAATGACCTCGTCATTCTTTATCTGAGTACTTACAATATCTGCACAATACCTTGGAGCATCATGATACGCCCGTGAGAGATATTCCTGCGGTGCATAAATTTCAAAGTGGAGATATGGCTCTAATAGTTCTGTCCCTGCTTTTTTTAAAGCCTGCTCCAATACGATAGGGGAAAGCAGCCGAAAGTCTGCGGGGGTACTTACAGGACTATAATACAATCCATATTCAAAACAGATTTTACAGTCTGTCACTTTCCATCCATACAGCCCCTGCTCGCAGCCATAAAGAACCCCCTCCATAACCGCATTTTGGAACGATTGATTTAAATATCCAAGTGAAACTCTGCTTTCATACTGCACTCCGCTTCCAATAGGGAGCGGCTCTATGGACAACCCGACAGAAGCCCAGAAAGGATTTGGCGGGACTTCTATGTGGATGGTATATTCTGCTTTTCTAAGCGGTCTTTCCAGATAAATAACCGAAGGCTCTTTCATAGCCACGCCCACATGATATTTTTCTTCTAATAGCGAACAAATAACTTCTAACTGTACTTTTCCCAAAAAAGATAACATAATCTCATGTGTAACAGTATCAATGTCAAAATGCAAAAGAGGGTCTGTATCAGCAATCTCTGCGAGGGCATTTAACAGGGCTTCCCTTTGCTCCGGCTTTTGCGGCTCTACCGTTGTCCGAAGTAATGGCATGGGATTATCAATCCGTGTTTTATGAGGCAGGAGTTTTTCATTTCCTAGAATGTCGTTCAGTTTCAAAGTATCATCAGCTAAAATAACAATTTCTCCCGGATAAGCGGTGTCTGTCCGAACAATTTCCCCTTTGGATGGAATACGCATCTCTGTGATTTTCAGCTTTTCTCTCCCGGCCAGGGCCACCGTATCCCGCAGGCGCAGCGTTCCGCTGTATAGCCGTAGATAGACACGCCGCTGGCCGCAATCTGTATACTCCACCTTGAAAACGCTGCCGCATAGGGCGGCGCTCCCCTGTTCCCCAATCGGTTGGAACAGCCCTGTCACCGCATCCATCAACGGTTGAATGCCAAGGCCCTTTTTGGCGCTGCCATAATAGACCGGGAACAGGGAGGCGTCTTGAACCCGCCGCTGTTCCTCCCGCACAAGTTTTTCCCGGCTGATTGGTTCTCCTGCGATATACTTTTCCAATAATTTATCGTTATTTTCGATGACCGCATCCCATGCTTCTATGTCGGTATTTTCCTCCAGGACTATTTCCGGGGACAGCGACACCGTCTGCTTGATGATAATATCGGCGGAGAGCTTATCCCGAACAGACTGAACCACGCTCTGCAAATCAACGCCAGCCTGGTCGATCTTGTTGATAAAGATAACGGTGGGAATGTTCATTTTCCGCAGGGCATGGAACAGAATACGGGTCTGGGCCTGCACGCCATCTTTAGCGGAGATCACCAAGATGGCCCCATCTAAAACAGCCAAAGAGCGGTACACCTCCGCCAAAAAATCCATATGGCCTGGCGTATCTATAATGTTGACTTTTACATCCTCCCACTGAAAAGATGTCACTGCTGTCTGGATAGTGATTCCCCTTTGACGCTCCAAATTCATTGTATCTGTCCTTGTTGTGCCTTCATCTACGCTCCCTAGTTCTGCAATTGCACCACTGGTATACAATAAACTTTCCGTTAATGTTGTCTTTCCTGCGTCAACGTGAGCCAGAATGCCTAAGTTAATTATTTTCATGTGATTTTCCTCTTATCAACACCCAAAAAAGGGCATAAAAATACCCAGTGATAAATACTCCTATCACTGGGTAAATAACTCCAATAGCCCCAAAACACTTATATGTTTTCGGGCATATAAAATTACATGATAAAAGTATTCTTAAACTGGGTACAAAAAACTAAGCCCCATATTAAAAGTGAAACGGGACTGCTACTTTTTGTTCCCACTATCAAATTGACAGTTTATTTAAGAATACCTTGCCGCATATTTATTAACTCCTTGTATAATACTGAATCTAATTATATTCCTTAACCCTTTATTTGTCAAGCTGACAAACTAAAGCAGAAAAAGCGGCAGGATTTCCCCCTGCCACTAATCATCTGTTTATGCAAAAATAATTTCCTTTTCCACAATCTCCCTCGCACAAGCCCTTATGTTATTGAGGCATCCTGTCCATTCTAAGGCGTTTTCTGCCTTTAGCTGTTCCGTTATGCCCTGTGCCTGTTTCATACCCTCTATGAGCCTTTCAAAGCGTTCCTGTGCCTGTCTGTTGATGTCGGCAAGGTAGGCGTTTAGCCTGCCGCTTGTAAGAAGATTGGTGTATGTAACTTTACGGTACTGTTTTAGATAATCTAAATGCCGTTGCCCCCAGATGCCTATTGCCTGTTCTTCTTCGGCGGGTACAGTTAAGCACGGTATCAAATAATCCCCTTGCCTTTCGTATTTGCCGCCCAGTTCCTCAAATAATGATTTTGCCATTGTCTGTTACCTCCACATTCTTTTTTATTTTGAATGTCCGCAAAATCCGTCCTACATCCATTGGAGCTTATGACCGTTCTCATAATTTACGGAATTGACAATAAAGTGCGTGTGTATAAATTAATCACTTTTTCTTATTTGTCATTTTATTTCGCCTGTTTCATCATCAATTTGTTTTCCATATCTTCGTTCTTGATATACCGCGTCAAACGTTAATCGAATAATCCCACTACTCATTTTCATCACCGAACGTATAACTTTCATACTGGGCAATCCATATTCTGCTCCATGATACTTTACAAAATTCTTCAATTCACGCATATTTGCTAAATCATGATCGTCAATAATATCGCAAATTTCGTTAAACAAATCTTCTTTATCTTCAACATCAAGCGTAATATAACGGTCAATATCAAAATTATTAATTAGCTTTATATCAGACCTTTTGTATTTATGCTTATTTTTGGCAACAGCGTCTTTTGATTCATGTGTTGGTTCTGTTGCAAAGTTTTAAATAAAGAATAAAATCCCTTACGGTATCTATGATTTAAGCTGGGATTCCCAATAATACCTTGATTTCAGTACAGACCGAAAACCCGAAGAGAGTGCCTTCTTTTCGGGTTTTCTTATATAATCCTCGGATGGCTTCCATACCTTTAATCGTGGTAGAGGCAGTGCGTAAACTTCGATAGA
>NZ_JRQN01000045.1 GCF_000785785.1 Streptococcus uberis
TATAAATCTCCTAAAGAGTTTTTACTAAATGGCTAACTTGAACTTGTAATTTGCCTTATCAAAAATTGATCAATTTGTAGCAATTCCTTTTAATTCGACCAAAAATTTTGTAAATGATTTCAAAGGGTTAGTGAATGCTCAGAAAGAGAATAAACAACTGAAGAAACAAATTGCTGAACAATCTCTTTCTATTGAGCAATATAATAGTTTGAAAAGAAAAAATAATTCGTTAAAAGATTTACTTAATCTTAAGGTTGACAACTCATTTAGGAAAGTTAGTCAAATTTTAGTAAGAAGTCCTAATAATTGGTCTGACGCTATTATTATTGATGGGGGAAAAAAGTCTGGCTTCAAAAAATTTATGATTGTCGTTGATGGAAAATCTATGATTGGTAAAATAACAAATGTTTCAGAAGTAAGTTCTCATGTTGATTTACTTACAAATGGGAAGAACTTTAATTTACCAATTAAAATTGTTGGTAAAAAGGAAACAATTTATGGTAATTTAAAAACTTATAATAAAGAAGAAAATCTAATGTTATCAAGTGAGTTTAATTCTAATGCTTCCATTATGCCAGACGATAAAGTATATACTAGTGGATTAGATGGTGAAACAGTTGGAGACATTACCATTGGCAAAGTTGTTAAAGAAGTTAGATCCGATGATAAGTTAGGTCGCAAAATTTTTATTTCTTTAAGTGGAAATTTTAATAATCTTGATTATTTATATGTTTTAGGAAGAGACAAATAGTTATGAAACAATTAAAAGCTATATTATTTTTCTTCTTATTAATTTTCCTGATGCTTATAGATTCTCATCTGTCTGAAGTAATCAATATATTTTTTACCAATGATATTCATTTTTCTACTTTTTTATTCTTTATTTGTTTGTATTTCATTTGTCATCGTATTCATTATTCTTTTGCATTACTAATTTCATTGCTTTTGGGAATGGGATACGATTACTATTACTTTGATTATCTTGGGATAATGGTGATTGCTTTACCAGTTTCGATTTCGTTTTTGTATCTATTTGTAAAATATTTGGAAGAAAAATCAAAAGCACAACGGATTGTATTGTTTTCAATTTGTTTATTTTTATTAAATTTTATTAGTTTCGTCATTGCATATTTTCTAGGTTTTACAAGCTTTTCATGGACTTTCTTTATTACTTATAATTTATTTCCAAGTTTAATTCTTAATATTTTATTTTTTGTAATAATAGATACCTATAGTAAGTGATTTTATTATTGATTATTACATATAACTGTAACACATGCGTAATATTATTTCTTGTATTTTTTGGTACAATATAAGATGTCTTATCGAAAAGGAGTAGTTTTTTTAAAATGAAAAAGAGAATTTTATCAGCCGTTCTTGTAAGTGGTGTTACCCTTGGAGCAGCAACAACAGTTGGAGCAGATGATTTTGACTCGAAAATTGCTGCACAGGATAGTATTATTACAAATTTGACTGCAGAACAAACTGCGGCTCAAGCGCAAGTGTCTGCACTTCAAGGTCAAATTGGAACATTACAAAGTCAGCAAGATAGTCTAGCACTTGAAAATGAAGCTCTTCAGGCTAAATCAGCTAAATTAGCAGAAGAAATTCAAGCACTTTCTAGTAAAATTGTTGCACGCAATGAAGCTTTAAAGAAACAAGCACGTAGCGCACAAAAAGGTGCTACTACAACTAGCTATTTAAATACACTTTTAAATTCTAAGTCTGTATCAGATGCTATTAATCGTGTAGTTGCTATTCGTGAAGTTGTTTCAGCAAATGCAAAAATGTTGAATCAACAAAAAGCAGATAAAGTTGAACTTAACAAAAAACAAGCTGAAAACCAAGATGCTATTAATACTGTAGCAGCTAATATGAAAACCATTGCAGCTAATAAAGTTTCTTTAGAAACTCAACAAGCAGGTTTAGAAGTTGCTAAATTAGATTTATCAGCAAAAATGGCAACAGCTCAAAATGAAAAAGCTACTCTAGTTTCTCAAAAACAAGAAGCTGAAGTTAAAGCTGCAGAAGCTGCAAAAGCACAAGCCGCTGCAGAAGCTGCTGCACAAGCACAAGCACAAGCGCAGGCTGAGTCTGTTGCACAAGCACAAGCTGCTATGACTGCACAACAATCAGTAGCTCCTGTTGCAGAAGTTGTTGCTTCAGTACAAACTCCAGCACCAGCTGCACAAACAGCTGCTCCTGTACAAACAGTAGCTCCAGCAGCACCAACTCGCTCAGTAGCGCCAGCACCAGCTGTACAGACTGTTTCAACTCCTAGAGTTACTTACGGAACTGCAAATACATATCCAATAGGACAATGTACTTGGGGTGTTAAGTCACTTGCACCTTGGGTTGGAGATTACTGGGGTAATGGTGGACAATGGGCAGCATCTGCAGCAGCAGCAGGTTACAGAATTAGCTCAACTCCAGTAGTTGGATCAGTAGCTGTATGGGGTGGAGGCTATGGACACGTAGCTTTAGTTACATCTGTTCAAAGTTCTTCAAATATCCAAGTTATGGAATCTAACTATGCTGGAAATATGTCAATCGGTAACTACCGTGGATGGTTCAATCCTAATGGTGCCGTATACATTTTACCAAACTAAAAAATATCGACCAGCTTCAGCTGGTCTTTTTTTATGAAATCCTAAAATCATTTGAAATATTGAGGTAAAAGGGTTAAAATGGTATAGGATTAAAACTTTGGAGGAAAAAATGTCTTATTCTGATTTAAAATTGTTTGCTTTATCTTCAAACAAAGAATTGGCTGAACGCGTAGCTTTATCAATGGGGATTCAATTGGGGAAATCTACTGTTCGTCAGTTTTCTGATGGAGAAATTCAAGTAAACATTGAAGAGTCGATTCGTGGTCATCATGTGTTTATTTTACAATCAACAAGTTCACCTGTTAATGATAACTTGATGGAAATCTTAATAATGGTAGATGCACTTAAACGTGCCAGTGCTGAAAAAGTTAGTGTTGTCATGCCTTATTATGGATATGCTCGCCAGGATAGAAAAGCGCGTTCAAGAGAACCTATTACTTCTAAACTTGTAGCTAATATGTTAGAAGTTGCTGGGGTTGATCGTTTACTAACAGTTGATTTACATGCGGCTCAAATTCAAGGCTTTTTTGACATTCCTGTTGATCACTTGATGGGTGCACCATTAATTGCAGACTATTTTGATCGTCATGGTTTAGTTGGTGATGATGTGGTTGTTGTCAGTCCTGATCACGGAGGTGTGACTAGAGCACGTAAATTGGCACAGTTCCTTCAAACACCGATTGCAATTATTGACAAACGTCGTAGTGTTGATAAAATGAATACATCAGAAGTTATGAACATTATTGGTAATGTTGCAGGCAAAAAATGTATTTTGATTGATGATATGATTGATACGGCCGGTACTATTTGTCATGCGGCTGACGCACTTGCTGAGGCTGGTGCAACTGAAGTTTATGCTTCTTGTACTCACCCTGTTTTATCAGGCCCTGCGATGGATAATATTGAGAAATCAGCGATTAAGAAATTAATTGTTTTAGATACTATTGCAATATCTGAGGAACGTTTAATTGATAAAATTGAAATGATTTCAATCGCTGACTTGATTGCGGATGCCATTATTAGAATTCATGAAAAACGTCCATTATCACCATTGTTTGAAATTGAAAAATAATAGATGGAGTAGTCATAGTGACGGCAAATTATAAGTTCAAGTTAGCCAGCCAAGAAAAACTCTTTTGGAGATTTGTAACCTAGTATT
>NZ_JRQN01000046.1 GCF_000785785.1 Streptococcus uberis
TTTTTCTATTATTCTACCTTATTTGATAGTAGATTTAAAACTTTGCAACAGAACCCCTTATATCAAGTGGAATGATTACAATGATACTGTCACGATTGAATTTAATTATCGTATTATGCCCTATTTGATTGAGTTGAAGCAAAACTTTACGCAATATGCCTTATCTGATGTTATGGAGTTAAACAGCAAATATTCCATTATCCTCTACAAATGGTTATCTATGAACTATAACCAATACGAGCATTACAGCACCAAAGGCGGACGGCGAGCCGAACAAGTGGAAGCCTATCGCAATCCCACTATCAAAGTGAAAGAAATTCGTCTTATAACAGATACGGTTAATGAGTATAAAGAAACATATCATTTTTTTAGATATATTGTTGAAAACTCTTTAAAAGAAATCAACGAACATACGCATTTTAACGTGACCTATGAGAAAGTCAAAAAAGGGCGGAGCATTGACTCTATTGTCTTTCATATTGAGAAGAAACACCGAGCGGACGATAACAGTTACAAGTTGGGAGATAAAGACTATCAAGCCGATAAAAAGCAAAAATCAAGAAATGAAGCTGACTTACTAAAACAGGCAATGGAAAGTAAATATACAAGACTTTTATCTGAAAATTTCTTAATTGGCATGAATGATATTATGGATACAGCCACAATGGTAGGCTTACAGAAGAATGTTTATCCGCTTTATGACGAACTGAAAGAATTAAGAGGGCTAAATGGTGTCAAAGACCACTTATCTTATGTTGCCAGCAAAAAAGAAGCCTATTCTAAACGTAATGTAGCGAAATATCTTAAAAAAGCCATTGAACAATATCTACCAACGGTTAAAAGGCAGGACTTATCATGAGTGAAGAATTAAAAACGATTAAAGAGCTGGCGGACGAGTTAGGAGTTAATAAACAAAACGTACAATATCATATTAAGTCTTTGCCAAATAAGGAAAGACTTAAAAATGAAAAAGGAATAATACTTTTAACGATAGACGAACAAAATTTTATTAGAGCGAAGATTTTAAAAATTTCAACCGACAAAGTTTTAACCAACAAAGTTCTAGCCGACAAAGTTTTAACCGACAAAGTTTTAACCGACAAAGTTCTAGCCGACAAAGTTTCAACCGACAAAATTTCAACCGACAAAGTTTCAACCGACAAAGTTTCAACCGACAAAGAAAATAATTTCTTAATTGAAAAAATCAAAATACAGGAGGAGCAAATTCGAGATTTAAAAGAACAGCGTAGAAATGGAAAGGAACAATTAGATATAAAAGATAGCCAAATAGCCCAAATGCAAAATCTCTTAGACCAACAACAAAGGCTTGCCTTGCAGGATAAAAAGTTACTTGATGAGTATAAGTCAGAAATCAATGACTTAAAAGCTCTTAAAATGCCCTCACAGGAAACAGAATTCAAACACTTAGACAATCAATATAAAGATGAAGTGAACGCTCTTAAAGAGAAGTTGGAAAATTTGCAGGAACAACTCAAAGAACAAAAAAGGATAGAAGAACAAGAAAAACCAAGAAAATGGTGGGGACTATGGCGAAAATAGATGATTCAGTTAAAAAGAAAGTTCCAGAATTGCGATTTAAAGGATTTACGGATGATTGGGAAGAGCGTAATCGGTGAGAGGATTCTTTTGGTTCTCGCTAACACCTGTAAGGCGTTCAATGCTATAATTTAAGAGAAAAACTATGCTATAATTTAAGATAAAAACTATTAAAGAGATGAGCAAAATGGCAAAAATTGAACCGAAAATTTTTGACGAGTTGAAAACGGCTTTGGTATCTTTTGGCGACAAATATTTTGTCGGAGAAGAATTGAACCGTTCCAAACTCACGGATGATTTACGAAATTATGATGAAGCACTTTTAAGCAAATTGTTTGAAGTGGATTTCATCAAGCAACATTTCATCAAGGAAGTGGCGGGGCAAAAGCTCTTTCAGATTGAACAACTTGAAGAAGCCGTTCTCTATAACGATTACTGGGACACAAGCTACACCAAATATGAAAATCGTGTTGGCTTGGCTTCAAAAGGGAAATTCTTACAAGACAGCCAAGATGTTGTCTTAGATTTTCCGTTCAAGGATGGCGTTTTGACTGCTTCAATGACTAAAGAAGATAATGAGGACGGCTATGATGACGCCTTCTTAAACGAGGTCATTGAGAAAGACGAGATTGACCGTCTATTTGACAAGAAAGTATTTGTCAATGTCAAACGCTTTGGCAATAATCAGGCGGACAGCGGACAACGGACAGCGGACAGCTTAGATAATGGGATTGTTTCTTTTGATAAAGAGAAAGACAATCTGATTATCAAAGGAAATAATCTGTTGACGTTGCATGCGCTCTCCAATCATTATGCCGGAAAAGTGAAGAGTATATTTATAGATCCACCCTATAATACTGGAAATGACGGTTTTGGATATAATGACAGTTTTAAGCATTCTAGTTGGCTCACGTTTATGAAAAATAGACTTGAGATTGCAAGAGAATTACTAAGCAATCAAGGTAGTATAACAATCGCTATTGATTACAATGAGTTGGGGTATCTGTTAACACTCGCAGACTCAATCTTTGGGAAGGAAAATCTTCAAAATATCATAACAGTCCGTCGAGCTAGTGCCTCGGGTGCAAAAGTTATAAATCCTGGAGTTGTAACTATCTCTGACTACCTAGTCGTATATTCAAAAAACAAATCTCAATGGAAGCCTAACAAAGTGTTTGCAGCTAAAGATAGGGATAATCGTTATAATCAATTCATCAAGAATGTAAGTAGCCATTACGAATCATGGGAGTTCATGTCTTTGCTTGAAGCTTTTGCAGAAAGTCAGGGAATTAAGAAAAGCCAGTTAAAAAAAGAACTTGGCGAGGCATTTGATAGAAAACTAGATGAATTTGCTTACGAAAATGCTGATTCTGTTTTTCAATGGGTATCATTGGATGAGGGACAGATAAGTCAAGAAGCTCGTGCTTTGAAACACTTATCGAAAGATAATCCAGATAAGATGTATTACATGGAACGTCCAGGATATAATGATTACTACATGAAAAACGGAAAAGCGATGTTATTCATGAGAGAGCGACTAATTGATGTTGATGGAAAATTAGCGTTCGGGACTGCCATTACAGATATTTGGGATGACGTATTACCTAACGACTTACACAATGAAGGTGGAGTATCGGGTTCTGTTGCAAAGTTTTAAATAAAGAATAAAATCCCTTACGGTATCTATGATTTAAGCTGGGATTCCCAATAATACCTTGATTTCAGTACAGACCGAAAACCCGAAGAGAGTGCCTTCTTTTCGGGTTTTCTTATATAATCCTCGGATGGCTTCCAT
>NZ_JRQN01000047.1 GCF_000785785.1 Streptococcus uberis
ATTCTCCCAGAAAGCCATAGTGAAATAAAAAATTATCATTTGTTTTAGTAAAATCGTTTAAGATAAGACGGTAATCATAATAGGAAGAAATAGTCTGTGCGGAGTTAAATTCTTTTAGAACCGTAAATGATGCATCACAAACGATAATAGTTAATTTTAAAGTACTATGTAACGATTTTAATAGCAGAAAGTTTATCATAAATAGTCGTCCCCCTTTAATCTTTAATAATAATTCTAAAAAAGATTCTAAGAAAGTCAATAAATATCACTAAAAATAGTTATTAATATCAAAATCAACAAAAAAAGCCACATATGATTTATTGAAAAAAAAAAAAAACAAATGAGAATTTTATAAATAAATATAGATATTCTAATAAATATTACAAAAAGGTAATATAAATCTGTATATACTTATATACAAATAAATTATTTTAAAGGGGAATACTATGTTTAGTAAGGAAAGAGAGAATCTTTTCGATAATTCGCAAGTAAAGCAGCGTTTTTCGATTAAAAAGTTTAAGTTCGGAGCCGCTTCAGTATTAGTTGGATTGGCATTTTTAGGAATAGGGGGACAGACTGTTTCGGCTGATGAGTTACTATCAACAGGTGCTGAAGTTACACAGCCAGTTGTAGCTCCAACAGTAGAGGCTCAACCAGTAGCAGAAACACAGCCAGTTGTAGCTCCAACAGTAGAGGCTCAACCAGTAGCAGAAACACAGCCAGTTGTAGTTCCAACAGTAGAGGCTCAACCGGTAGTAGAAACACAGCCAGTTGTAGTTCCAACAGTAGAGACTCAACCAGTAGAAGCAACATCCGCTTCAACAAATAGTACATCAGTAGCATTAAGAAGTGTTTCACCATCAGATTCAGCAATTACAAAAAATATTCAGCCTCCATTTGATATCACCAATGCTATTTATGCGCCAGGTGTGGCAAATCAACAACAAAGTTATCAAGGTAGTTCTTGGATGTATAGAGGAGGATCTTTAGATTACGATACAAAAGAGGTACCACCACAGTTTAAAATTTATTTACAATATTTAACTGGAAAAGGTTTTTTATCACCGGTCTACTATACTGTATCTAATCCAGACGGAACCTTTACTTTTGACTTAACCAAATCTGTCATTGATCAGAATGGCGAATCACATTCTTTCCAATTAGCTGGAGATTCTAATTTTGCTGTAAGAACCTGGGTAGAAAATCCAGATCCAACTAAGTATGATGTGATTTCGCATGGCGACTTCATGTATGGCTTCCATGATAGACTGAACAGAAAAAATGAATCTTGGGATTTTGCTGCAGGTGTAAATAAAATAGTAAATTCTCATGTAATTTTCGAAGATAAACCACTGAATAGTCCAGATTTGATTAAGTCAGAAGCTGAATGGCAAGAATCACCTAATTCTGATGGAGTTTGGCCAAATGAAGGGCTTTATGGAGCTGTAAAAGGTAATGTTTGGTATGAATCTGGTGATGGAATGGGAACTTTGGCAAACCAATGGATTCATG
This sequence comes from Streptococcus uberis, assembly GCF_000785785.1. GTDB lineage: Bacteria > Bacillota > Bacilli > Lactobacillales > Streptococcaceae > Streptococcus > Streptococcus uberis_A. The sequence continues at coordinate 1,513 of NZ_JRQN01000047.1, forward strand.
ATGCAAAAGATGTCAAAGCTACAGGAGTAAAAGTTGCGGGGTCATACTTAAATGATGATGTAACCAAATTACTTGATGATTGGAAGAAAAACAATCCTAACTATACTGTGGCGGATATGAGAAGCGCTCAAGGAAAAATATTTGCAGATTACCAAAAAACTCATGGTGTAGGTTCACACATTGCGGAAACTGTAATTGCAACTGTTGCAAATGATGGAACATACTATCTTCCTTTTAAAGGATTATATGGTGTATCCGCATATAATCGTGGGGGAGGTAAATCAATTTCAGATTCTGAATGGCATACTTTGGTTTCTGATGCTGATGTCAGTCATAATAATTTAATGGCTTGGAATGGTACCCTTGGACAAAGACATAGACATATTAACTCAGATTATCTATATGTGATGCCTTTGGTTGAAGATTATCCTATTTGGGCAAATGGTACTGCAAGCGATATATTTGAAAAAGGTAATAATACACTTAATTCTGCATTAGCTTCATATAATTTTAACGACTATAACTTTGCGTTATTAGCGGCTCAACCAAATCATGATGTCTTAATATATGATACTATGACAAAAGTTGCTAAGCCTGGCGATACTGTTGAAACTCGTACTACTGGTCTTCTACCAAATACAGATTATCAGGTGCAATGGTTCAAAGATGGAGTTGCAATTGGAACGCCAACAACTGTTACCTCAGATGTTAATGGTGTAGCTAAGTCTGTACCAATTACTGTGGATTCGAATTTGGATAAAGCATCAACTTATACTTCTGCTTTATTCCGTGTTGGAGATGATACTAAAAAATTGTATTTAGCTTTAGCAGCAGACGCATTTATGGCAGTGCCAAAAACAAATGCGGACTTATATAATCCTGTTGCAAGTACAGTCACTAAACCATTTGGCACTCCAACAACACAAGATGATATTGCTAAAGCTGTTACAATTCCAGACTATCCAGCAGATAGTACAAAACAACCTGTTATTACAGTTAAATCAGGTCAAACCTTACCTGATGGTCAAACTCCAGGAGAAACTAATGTTACTGCTGTTGTAACTTATCCAGATGGAAGTAGTGAAGAAGTTATTGTTCCAGTTGTTGTGTTGCCAGCAGTCATTGAACAAACAGATCCTAACACTACTACACCAGAAGGTTATCATAGAGTTATTTTAGCTCCTGGTCCTGGAGTAGAAGTATTCCCTAATAAGGTATTGGACGTTCGTGATGGAACAGTCATTCCTTCTTCTTACATTCCTAATACAGAGCTAAAACAAGGTTTTGAAAATGTTATTTGGTCTGAAGATCTGAGCTTACCTATTACTCATCCATCAGTTATATATGCTGTAGCTACACCAATTTCAGCTACACCAAAAGACCAAACAGTCAAAGTTGGAGAAACTCCTAAGGCAGAAGATTCAATTGGTAACTTACCAGAGTTACCAAAAGGTACTCAGGTAGCGTATGAAACACCAGTGGATACAAGTACACCAGGTACTAAAGATGCTGTAGTAGTAGTTACTTATCCAGATGGTTCAGTAGACAAGGTGCCAGTATCTATCACAGTTGTTGAAAATCCAACACAAGCAGATATGAACACACCAGTTGCACAAGACCAAATAGTCAAAGTTGGAGAAACACCTAAGGCAGAGGATTCAATCAGCAACTTACCAGAGTTACCAGCAGGTACTAAGGTAGAGTTTGAAACACCAATTGATACAA
>NZ_JRQN01000048.1 GCF_000785785.1 Streptococcus uberis
TTTTTCTATTATTCTACCTTATTTGATAGTAGATTTAAAACTTTGCAACAGAACCGTTCCTTACAACTGACCGATGCCATTTTCCATGACGAACCTGTCGGACCACATGAAAATCAAGATCGTGCCCATGCGCATTATAGTGATTTAACTCCAGATAATCGTCTCATTGTCTGCGATTTAGGAACAGATCGTGTCTATACCTATGATGTTTCTGATGAAGGTAAATTAACGGAAGTTGCTACTTACTTAGCACCGGCTGGAACAGGTCCACGTCATTTAGTCTTCCACCCAAATACCCACTATGCTTATTTATTTGGTGAATTAGATAGTACAGTAACCGTCCTTTCTTACGAAGCTTCAACTGGTACATTGACTGAATTACAAAAACTATCTACCTTACCTGAAGATTTTGAAGGTTTCAACGGTGGTGCTGCCATTCGCATTTCTAGCGATGGTCGTTTTGTTTATCTTTCAAACCGTGGTCACAATTCTATCGCCGTTTTTGCTATAAGTGAAGACGGAGCAAAAGTAACTTTCGTTCAACATATTTCAACTGAAGGAGATCATCCACGTGATTTCAATTTAGACCCAACAGAGAAATTCGTTGTTTGTGCCAATCAAAATACCGATAATTTAACTCTTTATCGTCGTGATGCGGAGAATGGAACCTTAACTTTAATCAAAAAAGATATTTACGCACCTGAATGTGTCTGTGTCTTATTTGAAAAATAATGGAGGAGTGAATGCAATGTTTTCTAAAACACCCGTCGAATTACTAGTAAAAGACTTTTCAAATATTTACAACAAATGCCAATCTGCTTATGAATTAGTATCGAGCCATCGCTACAATGAGTTCTTAGCTATTTTAACTACTGCTGAAGCATACGCAATTGCTGAAAAAGCCTATGTCCGTTGTGACACATTTCAAGAATTACAAACACCAGAAGTGGAAGAATTCGTCAACGCATTTGATATTTTCTATTTTGAATTAAAACAAGTGCTCTTTCATAAAAATGACGATTTAGATTCGCTGTACAATCGCTTAAACACAATGAGCGAAGTATACCAAAAAGTCAATAATTCCTTTGATTTAATTTAGTAGATAGGTGATGAAAAAAATGGATCAGTTAGATGTGCTTGATCGCCTCAAAGAAGAACTAGAAATTCCTTTTTTACAGATCAAACTGCAAGACAAAACGTATTCCGAAGAAGAATATCAACAATTAAAAACCGAATTAGTTCAATACTTTGATGATTATGTGCGTAATGTAGAAAATTAAACAAAAATGAAAGAATCCTTATGAAATTGATGTTCTTAAAACAAATTTCATAAGGATTTTCTATTTTACTTTTTTACTATAACGGGATAATTTTAGTCGCTACTTTATTCAAAAAGGTTCGGTCATGTTCAACAATCAGCATCGTTGGTTGAACGAGTTGAATGACTTCCTCCAACTGCTTGTGGTTAAAGACATCTAGATAATTTAAGGGTTCATCCCAGATAAATAGCTCTGCTGGTGTCGCTAAAGATTTTGCTAATTCTACCCGTTTTCGTTGCCCCATACTCATCTCTTCAATCCGATTTTGAAAAACCTTCCGTTCCACTCCCAGCTTCCAGAGATTATTCAATAATTCTTGATAGGATAGGTGATGTTCTTCAGCAAATTCTTGCAAGGTTCCTCGATTATCTTCATAATTTTGGCGAACATAACTGATGGTTACTCCTTGTGGTTGTATGACTTCACCTGTCACTTCACCTTGAAATATTCCTAAAAGATGCTGAATAACTGAAGACTTTCCTGAGCCATTTGGTCCTTGAATTGCCAATCGATCCCCTTGATTAATGTCGAAAGTAAGGGGAGAAAATAGCTTTCGTTCTCCATAACTCAACTGCAACTCTTGCACAGTCAGTAATTTTTTTCGATGAGTTACTTGATAGTTCATACTTAATGGCTCAATGTATTCCATATCCTTCAATAATTTTTCTTTTTCTGTTGCTTGATCTTCCATACGCTTGACGATTGCTTTGGAGCGTTTCATCGTTCGCGCAGCTCGCGCACCAATCGCACCGGTATCATAAATGGCTCCACTTCCCGGTTTGTTGGGCGAGCCCAATTTATCTCGCTCTCTCCCACGTGACCACTCTGCTTTTTCTGCTGCGGTTTGTTTTAAGCGTCCAATTTCTTTTTTGAGTTTCACATTCTGCTCTTGTTCGAATTGATCACGTAAGCCTTTTTGTTCTTCGTAGACCGAAAAATCTCCTTGATACAACACTAGCTGACTTTTTTCAATGGATAATACATGATCCACCACTTCATCCACAAAACTTCGATCATGGCTAACAACAATAAACCCTTGTTTCTTCGCCTTTAAATACGCCGCCACTTGTTGACGAGCCATTACATCCAAATGATTGGTTGGTTCATCAATTAATGGATAATTCACATCATCAACAAAAAGCAAGGCTAACAATACTTTGGTTTGCTCTCCACCTGATAAACTATGAAACGGTCGCCATAAAATATCTGAATCTACTTGTAGGAGGTTGAGTTCTCGTTCTATTTTCCATTGTTCAAAATCAGAGAGTTCTTGTAGCACATAATACGTTAATTGCGTCTTATCTTGAACTTTTTGTGGAAAATAAGTAAAGTTCAACTGATGCTCAATTTTCCCACTATACGTGTATTCACCCATCAACAATTTTAGTAGTGTCGTTTTGCCACGACCATTGCGGCCAATTAATCCTAATTTCCATTCTGATTGAATGGTGAGATTCGTTTGTTCAAATAAGTTCGTTGTTTGGACATCAAAGCCAAACGTTAAATTCTTTATTTCAATTGTTGTCATTTAAATTCCCTCGACTCACCGATTAGGCAAGAAAAATCCCTCACCTATTTTCAGGACAGAGATTTTTTAGATAGGAAGACACAAAAAGACCCTCTTATCGAAAAATAATCACCAATCCTGAAAATCTGCACACTATTCCCTTGTACTTCAAAGAAAATAGTCTGAATGCAGCTTCAACACATTGGCTTAATTTTTCAATAGAGGATCCCTCACTTCGTTTTTGATTAGTATAAGAATAGCATAAATTGGATTAGAAAGCAAATGATTTCTTGATTTTGTATGTGTCAAATTTTTTGAGGTTGAATAAAAAAGCAGCTGACTTCACTTAAATT
>NZ_JRQN01000049.1 GCF_000785785.1 Streptococcus uberis
CTGAGGTTTTTGACCCTGAACACATCTATTATGCACATCCTTACGCCTCATGGGAGCGAGGAACAAATGAAAACCATAACAGACTCATTCGCCGCTGGTTACCTAAGGGAAGCAAGAATGCGACCCTAAAACAGGTCGCATTCATTGAAAATTGGATAAATAACTATCCTAAAAAAATACTAGATTATAAATCTCCTAAAGAGTTTTTACTAAATGGCTAACTTGAACTTGTAATTTGCCGAATAAAAGAAAGGTTATAATTTTGATAAAGGTCAAAAATAGTCAAACTTTTCTATTGACCTTTGCTGACCAAAGATATATAATAGTATCAGAAGGTGGTTGGCAAACCAAAATGTAATTATTTAAATCAGGCCTCTTACCTGATAAGTATAGACTAAATAACTACTCCTTCATCAATACTTTTAAAGTATAAATAAAAATTATGAGGTAAAAAATTATGACAAACTATTATGGAAAAGACCCTTTTGGAAGCATGGATGACATTTTTAACCAATTGATGGGTAACACTGGTGGTTACCAAACTGAGAACCGTCGTTACTTAGTTAATGGACGTGAAATGACACCTGAAGAGTTTCAAGAATATCGCAAAACTGGAAAACTCAGTTCAACTGCTCCTTTACAAGAACAGCAACAAACTCTAAAAGAAGATGGCATCTTAAGCCAATTAGGGACTAACTTAACGCAAGAAGCTCGTCAAGGACACTTAGACCCCGTAATTGGCCGAAATAAAGAAATTCAAGATACAGCTGAAATATTAGCGCGACGCACAAAAAACAATCCCGTTCTAGTTGGTGACGCTGGGGTCGGTAAAACAGCTGTCGTCGAAGGCTTAGCCCAAGCTATTATTGCTGGTGACGTCCCTGCTGCTATTAAGAACAAAGAAATTATCTCTATTGATATTTCTGGCTTAGAAGCAGGTACTCAATATCGTGGTGCTTTTGAAGAAAACATTCAAAATTTAATTAAAGAGGTTAAAGAAGCCGGAAATGTAATCCTCTTCTTCGATGAAATTCATCAAATCTTAGGGGCTGGTTCAACAGGTGGTGATTCTGGTTCCAAAGGCTTAGCCGATATCCTAAAACCAGCTTTATCCCGTGGGGAGTTGACAGTCATCGGTGCGACAACTCAAGATGAATACCGTAACACTATTCTGAAAAATGCTGCCTTGGCTCGTCGATTTAACGAAGTTAAAGTTAGTGCCCCTTCTGCCGAAGATACCTTCCATATTTTAATGGGCATCAGGAATCTTTATGAGCAACACCACAATGTCCTTCTTCCTGATTCTGTTTTGAAAGCAGCCGTGGATTACTCTATTCAGTACATCCCACAACGTAGCCTACCAGACAAAGCTATCGATTTGATTGACATGACGGCTGCCCATTTAGCTGCGCAACACCCAGTCACTGACTTGAAGAGTCTGGAAACAGCAATTGCTAGTGAAAAAGACAAGCAAGAAAAGGCTGTCGCTGCAGAAGATTATGAAATAGCCTTGCAAGCTAAGGTCCGGATTGAAGAATTACAAAAACAAATGGCAAACCACACCGAAGATCAAAAAGTGACTGCAAGCATAAACGATGTGGCTGAATCAGTAGAACGACTAACCGGCGTACCAGTTTCTAATATGGGAGCAAGTGATTTGGAACGTTTGAAGGAAATTGCTGATCGCCTCAAAGGTCATGTCATTGGACAAGATCAAGCCGTTCAAGCAGTTGCAAAGGCTATTCGACGTAACCGTGCCGGTTTTGATGATGGCAAGCGCCCAATTGGCTCATTCCTTTTTGTAGGTCCAACCGGCGTTGGTAAAACAGAATTGGCCAAACAGCTGGCGCTTGATATGTTTGGTTCTAAGGATGCTATCATTCGTTTAGACATGTCAGAATTCAGTGACCGTACTGCCGTTTCCAAATTGATTGGAACTACTGCTGGTTATGTTGCTACGATGACAATCAAAATACTTTAACTGAACGTGTTCGCCGCAATCCTTATGCTATTGTTTTACTAGATGAAATTGAGAAGGCTGACCCACAAGTTATCACGCTACTGCTTCAGGTTTTAGATGATGGTCGTTTAACAGACGGGCAAGGAAATACTATTGATTTTAAAAATACAGTGATTATTGCTACATCTAATGCTGGTTTTGGTAATGAAGCTTTAACAGGCCAAGAAGAGCATGACCAAAAAATCATGGATCGCATTGCACCTTACTTCAGACCTGAGTTTTTAAATCGTTTCAATGGCGTCATTGAATTCTCACATCTACAAAAAGAAGACTTAAAAGAAATAGTAGAGTTAATGCTTACTGAAGTTAATCAAACGATAGCTAAAAAGGGCATTACATTGGATGTCACTGAACCAGTTAAAGAAGAACTGATTGAGTTAGGTTATGACAAGGCTATGGGGGTTAGACCATTACGTCGTGTCATTGAACAAGAAATCCGAGACCGCATTACGGATTACTATTTGGATCATCCAGAAGACAAAGACTTACAAGCCAATCTGACTGGTGGTCACATTACAATTTCTAAAGCTTAAAAAACAGCAACTACTACTGTTTGTCCCACTCTCTTTTTCTACCATTTGTTAAGCCTACCAAGGCTTTAAGGTGAAAATATTTTGAGGACAGTAGTTCACTGCAGGTTATTGTCCTCTCTTTCTGTGGTAAGCATGAAAAAAGTGTACGCCAAAGGAACACCTTATCTAGCCTTTTTAAAAATAAGGTGTTAGAATAATATGGCATAAAAG
>NZ_JRQN01000050.1 GCF_000785785.1 Streptococcus uberis
ATCATAGATACCGTAAGGGATTTTATTCTTTATTTAAAACTTTGCAACAGAACCCTTTCGACGGAGTGAGCACGCCAGGAACTTAATAAAACGTACCTTTGTTTACTTTACTATGGCTCTTACGGACCATGGGCTAATTCAAAATGATGCAGTCTTTATTGATGGCACTAAGGTTGAAGCGGATGCTAATAAGTACTCGTTTACTTGGCGTCGGGCAATAGAAAAGTATCACGCTAAGTTGAGAGAAAAGACGGCTAGTATTTATGATGAGTTAGTAGAAAAGCAAGTCATCAAAGAGATGAAACCAGAAATGATTGAATCTATCGACGGTATGGAATTAATGGCTGAAGAAGTGGAAAAAGAAATCACTAATCTAGACGAAGCCATTAAACAGGAGCCGAAAATAATTAAAGGTGGTTCAGTTAGAAAACGTCGGCGACGTTTTCTAAAGAAGCTTCGTCGTCAACTGAGAGAAGACTTAATTCCACGGGCTAAAAAATATGAACGTGTCGAAGATATTTTTCAAGGACGAAATAGCTTTTCGAAAACAGACCACGACGCAACTTTTATGTGCATGAAAGAAGATCCGATGATGAACCGAGAACTCAAACCCGGATATAATCTTCAGATTGCCACGCATAATCAGTTTGTCCTTGATTATGCTTTATTTTCCAATCCTACTGATACTAGGACTTTAGTGCCATTTCTTAAGCAATTCCATGGCTTGGATTTCTTTACACACGTGGTAGCTGATGCTGGTTACGGTAGTGAATATAATTACACAACACTGCTTGACCAATTCGATAAGCAACCACTCATTCCATACACCACCTATCAAAAAGAGCAGAAGCGTAAGTTCAAAAATGATCCAACAAAACCTCAGAATTGGCAGTACAATGCCGAAGATGACTACTATATTGATCATTTAGGCGTTCGCTTCAGTTTTTATCGCTACAGTAAACGAACTGATAAGTATGGATTTAAGCGCGATCTTAAACTCTATCGTGCCGACACACATCAATCATCAGAAGAGTTAGATCAGTTAGCTAAAACGCCAGGTAAGCGTCAGCGCTACATCCAGGTTAATCCAACTTGGAATTATTACAAAGCAAAAGTCAAAGAGACCCTCTCAAGCGATGAAGGTAAGATGATCTATCGTCGACGCAAGTTCGACGTTGAACCAGTCTTTGGTCGCATGAAGAGGGATTTTGGCGTACGCCGAACTCATTTGCGCGGCCAACGGGCTGTGGAAAATGATGTCGGATTAACCTTAATGGCATTGAACTTAACGAAATTGGGTAAAATGATCAACCAATTAAGACCCTTTTTAGTAAATAACCAAAAATGCGAACTACAATTTTTGATTAAATCAAAAATCATAGTTCGCATTTTCTTAGTTAGAAGCTAGAAAATAATAGTTAATTCCCAGCCTCCTTTGCTTAATTTACTTAATCGTAAAATTACTTTTCAAGGGAGAAGTCAACAACGTTACGACCAACAACCTTGTTGTCCTTCAATTCTTGAATCATGTCATTGATTTCAGAAAGCTTCCGGGTCTTAACGATTGGGTGAACCTTACCTTCAGCACCGAATTGGAAACATTCAGCCAGGTCTTGACGAGTACCAACCAATGAACCGGCAACAATGATCCCATCCGAAACAGTCTTAGCAATGTTTAGCTTCATGTCACCCTGTGGCAAAGCAACGGCAACCAGACGACCATCTGGACGAAGCGAGTTAACGGCTTGGTCAGAAGTAGCTTCAACTGGGTCCAAGCCTTCTGGAACCTTAACAGCGTAGTCAGCTGGAACGATACATTGTTCAGCCATAGCACCATCGGCGGTGTAACCAGCGTTCAAGACGTTCCGGCAAAGCGTTTCACGACCAGTCAGGCAGTATTCACAGTGGCCACAACCCTTGAAGAACCAAGCAATTGATACCCGGTCACCAACCTTTAAGCTGGTAACACCAGGAGCAACCTTTGATACACGACCAACACCTTCGTGACCAATAATCTGACCAGGATTCTTACCGAAGTCACCATCGGCAAAGTGAAGGTCAGTGTGGCAAACACCACAGTATTCCATATCAACTAAGGCTTCACCAGGCTTCAAATCACGAAGCTTAACGTCCTTAACAGTAACGTATCCATCTACTGGATCGTTGAGAACAGCAGCTTTCATATACTAAGATCTCCTTCTCAAAGACATGTTGTATTTTTCATAATTATTATAATAGCAGACTGATTTTCGTTTGTCAACCACCACGCCCTAAAGGTATGTGTCAAATTTTTTGAGGTTGAATAAAAAAGCAGCTGACTTCACTTAAATT
>NZ_JRQN01000051.1 GCF_000785785.1 Streptococcus uberis
CTTTTTCATCTGGATTAACGGCACCATCTGCTTCAACTTCAGCTTTCTTATCTTTTCCAGCTTGTGCGGCATCTTCGGCTGCTTCTACTAGCTTAGTTGCTGCTGAAATTTTTAATTCATTAATCTTATTAGTAATATATTTATAGGTATTATCTACTGTAGTTTGATCTACTGTGTTATCAGATAATACTCTCTGACCTTCTTTTATTGAATCATTATATGCACTTTGATCAATTTGCAAAGCCATAGTATAAATCGAAGTCTGTTTTAAAGCTGAGTCCCCATCCACAAGAATCTGCAGTTGCTCTTTATTAACTTTAGAAAATGTGTATGTAATAGTCTGAATACCTGATTTAAAGTTAATTGTATTCGTATTTTGATATCCTACTGCAGTAGTGGCATTAGTTCTCCTAAATGTATAATTAGGTAATGTCAACTTATCTGATAAATCAAGAGACTGATAAGTTGTACCTGAATATAGCTTCTCCTGGAGCACATCACCAGTTGAATCATCAACATATAGTAACTTAATATAACTTCCACCTGAAGAATATTCAAATTTTGTTAAATCAAATTGTTGTAGATTTGTTCCGGATCCGGTTGATGCAAACAATGCAAAAGCCAATTCTTCTTGACCATTTGCTTGCTTTGTAGTAAGTCTTGTTTTATCTAGATAAGATTGAATATTTTTTTCAAACACCTGATTATCATATTTAACAACCATAACTTTAGTTTGTCCATTATACTCAATAACGATATCTTTAAATATATTATCAAGAGGTTGTGAATTTAATTTAACGGCATCATTTATAAGTGTAATTGCTTTTCCTGTTGAATCAGTACTATAAAATGCTCCAAAAGCTCCATTTTGGTAGCCTGAAAAACGAGGATCTGCTCCAGCTTTTTGATTAATATTAGGATTTGAAGTGTTATGCCAAGTATCTAATTTGAAACCAAATGAGTTCGGAAGGCCACCCAACCCTATGCTGGCTCCTGATAATCCAATTGCTCCAGGTGCTTGTGTTGTAAATACAGCAGCAAAGCCGTCCCCTCCACTTCGACCATCAACTGTATAACCTTCATACTTATTACCGATATTAACTTTACCTTCTAACTTAAAACTCTCATTCATATTAATCTTATTCATAAGATTTAAGCTTCCAGCTTGTCCACTAATATCATTTGTTAATGTTACTGGACCTTGATTATCACCATACGCCGTTCCTGAAATATTGAAATAATTCTCAATATTCTGTTTAGTAACAACCAATCTAGCTTTATCGCTATATTCAGCATTTGATAAGGATATTTCTTGGTTATTATCAACTAAAGCTCTACGACTTCTAGTTCTAAAGACCGTTACTTCATTAGAACTTTTCGAAGTTGCAGTGTTTTCAATAGATGAGGATCGAGAATCTACCTCAGAAAGTGTTGATGATTCACTAGGAGTTGATGATACTGCTCCTTCGGAATATGGCACTGAAGGCGAATGTTCGTCAGATAAATTTGAAGAATCTACAATCACATTAGGGTTCGGTTTTTCTGCGATATCCGTTACACCCGAAACGGAAGATGTAGATTTTGGGTCTATTCCTCCTATTTGGTTAACAGAAGCAGTTTCATTCATTTCCTGTAAAGAAGCCACAGCAACAGTTTCTGTTGATGTACCACTGACTTCTTCAGCTAAAATAGTTTGTCCACCTATTCCTAAAAATGTTAATCCTATCAGAACAGAGGCTGCTCCAAATTTAAACTTCTTAATCGAAAAACGTTGTTTCATCTGTGAAGTATCATAATTATTACTTATTAGTTTCTTCAATAGATATTCTCCTTAACTTAAATTAAAATTGTATTTTATATACAACACTAATTTTACTTTTTAGTGATAAACATTAGAATATCTGTATTTGTATTTGAAAACTAATCTGTTTTTTTTTTTTTTTCTAATGTAACGTTTTTGATATTAAAGGATGTTTTTATCATTTTGTTTTCAATTGTCTATTAATGGAAAGTTCTAAAATGAAGTTAGCCACTTAAGTGTATAAAAAAACATCTCAAAGAGATATAATTGTAATCTACGACAACCACAATTAGAAGGACTCTGAGATGCAAGACTATTATACACCAAAAGGAAAACAATTAACACTAGCCGAGCGTCAAATGATTGAACGTTGGCTTAAAGAAGGAAAATCCAATCGCGAAATGGCGAGAAGATTAGCTAAAGCTCCTCAAACCATTAACAATGAAGTCAAGCATGGGCAAGTTAGGCA
>NZ_JRQN01000052.1 GCF_000785785.1 Streptococcus uberis
CTAAGTGTAAAATTTATTGAGGTAGAACATTAGACGAATAAAAAAGAAACCGTTACTCTAGTAATTAGGCTGGCGAGCACTACTTACAAGAGGCGGTTTCTTATGGATATTATTGTAACAGATTTAGTGAAAGTAATGAAGACAGAAAAAACATTTTTAAAACGTGAACAAGCAATGGTGATGTTCTTTGCGCAATTAATTCAACTGATGGTTCAATTAGCTTTTCAACAATTGGATGAAGAAGTGTCTTCAGAATTGAAAAAAGAAGGGTTCCAAGTTGATCGAAAAAGCCAACGAACCGTTACTTTTCTATTTGGTTCTGTCACTTATGTGAGACGAAGAATGAAGAATAAAGCCGGTGAAATCCGCTATCCCCTTGACGAATTTTTAGGGATACGCAAAGGAATTCGCTATAGTTCACTGGTCTTAAGAAATGTCTCTGAATTAGGTACAATGATGGTGTATCGTCACGTGTCAAAAGCGATTGATTGCTTAACTACCTGGAGTATGAGCCATCAAAACGTCCAACAATTGGTGGTGAAAACAGGAGAAATTGTGCAGAAACGAAGTACGCATGAAAGTCGATATGACGAAGTAAAACAAAAGAAAAAAGTTCCTTACTTGTATCTAGAAGGTGACGGTGTGAGGATTCGGGGACAGAAAAAACAACACCTAGAAATTCACCGTTTTCAAGTGAGTGAAGGTAGCCAAAAGATAGGCAAAAGATCCCAGTTAATTTCTCCTTATTTTGTCAGTCATTTGAATCGAAAAAATGCCCAAAAAGAGATGATGAATTATCTTCAAGCAACCTATGATTTAACAGAGACAATCGTGATATCCAACAGTGATGGTGGTTCTGGCTATGAAAAAGAAGTCTTTGAGGAACTTTCTTTGGGCTGTTTCCGTCATGAACATTTTCGTGACATGTATCATGTGCATCGAAAAATAAAAGAGCGACTAAATTTTGTTTCATCTAAGCTACAAGGAAAATTAATAGAAGCGATTCACCAGTACGACAAAGAAAAAGTACGTGCTTGTTTGGACACCGCAGAAAGTCTGATTGAGGAGCGAGAAGAAACCTGTTTGGAACAGTTGAGGTTATTGCAAGGCTATCTTGATCGGAATTGGGTGTATTTACAATCTCTTGAAAAAAGAGGGTTCTATGACGATAAGCAAAGTATCGGAACCATTGAAAGTACGCATCGGAAAATGACCTATCGGATGAAGCGACAAGGTCGTTTGTGGAGTAGAACAGGAGCGGCAGCCATGATTCGTGTGATAGATAGTTTGAGGAATCAAGAATTGAATACTTGGCTAAATCAATATGAAGAAGTGGCGGATGACGAATTAGAACGACGAAAACAATGGAAAGCAATGAAACGAAAAGTCCTAAAAGCCCCTGCTTTTCAATCACATGAAGGAGCATTTAAAGGGAGCATTGGTCAGGGACTTGCGAAAAGCGCACCAATAGGTCAACTATCAAAAGGACTGAAGCAATTAAACATGACCCCTAGTTATTTCTAATGGAAAAAATTTTTCCATTAGAAATAACTAGGCAAACCGAACGCAAGTGAGGTACTAATAACAAAATTTAAGTGAAGTCAGCTGCTTTTTTATTCAACCTCAAAAAATTTGACACATAC
>NZ_JRQN01000053.1 GCF_000785785.1 Streptococcus uberis
TGAAGACAAAGTAGTTTTCCTACTGGTTTGTCTTTTCTTATATTCATATATTACGTCCAAAATAGGGAGAAAAAGGCAATTTAAGGCAAAATTAAAAGGCCTTCTGCCCATCATTTTAACCAGTTTTTTGAGATTTAAGCACGCAAAAGTGAGTCCAACTTTATCTCGCATTTTGGACAGTCCAATTTCTCTAGTATATCGAAGGTTGTGGTATTCTTTAGCTGTTCCAAAAAGTCGCTCAACACTTTGCTTACGAAGTTTATAGCGTTCCTTCATTCCACTTTGATGTCTAATCTCTTCACACTTTTCTAGGTAAGCTTTCCATATATGTCGGGTCACCACTTTTTGATGGTTTTTACTTTCTGTACAAATGCCTAGTAAAGGACAATTGATACAAATTTGAGAATCACTTTTGTATTCACGGTAGCCAGATCGATTAGTTGTTGCATAGGACAATACATTGTTTTCAGGACAGATATAACAATCAAAATACTCATCATAAATAAATTCCTTTGGTCTTAATTTTCCCTTCTTTCCAAGTGGTCGCGTGTAGGGGAAAACTGGTGTAACATTCTTATCCAAGAGCAATTTGGCAATACTGGGTGTTTTGTAGCCTGAGTCAGCGATGATAAAGTCTGGATGAAATCCCTCTATCTTATTCCAAAGGGCAGAGAAAGCTTGACTATCGTGACAATTTCCTGCATCAACAGTATAAGCTAAAACCCAACCATTCTTATCACAGGCTACTTGACTAGTGTAGGCGAAGACATCTTTATGTTCTCCTTTATGAAACCAACCACTTTCAGGGTCTGTAGTTGAGACTTTCTTATTTACAGGCTCCTTTTCTTTGGCTAGCCCTAATGGCTTTTTTCGTGTTTCTCTCGGTCTCGATTAATCTCTATTTCGAGTTGTTCATTCATAAATTTAGCTTGTGTTGTCACCGCTTGATTGATGTACTTGTGACTATTAGCTGCAGCTTTGATATGTGTGCCATCTACAAAAATTTCAGAAGGAGCAATGAGATTGGCATCAAAGCATAATCCTAATACGTGCTTAAAAATACCTTCAATAAGATTGGCATCCTGAAAACGACGACTATAATTCTTACCATAGGTGGTAAAGTGAGGGATTTTATCATCAAGAGTTAGACCTAAGAACCAACGATAAGCGACATTAACTTCAATATCTTTAATGGTTTGACGCATAGATCGGATGCCACAAAAATATTGAATAATTGGAATCTTGACCAAGAGAACTGGGTCTAAACTAGGTCGACCTGTTTCGTCACTGTATGTATCTTTAACAAGATCATAGATGAAAGTGAAATCAACAGTTTCTTCAATTTGACGCAGTAAATGATCTGACGGTACCAATTCATCGATACTATAAAAACCTACTTGATTACGGTTATAATCAAAATTTTCTTTATGTAACATAAGCTTTCCTCACAGTAAACTCTTACTACTTTAATTATACTCCCAAAAGCCTACTAATACTTAAATTACAATACATAGACTCTCTTTTTTTTTGATGCTTTTTAAATGGCATAAGAGGGCATTTTTTAGACTTGGGCTAAAAA
>NZ_JRQN01000054.1 GCF_000785785.1 Streptococcus uberis
CATAACTTTCTGCAAGAAGTCGAGCAACCTTAACGACGCCCGTTGCTGATGCAACAGTTGCTCTCATAATTCAACCTCTCTTTTCCATTTCAATCCACTCACCCGTGTAGGGTGAGACAGCAGCTCACGCATCATATTAGCTGCACCTTTGGATATTTCAATCCACTCACCGTGTAGGTGAGACCGAACTTGGCACAGGTCGGGTGGATTGACAACGACAAGATTTCAATCCAC
This sequence comes from Streptococcus uberis, assembly GCF_000785785.1. Taxonomy (GTDB): domain Bacteria; phylum Bacillota; class Bacilli; order Lactobacillales; family Streptococcaceae; genus Streptococcus; species Streptococcus uberis_A. The sequence continues at coordinate 235 of NZ_JRQN01000054.1, forward strand.
TCACCCGTGTAGGGTGAGACGCAAGGCCGACGCAGCTAACACTATTCCAACAACGATTTCAATCCACTCACCCGTGTAGGGTGAGACCACAATCAAGCGCTTTGTGGTCAACGTCTACCGGATTTCAATCCACTCACCCGTGTAGGGTGAGACAGCGACAGCAGACGAAAAGTGCTTATTCGTCATATTTCAATCCACTCACCCGTGTAGGGTGAGACGATAATGTGTTCGTCCTCCTCTAGTTCCATAAGTGAATTTCAATCCACTCACCCGTGTAGGGTGAGACAGAAACAAGGAGACCAAACATGACTAACGCACTAATTTCAATCCACTCACCCGTGTAGGGTGAGACACCCGCGAGGACTGGGAGCAGGTGGACGTCAATAATTTCAATCCACTCACCCGTGTAGGGTGAGACATTGTCCGCAGGGCCAAGATAGCCCCGCTGAAACGTATTCAATCCACTCACCCGTGTAGGGTGAGACCAATCGCTGGCTGACAGGTCTAGAGGGTAGCTTATTTCAATCCACTCACCCGTGTAGGGTGAGACACAACTGGATAAGACGAGACATTGACGTAGATACAATTTCAATCCACTCACCCGTGTAGGGTGAGACAATAAAATAAACGCGGTAAACTAATAATGTACCGATTTCAATCCACTCACCCGTGTAGGGTGAGACACAGCAACGCGACAGCCGGAAGTCTGGTGCCTGATTTCAATCCACTCACCCGTGTAGGGTGAGACAGCGAGTACATCGCGACAATCAACCAGGCCTTATTTCAATCCACTCACCCGTGTAGGTGAGACTGCCTTGCTAGTCAAATACCAAACGCCACCAGCGGATTCAATCCACTCACCCGTGTAGGGTGAGACAGATAGCCCCGCTGAAAGTGAACGAGGTCCAGAAATTTCAATCCAACTCACCCGTGTAGGGTGAGACAGCTGGGGCGAGGTTTGGCACCCGGTGGCCAAGCTATTTCAATCCACTCAC
>NZ_JRQN01000055.1 GCF_000785785.1 Streptococcus uberis
TATACTAATTCAGCCAAGAATGATTTGCCAATCATGGCAGTTTCAACACCAAAGTTATCAGCCACTGTCGCTGAGATATCCGCAAAATGACCTTGTGGAATCACACCATTTCCAGTAAATGAAGCTGAATAAGCTAATAACGGAATGTACTCACGTGTATGGTCAGTTCCCACATAAGTTGGGTCATTACCATGATCAGCCGTAATCAAGAGAAGGTCATCCTCTTTCATATTAGCAATGATTTCAGGTAGACGGTCATCAAATTCATGCAAGCAATTACGGTAACCTTCCGTATCGCGACGATGACCAAAATTGGCATCAAAATCAACCAAATTGGTAAATGAGAAACCTTTTGTAAACTCAGGCAATTGCATTGTTTTCAGCAATGTATCCACACCGTGGCTATTTGACTTGTTGTGTCCCATGTCGTTTGTGATACCAGAACCGTTAAAGATGTCGTTAATTTTTCCGACGGCATAGGTTGGCACACCAGCATCAGCTAGCTTATTAAGAACCGTGTCTTGGAATGGAGAGACAGCGTAGTCATGACGATTGGCAGTACGCGTGAAGTTCCCTGGCCTACCCACATATGGTCTGGCAATAATTCGCCCAAGGAGAGCTGGACGCTCTAAAGTAATTGAACGTGCATACTCACAGATACGGTACAATTCTTCCAATGGAATAATGTCTTCGTGAGCCGCAATCTGTAAAACAGGGTCTGCAGAAGTATAAACAATTAACTCCCCTGTTTCCATTTGGCGAGGACCAAAGTCAGCAATAACAGCCGTTCCTGAATAAGGTTTATTAGCTTCACGAATAATCTTACGACCTGAGAATTCCTCAATTTTGGTCAAAATCTCTTCAGGAAACCCATCCCAGAAAGTATCAAAGGGCTCTGTAATATTAAGACCCATAATTTCCCAGTGACCAGTCATGGTATCTTTACCAAGAGAAACCTCTTCCAATTTTGTCACATAGCCACTTGGATTTGCTTCTTTGGCAACAGTTTTTAGGGCTGTTCCACGAGGAATATTACCTAAACCGATTTTCGCCATATTTGGAACAGTTAAACCAACTTGTTCTGAAATATGACCTAGCGTATCAGAGTCTGTATCTGCAACACCAGCATTAAAAAACTTATCAGCGTCTGGCGCAGCACCGATTCCTACAGAATCCAGTACAACTAGGTGAATACGATTAAACTTAGACATA
>NZ_JRQN01000056.1 GCF_000785785.1 Streptococcus uberis
AAGACCAAACAGTTAATATTGGTGAAACACCTAAGGCAGAGGATTCAATCAGCAATTTACCAGAGTTACCAGCAGGTACTAAGGTAGAGTTTGAAACACCAATTGATACAACAACAGCAGGTGATAAACCAGGTAAAGTGGTTGTTACTTATCCAGATGGATCAAAAGATGTAGTTGATGTCACAGTTAAGGTTGTAGATCCAAGCACAGATGCAGAGAAGTATACTCCAACAGGTAAAGACCAAACTGTTAAACCTTTATCAACTATTGTAAATAATAATGATAATAAAAATAGTTTGCCAACAACTGGTGAAACTGTAAATCCATTCTTTAGTCTTGCGGCTTTATCAATTATTGCTTCTGTTGGTTTAATAGCTATTCCTAAGAAAAAGGAGGATTAATCTTTTGACCTAAAATGTCGTAAAACTTTTCCGGTTTTTTCTCTAGATATTCGTTTTCTCTCTCTTAAAAAAATCAAATATTTAAGAGGAAAAATCAAGTTTATACTTTAAAAAGATTGGATAATTTCCAATCTTTTTAGGTTTTTTAATCATTTCTACTTTTTTATAGTATTTTATTTAGCCTTATTTTCTAAGAAAAGTACTTCCCCTACATATAATAGATTGTAGGAGATAATGAAACACGGAAATTTTTAATTTTTAGGTATGTAGTTTATGTTGTATTCCTTGTATATATGTTATTGGACTTACACCAACTAATCTTTTAAAAGTTCTTGAAAAGTTAGTTGGTGTTGAAAATTGGAGCAACTCTGCAACTTGAGATAATGATTTTCCCTCATAGAGTAATTGTTTAGCGGCTTCGATTTTCAAACAAAGGAAATATTGTTTAATTGTCACTCCTTTTTCTTCTTTAAATAATTTTCGCAATTTAGATTCACTCATATGAAATTGACTGGCTATTTTCTCAGTTTTAATGTTATTGTTAAGATTGTTTTCAAGATATTTAATGACACTAATAACTGTTTTTGAATGTCGTGATATTATTTTATTTTTTATATCACGAATTTGTTGAGTATAAAATAAAATCGCTGTATCACGTAACTTTAAAACAGCACTCAATGATTGCACTTGCTCAGTTTCTCTAACAAAGCGATCCCTTGATTGATAA
>NZ_JRQN01000057.1 GCF_000785785.1 Streptococcus uberis
TCACCGTGTAGGGTGAGACCTAGCTCAATATACTGAGACAATTTACAACAAAATTTCAATCCACTCACCCGTGTAGGGTGAGACAATGCGTCATGTCTTATCTAAAGATGCTTTAGATATTTCAATCCACTCACCCGTGTAGGGTGAGACTTTCACCAGGAAGTAAATAGATAGAGGTATAAAATTTCAATCCACTCACCCGTGTAGGGTGAGACTTATCGTTGATGGATTGGTTGATGTGGTTGAAATATTTCAATCCACTCACCCGTGTAGGGTGAGACATTTTCAGCCATTCGCTTGTTCTTTTCAAGTTTCTTGATTTCAATCCACTCACCCGTGTAGGGTGAGACAATCAGGCAAAGATTTCTTTTCAAATCCTATTGATTTCAATCCACTCACCCGTGTAGGGTGAGACAATGATCATTTTTAGGTGGAGAAAGTCTATGATATTTCAATCCACTCACCCGTGTAGGGTGAGACTCTATAAATTCCGCTTTAAATCTCAATTCAACGATTTCAATCCACTCACCCGTGTAGGGTGAGACAGCGTAATAAGTTTATGCGCTTCATCAAATTTCAATCCACTCACCCGTGTAGGGTGAGACAGCGTCATGAGGTATATTTTTGATTTATAAGTAATCATTCAATTCCAACTCACCGTCGTAGGTGAGACTAAGATGATGACTACTTGCACTTACAGCATCAGCATTTCAATCCACTCACCCGTGTAGGGTGAGACGCAAGCCTTACTCTAACCTGACTACTGTTTCCTATTTCAATCCACTCACCCGTGTAGGGTGAGACATAATGCTAGGTTTAACAGTATATTGCCCTGCGTATTTCAATCCACTCACCCGTGTAGGGTGAGACATTGTATGTATGTTTCTAAATAACCACTTCATCAATTTCAATCCACTCACCCGTGTAGGGTGAGACAAAGCACTAATAAGTTTATGCGCTTCATCAACGATTTCAATCCACTCACCCGTGTAGGG
>NZ_JRQN01000058.1 GCF_000785785.1 Streptococcus uberis
AGAACGCCTGAAGTAGTTGGGGGTTGCCCCCTGTTAGATACGGAAGTCGCTTAGCATTCATCCGCCATAGCTCAGTTGGTAGTAGCGCATGACTGTTAATCATGATGTCGTAGGTTCGAGTCCTACTGGCGGAGTAAATTGAGATAGGCTTGCCTATCTTTTTTTATGAGTTACTTGCATTTTTTAGGATAAAGGTGTAAGATAATTCTAGTAATCAAAAGTAAGCACCCTTAGCTCAACTGGATAGAGTACCTGACTACGAATCAGGCGGTTAGAGGTTCGACTCCTCTAGGGTGCATCTTTTTATCCAAATAACATGACATTCTTGTCATGTTATTTTTTTATGGAATTCCTTATAATAAAAACATTACAATTATAAGGAGTTTGAATGGATAGAATTGACTGCTATTTTAAGAAGGTAAGACCAATAATATATAAATTGATGCGTTCATATTATATACAATTATGGGATAAAGATGATTGGCTTCAAGAAGGTAGAGTAGTATTACACAATCTATTGTCTTCTCATCCAGATTTATGTCATAATGAAAAGCTTCTATTAGTTTATTTCAAAACAAAGTTTTCGTCCCATCTTAAAGATGTCATTCGTTCACAAGAAAGCCAAAAAAGACGTTTTAATAGAATGCCATATGAAGAAATCGGTGAAATAGCTCATAAAATTCCAAGCCAAGGCCTTACTTTAGATGAGTTTGTTGCTTATCAATCAATTATTGAACAAATTTCAGGGATATTGTCTAAAGAGGAACAAACAAATTTGTATGCGTTAATGCGCGGGGAACGTTTTGTCGGCAGAAAAGCATTATTGAAAAAAATTAAACCTTTTTTCATTGATTTTCTGGATGACTAAACTTTATAATTCTATTCAAATCCTTGTAACTTTAACCGCTAGTTCACTCACGACAAACGCATGAAGAAAGCTTTGTTTTCAGAAATCAAGATTCATAATGACA
>NZ_JRQN01000059.1 GCF_000785785.1 Streptococcus uberis
CCTCAACGTCCGTATCGACATCAACGTCGCAAAGCGACTCAACATCCGTATCGACTTCAACATCGATAAGTGCCTCAACGTCAGTATCAGGCTCAACATCGATAAGTGCTTCGATGTCAGTATCAGGCTCAGCGTCATTAAGTGCTTCGATGTCAGTATTAGGCTCAACGTCGCAAAGCGACTCAATGTCCGTATCAGCTTCAACATCGATAAGTGACTCAACGTCTGTATCGACATCAATGTCGCAAAGAGCTTCGGCGTCAGAGTCAGGCTCAACATCGATAAGTGACTCAACGTCCGTATCAGCTTCAACATCGATAAGTGATTCGGCGTCAGTATTAGGCTCAACGTCATTAAGTGCTTCGATGTCAGAGTCAGTCTCAACGTCGATAAGTGACTCAACATCCGTATCAGCTTCAACATCGATAAGTGACTCAACGTCCATATCGGCTTCAACGTCGCAAAGCGATTCGACATCAATGTCACAAAGCGCTTCGACATCAGTATCAGGCTCAACATCAATAAGTGACTCAAAGTCCGTATCAGCTTCAACATCAATAAGTGACTCAACGTCCGTATCGACATCAACGTCACAAAGTGCTTCGACGTCAGTATCAGGCTCAACATCGATAAGTGATTCTACATCCGTATCGACATCAATGTCACAAAGTGATTCGACATCAGAGTCAGGCTCAACATCAATAAGTGACTCAACATCCGTATCGACATCAACGTCGCAAAACGCTTCGATGTCAGTATCAGGCTCAGCGTCATTAAGTGCTTCGATGTCAGTATCAGGCTCAACGTCGATAAGTGCTTCGATGTCAGTGTCAGGCTCAACGTCGATAAGTGCCTCAACGTCCGTATCGACATCAACGTCGCAAAGCGACTCA
>NZ_JRQN01000060.1 GCF_000785785.1 Streptococcus uberis
TAACGGTTTCTTTTTTATTCGTCTAATGTTCTACCTCAATAAATTTTACACTTAGCTGATTACGTATAGATTTCAGCTTTCGAATAGGTTAAAATATTTTATGAGGACTTTATTGCATCCTTTTTCTGTATGAAATGATAGACTAAAAAAAGAAAGTAACTTTTTGAGGGGGCAACAATTATGTTAGAAAAAATGTTATTAGGTACTTATACACGTCGAGAAAGCAAAGGGATTTATTCACTTGTTTTAGATACGGACAAAGAAGAGTTAATTGATTTGACTTTGGAAACAGAAGAAAATAGTCCTACATATCTTGCACGTAGCAAAAAAGGAAATGTCTACACCGTAACCTCTGTTGATGGCGAAGGAGGGATTGGCGCATATGATTCAGCTTTCACTTTTTTGAATGCAGTGACGGAAGAAGGCGCACCCTTATGTTACGTGGCTGTTGATGAGGCTCGTCATTTAGCTTATGGTGCAAATTATCATAAAGGAGAAGTCAATGTTTACAAAATTTTAACAGATGGTTCCGTTGGTTCTGTTGCAAAGTTTTAAATAAAGAATAAAATCCCTTACGGTATCTATGATTTAAGCTGGGATTCCCAATAATACCTTGATTTCAGTACAGACCGAAAACCCGAAGAGAGTGCCTTCTTTTCGGGTTTTCTTATATAATCCTCGGATGGCTTCCATGCTTTAATCGTGGGTGAGGCAGTGCGTAAACTTCGATAGAATTTATTGCGTCTCTTTACTGGACGATGGTCTTGTTCAATCAAATTATTCAGGTA
>NZ_JRQN01000061.1 GCF_000785785.1 Streptococcus uberis
GATTTTACTAAAACAAATGATAATTTTTTATTTCACTATGGCTTTCTGGGAGAATTATTTCTTGCATATCATATTAATCATCATTACATCATTTTTGGCCCTTGGAGAAGTAATATCATTGATCCCTTACTTTTTAAAAATAAAATGATTGAAGCACAAGTTAAGAATGATGAACAAGATTATTTCTTTGAGAAATTAGCTCAATTACCTTTCTTCCCACTAAATCAAGTTAGAGAATTACTTATCTTAATAAATTATTGTTTAACAGGGGAGATTGAAGATCGCTTATCTATTCCCCTCCATAGTTACACTAAAGGATGGAGTGATAGTTTTAGTATAGATAAAATAAAACAACTAATATTGGAAAATAAAAATAACTATACTTACCAGTACCAATATGAAGACAGTATTTTAAAAGCTGTAAGGTCTGGCGAGGAGTCAATTCTAAGAGAAACTGTTAGTCAACTAAGCACCGCTATTTCAGCTGACTTAAGCGGTGATGAATTGCGGTCCGAGAAAAACTACTCTATAATGGCTTACGATCGATTAGCTCAGGGGGCTATTCAATCTGGTCTCGATATTGAAACCGCTTATCAATCAAGGGATCGCTTTGTTAGAGAAACTGAGCAAGTGCAATCATTGAGT
>NZ_JRQN01000062.1 GCF_000785785.1 Streptococcus uberis
TGCCTAACTTGCCCATGCTTGACTTCATTGTTAATGGTTTGAGGAGCTTTAGCTAATCTTCTCGCCATTTCGCGATTGGATTTTCCTTCTTTAAGCCAACGTTCAATCATTTGACGCTCGGCTAGTGTTAATTGTTTTCCTTTTGGTGTATAATAGTCTTGCATCTCAGAGTCCTTCTAATTGTGGTTGTCGTAGATTACAATTATATCTCTTTGAGATGTTTTTTTATACACTTAAGTGGCTAACTTCATTTTAGAACTTTCCAATTGAAGTAACTCTGCAATTTGAGCCAGTGTTTTCCCTTCATAGAGTAATTGTTTGGCAGCTTCTATTTTTAAATTCAGGAAATATTGTTGAATAGTCATTTGTTTTTCATTTTTAAATAATTTTCGCAATTTAGATTCACTCATATGAAATTGTTTAGCAATTTCTTCAGTTTTAATGTTATTATTAAGATTGTTTTCAAGATATTGAATAACACCAATAACTGTTTTTGAATGTTGTGATATTATTTTCTCTTTTATACCATGTACCTGTTGAGTATAAAATAAAATCGCTGTATCACGTAACTTTAAAACAGTACTCAATGATTGCACTTGCTCAGTTTCTCTAACAAAGCGATCCCTTGATTGATAA
>NZ_JRQN01000063.1 GCF_000785785.1 Streptococcus uberis
GGTTCTGTTGCAAAGTTTTAAATCTACTATCAAATAAGGTAGAATAATAGAAAAAGATAGCAGGAGGAATGACGATGAATCATTTTAAAGGAAAGCAATTTCAGCAGGATGTGATTATTGTAGCCGTGGGCTACTATCTTCGTTATAACCTTAGCTATCGTGAAGTTCAAGAAATCTTATATGATCGTGGCATTAACGTTTCTCATACGACGATTTATCGTTGGGTGCAAGAATATGGCAAACTACTCTATCAAATTTGGAAAAAGAAAAATAAAAAATCCTTTTATTCATGGAAAATGGATGAAACGTACATCAAAATTAAAGGAAAATGGCATTATTTGTATCGAGCCATCGATGCAGATGGTTTAACCTTGGATATTTGGTTACGTAAAAAACGGGACACACAAGCAGCCTATGCTTTTCTTAAGCGGTTAGTGAAGCAGTTTGATGAACCGAAGGTTGTAGTCACAGATAAAGCCCCCTCTATTACAAGTGCCTTTAAGAAACTAAAAGAATACGGCTTTTATCAAGGGACAGAACATCGTACCATTAAATACCTGAATAATTTGATTGAACAAGACCATCGTCCAGTAAAGAGACGCAATAAAT
>NZ_JRQN01000064.1 GCF_000785785.1 Streptococcus uberis
CTTTGAGATGTTTTTTTATACACTTAAGTGGCTAACTTCATTTTAGAACTTTCCCAATTTTTGATAAATATGAACTTGTATAAGAAGATGCAAGCGGAGAAATACGAGATGAAAACAACAAAAATAAAATTGTCACTATGGTAGTAGTAGTTGAAAACCAAAAGAAAAATCTCGATAATTTATATTTACTCATACAAGCCTCCAAAAAATGGTTAAAAAAAAACGATATATCATAAAGATATTCTCGTTTCATATTACGGAGAATAAGGGATTCGAACCCTTGCGCCAGTTACCCGACCTAACGATTTAGCAAACCGTCCTCTTCAGCCTCTTGAGTAATTCTCCAAATTAATAATGGGCACGAGTGGACTCGAACCACCGACCTCACGCTTATCAGGCGTGCGCTCTAACCACCTGAGCTACGCGCCCAAGCCCTTAATATAGCTTGGGTAAAACTATAAAGCGGGTGACGAGAATCGAACTCGCGACAACAGCTTGGAAGGCTGTAGTTTTACCACTAAACTACACCCGCTTAAATAATGGCGCGAGACGGAATCGAACCGCCGACACATGGAGCTTCAATCCATTGCTCTA
>NZ_JRQN01000065.1 GCF_000785785.1 Streptococcus uberis
TGCGTAGTCTTCCTGATCGCCACAGCCGAACAGCGCAACCAGCTTGCCGTTGAAGTTCAATTTCTTCCAGCGTTGGGAAGAAGTCATCCCAGTCGCACTGCGCTTCGCCGTAGTACCAGGTTGGGATACCGAGCAGCAGGATATCGAAAGCTTCCAGATCTTCTTTGCTGCTTTTGGCGATGTCATGAATTTCAGCCACCTCTTTACCAAACTGCTGCTGAAGAATTTTCTGGATCATCTTGGCAATGTTTTCGGTATTGCCAGTGTCGCTGCCAAAGAAAATGCCTACATTAGCCATATCGCGTATAACCTTTAAATTCAATAAATTGCATTCACGATGTTAGCGTTGACTACGATAACACCGATTAAAATGATGCCATGGCAAGAGGTTATCTCTTACCGGTAAGTGCGTATCATGCCAGAAATTTCGCCCCGGGTATTTATCACTTTAATGCGATGCCGGGTGGAATAAAGCGGTGTTGATCGGGCGTCATCCTTAACGCCGCGCCGCATGTGCGGCTGCAATGATCAATGTTCTGGCTGCTCGTCCG
>NZ_JRQN01000066.1 GCF_000785785.1 Streptococcus uberis
GCGGGTAAAACTGAACTGGTTTTTGATGTGGGTATTCATACAGGCGACTCGACATGTTGAACCGATCGGCCTTCGAAGTCCTCGTTACCGAAATATTTGACCGTCTCGTAATTCAGCAGGCTGTCGAGTGATTTGCTGTTGGTATCGGCGTTGGCTCGGTTGAGCTCACGTCTGAAGCGGGTTCGCCAACTGACGGCCATCACGGTGAACAGAATATAGCAGCCAACCGTCACCACAATCGCCAGCGCAAACCAGCCGTTTAACAGATGCCACATGATCACCGAAACCAAGGTGATTTCGAACAGAATGGGGAAAATGGAGAACAGCAACCGCGAAAGTACCGTCGCCACCGCCTGAGTGCCGCGTTCGATCGATAGCGACAGCCCGCCGATCTGTCGCTCCAGGTGAAAACGCAGCTCAACGCGTGCAGTTGTCTGAAGACGCGTAACCCCAGTAGCCGGGTCGCATTCTGGCCTAACGTGCACGAACATCACGTTGCGT
>NZ_JRQN01000067.1 GCF_000785785.1 Streptococcus uberis
ATATCCGCGTCTGAATTCAAGGTAAGGCTGAAAGACAGCAGAATAGTGCTACAGGAAAAGGATGAGATTAAAGAGTTGCTAGGCCGATCACCAAACGACGCTGACGCCTTGGCTCTAACCTTTGCTTTCCCTGTGCTTAAGAAGCAGCACGCACTGCCAGGAGAGAAGCGTGGTGCGGCGGTCACAGACTACGACCCATACGCATAAAAAAGCCCGCGCAAGGCGGGCGAAGTGGTACACACAGCTTCTGGGTGATAACGGTCCAGCTATCGTGAAGCCACATCCACCAAGTACCGGCATACTCCTCAGCAATAGGCACCTGTTTAAGTTCGGATGAAGCTTCGCGATAGATCATCGAGAGCACCGATACCAGTTTTATACTGTGTAAAAGTTTAATGGCTGGCTCGGCTTTGCGCTTCTCAAAGCTCGATCGATGTACAGCTACGACGTCTGAGCATCGTCGATGTACAGCTACGTACGTCTGAGATCGATCGATGT
>NZ_JRQN01000068.1 GCF_000785785.1 Streptococcus uberis
TTATCATATCACCCTGCACGTTTGGTTTGTCTTATTCAGTTCTCAAAGGTCTTTTATATTTATAAAAATAAATATCAATCGGGAAGACAGGATTCGAACCTGCGACACCTTGGTCCCAAACCAAGTACTCTACCAAGCTGAGCTACTTCCCGAAATGATGCACCCTAGAGGAGTCGAACCTCTAACCGCCTGATTCGTAGTCAGGTACTCTATCCAGTTGAGCTAAGGGTGCTAATTATTAAATTTTAATGCCGAGGACCGGAATCGAACCGGTACGATGAAAACCATCGCAGGATTTTAAGTCCTGTGCGTCTGCCAGTTCCGCCACCCCGGCTATAGGCTATACCTAAAGCGAACGACGGGATTCGAACCCGCGACCCCCACCTTGGCAAGGTGGTGTTCTACCACTGAACTACGTTCGCAAACTTTTTTAAAATGCCGGCTACATGACTTGAACACGCGACCCTCTGATTACAAATCAGATGCTCT
>NZ_JRQN01000069.1 GCF_000785785.1 Streptococcus uberis
CCCATACCGTTTACTTTTGACAGCACGGTACCAATAATGCGGATGATAAACGGCAGTACTTTAATGTATTGCAGAATACCGATCAGCGCAGAGATAAAGACGATTGGGCACAGTACCTTCAGGAAGAAGAAGGCCAGACCTTTGTCGCCCATACCGCCGAATACAAAATCAGTCCCTTGCCCAGCAAACCCGAGCAGCTTGTCAAACAGCGCGGCAAATCCTTTTACAAAAGCCTAAACCCGCTTCCGAATGCAGGAAAAAATAGGCCAGCAGTACTTCAATAACCAACAGTTGAATAACATAGCGAATGCGGATGCTTTTACGATCGCGACACACTAAAAGTGCCAGGATCGCGACGACCACTAACGCCGACGCAAAGTGCGCAATATGGGACATGTTTGCTCCAAACTTGAGGCAGGCTGAATTTCGGATGTCATTTTATGTAACGCCACGTTTAAAAACGAGAGCTCTATTGCAAATAT
>NZ_JRQN01000070.1 GCF_000785785.1 Streptococcus uberis
TGCCTAACTTGCCCATGCTTGACTTCATTGTTAATGGTTTGAGGAGCTTTAGCTAATCTTCTCGCCATTTCGCGATTGGATTTTCCTTCTTTAAGCCAACGTTCAATCATTTGACGCTCGGCTAGTGTTAATTGTTTTCCTTTTGGTGTATAATAGTCTTGCATCTCAGAGTCCTTCTAATTGTGGTTGTCGTAGATTACAATTATATCTCTTTGAGATGTTTTTTTATACACTTAAGTGGCTAACTTCATTTTAGAACTTTCCTTTTATAAAAATATACAAAAAAATTGATAAAATAATAAAAAATCTATTGACAATCCTTGTAAAACTAGCTATACTAATAAAGTTGTCAGAAAGCAAGACGACGTCAAAACAAAAAAGTTTTAAAAAGTTATTGACAAAAGCTACGTGATCTGATAGACTATAATAGTTGTCTCGTAAGAGAGAAAAGACCTTTGAGAACT
>NZ_JRQN01000071.1 GCF_000785785.1 Streptococcus uberis
GAGCGCCTGCTTTGCACGCAGGAGGTCAGCGGTTCGATCCCGCTAGCTCCACCATTATAGTCCTGTATTTCAATACTTCAGAGTGTACTGGCGACAGTATGCTGCGAAGTATTTTGCTCTTTAACAATCTGGAACAAGCTGAAAATTGAAACATGACAGCTGAAACTTATCCCTCCGTAGAAGTATTGGGGTAAGGATTAACCTGTCATAGAGTCTCTCAAATGTAGCAGCACGATGTGTTCTCTGTTTACAGAAACACCTCGGGTTGTGAGGTTAAGTGACTAAGCGTACACGGTGGATCCTAGGCAGTCAGAGGCGATGAAGGGCGTGCTAATCTGCGATAAGCGTCGGTAAGGTGATATGAACCGTAATAACCGGCGATACCCGAATGGGAAACCCAGTGCAATTCGTTGCCACTATCGTTAAGTTGAATACATAGCTTAAACGAGGCGAACCGGGGGA
>NZ_JRQN01000072.1 GCF_000785785.1 Streptococcus uberis
CACGACGTTAACGCCATGCATGTGTTTGGAGAAATCAGTCATCGCTTCAGCAACCTGAACCGCCAGTTCGCGGGTCGGTGCCAGCACCAGAATCTGAGGTGCTTTCAGGGAAGCGTCAAGGTTGTGCAGCAGTGGCAGCGAGAATGCTGCAGTTTTACCACTACCGGTCTGTGCCATGCCCAGCACATCACGGCCGTTCAACAGGTGAGGAATACACTCAGCCTGGATCGGTGAAGGTTTTTCATAGCCCAGATCGGTCAGGGCAGAAATGATCGGAGCAGACAGCCCCAGGTCAGCAAAAGAGGTTTCAAGCTCAGTAGTCATGTACACGTGCCTCATTAATAATGGCAGCCAGTCTACATAACTCGTCGAGAAAATTTTCAGTCATTTTCATTGAAAAGTGTGAACCGGCTCAAATTAGATTATAAAACGAACAAAAAAGCCC
>NZ_JRQN01000073.1 GCF_000785785.1 Streptococcus uberis
GCAAACCGCACTTTTCTTGGCATCCGGGCATGATCCTGGCAGATAGCAGTATGCAGACCCACTTTTTGAAGGATCTGGTGACGGCGGTTTCACCCACCAATCCTTACAGTTTTCTCAACTATCTGGTGAAGCGGAAAAAGTTCTACCGTTTTCTGACCAGCGAACAGCGTACCGCCTCTCGTGAAGAGTTTGCCGATTATCTCAACTGGGCTGCAACGGGGTTGGACTCACTGGTGTTCAACCAAGAGGTTCAGCGGGTGGAGTTTGATGACCGTCAGCGACAGTTTGTCGTTACCACTCAAAACGACGTATTTTACGCCAAACACCTTTGTGTAGGCATCGGCAAACAAATTAAGCTGCCAGACTGTGTGACTCAGCAAAATGATCAATGCTTCCACGCCAGCAGAATGATGTACGCCAGCCTGACCTGGCCGGAAAA
>NZ_JRQN01000074.1 GCF_000785785.1 Streptococcus uberis
CTGTAAGCGGCGAGCAGCGCCGCTGTAAGCGGACGTCATCGGATTACGTTCGAGGTTAGCGATCACATCTTCGAGCAGATCCACTAACTGCTCTGCACGGCGCCCAGGGAAAGAGCCATACAGCGTCGATGAATATTTCGAACTGCTGGCGGTGCAGGACATCAACCAGCTAAAGCGCAACTGGCGGAACTGGCTAGCCACAAATGCCAGTGCGGCGAATCGATGCCCGGCCCATCCGGTGGATGCTTCCGCAATGGCGAAGCGGCCTGCGGCCAAACTCAGATATGGCGTGACCTTATGTTAAAGACGCTGTGACGTGTCACATTATTATGCGTGACGAGTCCGACAAGTCACACAGCGCAACGCTCTCCACTTGGCGGTTTTTCACTGCGTGTTATGATGTTACCAAGGAGGTAATTATTATGGCAAAAG
>NZ_JRQN01000075.1 GCF_000785785.1 Streptococcus uberis
TAATCCAACGATTGATAGTGGATTCGTTAAAGACACTTATAAGATTGGTGATTATGTCTGGGAAGACACTAATAAAAATGGTGTCCAAGATGCAGGTGAGCCAGGTATTTCAGGAGTAACAGTAACCCTTACCAATCCAGATGGCACAACTGTTATAACAAGGACAGATTTAACTGGTCACTATGAGTTCCCGGGACTTGAAGATGGTAAAACTTACACGGTTACCTTTGAGACACCAAAAGGTTATACCCCTACAACATCAAATGTAGGTGATGATGCAAGTGATTCAGATGGTAGAACAGTTACTGTAACAATCAATGGTGCAGATGACATGACTCTAGATTCAGGCTTTGTTAAAGAGGTTCATACTATTGGAGATACTGTTTGGGAAGATACCAACAAAGATGGTCACCAAGATG
>NZ_JRQN01000076.1 GCF_000785785.1 Streptococcus uberis
CTTCAACTAGTACGAGTACATCATCATCTACAAGCTTAAGTACTTCAACTAGTACAAGTAGACTATCTTAAGTGCTTCGACCAGTACAAGTGCCTTGGCATCGAGCTCAGTATCGACTTCAACGTCGCAAAGCGCTTCGACATCAGTATCGACTTCAACATCGATAAGTGACTCAACGTCCGTATCGACTTCAACATCAATAAGTGCTTCAACGTCCGTATCAACATCAATGTCGCAAAGCGCATCGACATCCGTATCGACATCAACGTCGCAAAGCGATTCGACATCTGTATCGACATCAATGTCACAAAGTGCTTCGACATCAGTATCAGGCTCAACGTCACAAAGCGCTTCAACATCAGTATCAGGCTCAACGTCGATAAGTGCCTCAACGTCCGTATCGACATCAA
>NZ_JRQN01000077.1 GCF_000785785.1 Streptococcus uberis
TCAAGTTAGCCAGCCAAGAAAAACTCTTTTGGAGATTTGTAACCTAGTATTTTTTTAGGATAGTTATTTATCCAATTTTCAATGAATGCGACCTGTTTTGGGGTCGCATTCTTGCTTCCCTTAGGTAACCAGCGGCGAATGAGTCTATTATGGTTTTCATTTGTTCCTCGCTCCCATGAGGCGTAAGGATGTGCATAATAGATGTGTTCAGGGTCAAAAACCTCAGATAAGCGACTAAACTCTGTCCCATTATCCGCTGTAATGGAGTTGATTTGATAGTCCTTCAAAATAGCCAACAAGGCTTGATTAACTGAAGCTGTAGACTTATCAGGAATGATACGGATAATCTGATAGCGACTCTTTCGGTCTGTCAGGGTCAATAAGCACTC
>NZ_JRQN01000078.1 GCF_000785785.1 Streptococcus uberis
ATTCTCCCAGAAAGCCATAGTGAAATAAAAAATTATCATTTGTTTTAGTAAAATCATTTAAGATAAGACGGTAATCATAATAGGATGAAGTAATTTGTCCTGAATTGTATTTTTTTAGAATTATAAATGATTCATCACATACTGTAATAGTTAATTTTAAAGTACTATGTAAAGTTTTTAGTAATAGAAAATTTATCATAAATGCCTCCTTATATTCTTAGTTTTAAAACAAAGTATGTAAAAAGTCAATTAAATTAATAGACAAATGGCAAATTACAAGTTCAAGTTAGCCATTTAGTAAAAACTCTTTAGGAGATTTATAATCTAGTATTTTTTTAGGATAGTTATTTATCCAATTTTCAATGAATGCGACCTGTTTTAGGGTC
>NZ_JRQN01000079.1 GCF_000785785.1 Streptococcus uberis
AACACCTTATCTAGCCTTTTTAAAAATAAGGTGTTAGAATAATATGGCATAAAAGCTTTAATGATTTTGGATCGAAGTATAATCGTAAAGTTTGTTATGCGTTATAAGGTAATACATTGTCCGAATAAGACGATATATGGAGGCAATCGTATGTGGCTTAGTTGAAGCTAGTTCCGATTGTCTTTTTCGTTTCTCATAAAAGTCTGCTATATGACAAGGATTAGTGTGACTAGCTGAAGCGATGTTGTGAATACACTTGAAGAGAATCTTTCTGGCATAAGGATTGCCACGTTTGGTGATATATTCCTTGGCAAGAAAGTTCCCAGATTCATAGTGTCTGAGGTCAATTCCGATAAAGGCATTGATTTGGTTGGCA
>NZ_JRQN01000080.1 GCF_000785785.1 Streptococcus uberis
CATACTATTGGAGATACTGTTTGGGAAGATACCAACAAAGATGGTCACCAAGATGCAGGTGAACCAGGAATTCCAGGGGTAACAGTAACCCTTACCAATCCAGATGGCACAACTGTTACAACGACGACAGATTCAAGTGGCCATTATGAATTTACAGATCTACCAGATGGTGACTATACGGTTACCTTTGAGACACCAAAAGGTTATACCCCTACAACATCAAATGTAGGTGATGATACGAGTGATTCAGATGGTCAAGTAGTCAAAGTGACTGTAGCGGGTCAAGATAATCCAACGATTGATAG
Source organism: Streptococcus uberis (assembly GCF_000785785.1). Taxonomy (GTDB): domain Bacteria; phylum Bacillota; class Bacilli; order Lactobacillales; family Streptococcaceae; genus Streptococcus; species Streptococcus uberis_A. Next base: position 306 of record NZ_JRQN01000080.1, read on the forward strand.
TGGATTCGTTAAAGACACTTATAAGATTGGTGATTAT
>NZ_JRQN01000081.1 GCF_000785785.1 Streptococcus uberis
TTGTCTAGTCTTAATTTCTCTAAAATCTGATAAATTATGCTATTTAAGCCAAAATAAAAAGCCTTCATGCCATCATTTTAACCAATTTTTTGAGATTTAGGCACGCCAAAGTCAGTCCAACCTTAGCTTTCATTTTGGACATTCCAATTTCTCTCGTATAACGAAGGTTGTGATATTCTTTAGCCCTTCCAAAAAGCCGCTCAATACTCTGCTTACGTAGCTTATAGAGTTCTTTCATACCTCTTTGATGCCGAATATCTTCACAAATTTCTAGATAGTCTTTCCAGATATGTCGGATGACAACCTTTTGGTGAGTCACACT
>NZ_JRQN01000082.1 GCF_000785785.1 Streptococcus uberis
AAGGAGGATGTGGGATTCGAACCCACGCACGCTTTTACACGCCTGACGGTTTTCAAGACCGTTCCCTTCAGCCGGACTTGGGTAATCCTCCATTACATGGACCTTGTAGGACTCGAACCTACGACCGCTCGGTTATGAGCCGAGTGCTCTAACCAGTTGAGCTAAAGGTCCAATAAATCCAAAAGAAACAATAGCGGCGAAGGGGATCGAACCCCCGACCTTCCGGGTATGAACCGGACGCTCTAGCCATCTGAGCTACACCGCCATCAATCGGGAAGACAGGATTCGAACCTGCGACACCTTGGTCCCAAACCAAGTAC
>NZ_JRQN01000083.1 GCF_000785785.1 Streptococcus uberis
GCTTCAACTTCAGCTTTCTTATCTTTTCCAGCTTGTGCGGCATCTTCGGCTGCTTTCACGGCTGCTTCAGCGGCTTGTTCTGCGGCATCTTGTGAATCTGGTTTACCGTTGCTATCCGCATCGTTGACTGTGACTTCTGATGTCGTTACTTTATCAAGACGATCTTTCAACGCTTCTTTGACTGGGCCTTCTGGTAAGCTATCTACTAACGGAGTTGCTGTATCTTTCTTCTCAGTCGTTGTCGCGTTTAAGCCATCTACGGCTGCTTTTTCATCTGGATTAACGGCACCATCTGCTTCAACTTCAGCTTTCTTATCTTT
>NZ_JRQN01000084.1 GCF_000785785.1 Streptococcus uberis
AGTTCTCAAAGGTCTTTTCTCTCTTACGAGACAACTATTATAGTCTATCAGATCATGTAGCCTTTGTCAATAGATTTTATTACTTTTGTTTGTTTTTTAATCTACAACTTGGCTTTGATTTGACAACTTTATTAGTATAGCTATATTTCAATATTTTGTCAATATCTTTTTCTTCATATTTCTATTTTTTACAAAAATATTTCAGAAGGCAAATTATAAGTTCAAGTTAGCCAGCCAATAAAAACTCTTTTGGAGATTTGTAACCTAGTATTTTTTTAGGATAGTTATTTATCC
>NZ_JRQN01000085.1 GCF_000785785.1 Streptococcus uberis
TAACGGGTAATGAACTTTCCAAGCTTGACGCCCATCCAATTCAGCTGTTCGTTCAGCAATAGAAACAATAAAATCAATCGTCATAGTCACCTCACTTCTAGTTTACTACTTTGATTGATTTTGTCATTATGAATCTTCATTTCTGAAAACAAATCTTTCTTCATGCGTTTGTCGTAACTAAACAAAATAAAAAAGTTAAGGATAACCTTAACTTTCAGATTGAAGACAAAGTAGTTTTCCTACTGGTTTGTCTTTTCTTATATTCATATATTACG
>NZ_JRQN01000086.1 GCF_000785785.1 Streptococcus uberis
CAGAGCGTTTACGGTTATTGTCATAGATGTTTTGTGCAAAGTTAGCTGAGTAAACTAGCTCATACTTTCCCTTACGGATTAGCTGCCTAACTTGCCCATGCTTGACTTCATTGTTAATGGTTTGAGGAGCTTTAGCTAATCTTCTCGCCATTTCGCGATTGGATTTTCCTTCTTTAAGCCAACGTTCAATCATTTGACGCTCAGCTAGTGTTAATTGTTTACCTTTTGGTGTATAATAGTTTTGCATCTCAGAGACCTTCCAATTGTTGT
>NZ_JRQN01000087.1 GCF_000785785.1 Streptococcus uberis
ATGGTTGGGTCTTAGCTTATACTGTAGATTCTGGAAATACTCATGATAGTCAGGCCTTTCCAGCACTTTGGAAGAAGATAAAAGGGTTCCAACCAGACTTTATTATCGCTGATTCAGGTTACAAGACCCCTAGTATTGCCAAGTTACTCTTGGATAATGAGGTAAGACCTGTTTTCCCTTATACTAGGCCTCGTGGTAAGAAAGATAAGTTAAGACCAAATGCCTTTAGTTATGATGAGTATTATGATTCTTATCTTTGTCC
>NZ_JRQN01000088.1 GCF_000785785.1 Streptococcus uberis
AGAACGCCTGAAGTAGTTGGGGGTTGCCCCCTGTTAGATACGGAAGTCGCTTAGCTTGTACCACTCAATGGGAGTTTAGCTTAGTTGAAAGAGTCCAGTGGACTGTTTCAAGTGGTAGATAGGGGAAGCGAAAGCTTTCTACACTGCCCAGCTGAGTTAAAGTTCCAAACATGGGAGTTTAGCTCAGCTGGGAGAGCATCTGCCTTACAAGCAGAGGGTCAGCGGTTCGAACCCGTTAACTCCCAT
>NZ_JRQN01000089.1 GCF_000785785.1 Streptococcus uberis
TATGAGTTCCCGGGATTAGCAGATGGAACTTACACAATAGACTTTGAAACACCAGTAGGTTACACACCAACAACACCGAATGTTGGCGACGATGCTAAGGATTCAGATGGAACAAGCGTAACAGTAACTGTAGCTGGTCAAGATAATCCAACAATTGACTCAGGCTTTGTAAAAGTACCGCATACAATTGGAGATACTGTTTGGGAAGATACCAACAAAGATGGTGTTCAAGACAGTAC
>NZ_JRQN01000090.1 GCF_000785785.1 Streptococcus uberis
ACTAGCTGGTATTGAAACGTGGACGGAAATGGAAGATTTTATAGAAATGAATGAATCTTCCTTTTCGGACTATGTGGATTTAAGCGCTGGTTGTCCATCTCATGATACTTTAGAAAGAGTGGTTAGTCTTGTTAATTCAGATTGTTTGAAAGAACTCAAAGTTCAATTTGAACAATCATTGACGAGCTTAGATGCTGTTCACAGACTTATTTCAGTGGATGGGAAAACGATTCGAGGT
>NZ_JRQN01000091.1 GCF_000785785.1 Streptococcus uberis
TGAAAACCGTCAGGCGTGTAAAAGCGTGCGTGGGTTCGAATCCCACATCCTCCTTTTTCTTATCGCGGGATGGAGCAGCTAGGTAGCTCGTCGGGCTCATAACCCGAAGGTCGTAGGTTCAAATCCTGCTCCCGCAATAAACATGAATATGTTGTTGATGGCTCGGTAGCTCAGTTGGTAGAGCAATGGATTGAAGCTCCATGTGTCGGCGGTTCGATTCCGTCTCGCGCCAT
>NZ_JRQN01000092.1 GCF_000785785.1 Streptococcus uberis
CTGTGTTCGGCATGGGAACAGGTGTATCTCCTAGGCTATCGTCACTTAACTTATGTGTAAAACTCTCGTTTTACTGAGTGAATTGTATTCCAACTAAAATCTTAGTAAAAAAGATAAACCTCCTTGTGTGTCTTGCACACTGCGGCTGTTTCCTAGTTTCATACAGATTTCTTAACGTTCTCATTACTTAAGTAGTCCACTCAAAATTGAATATCTATATTCTAACA
>NZ_JRQN01000093.1 GCF_000785785.1 Streptococcus uberis
CTGTGTTCGGCATGGGAACAGGTGTATCTCCTAGGCTATCGTCACTTAACTTATGAAACTACTCTCTAATGACTGAGTGAATTGTAGTCGAACTAAAATCTTTGGGAAAAAGATAAACCTCCTTGTGTGTCTTGCACACTGCGTCTGTTTCCTATTTTCATACAGATCTCGTAACGTTCTCATTACTTAAGTAGTCCACTCAAAATTGAATATCTATATTCTAACA
>NZ_JRQN01000094.1 GCF_000785785.1 Streptococcus uberis
CTGAGGTTTTTGACCCTGAACACATCTATTATGCACATCCTTACGCCTCATGGGAGCGAGGAACAAATGAAAACCATAACAGACTCATTCGCCGCTGGTTACCTAAGGGAAGCAAGAATGCGACCCTAAAACAGGTCGCATTCATTGAAAATTGGATAAATAACTATCCTAAAAAATACTAGATTATAAATCTCCTAAAGAGTTTTTACTAAATGGCTAACTTGA
>NZ_JRQN01000095.1 GCF_000785785.1 Streptococcus uberis
AGTTAAGACCAAATGCCTTTAGTTATGATGAGTATTATGATTCTTATCTTTGTCCCGAAAACCAAGTATTGTCCTATACAACAACAAATCGATCTGGCTACCGAGAATATAAAAGCGACCCCGAAATTTGTGCTTCTTGCCCCCTTCTAGAAGTGTGTACTGAGAGTGTGACTCACCAAAAGGTTGTCATCCGACATATCTGGAAAGACTATCTAGAAA
>NZ_JRQN01000096.1 GCF_000785785.1 Streptococcus uberis
TAGAGCAATGGATTGAAGCTCCATGTGTCGGCGGTTCGATTCCGTCTCGCGCCATTATTTAAGCGGGTGTAGTTTAGTGGTAAAACTACAGCCTTCCAAGCTGTTGTCGCGAGTTCGATTCTCGTCACCCGCTTTATAGTTTTACCCAAGCTATATTAAGGGCTTGGGCGCGTAGCTCAGGTGGTTAGAGCGCACGCCTGATAAGCGTGAGGTCGG